>NZ_JBHTFQ010000003.1:0-405637 GCF_042666235.1 Halodurantibacterium daqingense | reverse complement strand
CCCGATGATCACCCACACCATGCCGCTTGACGACATCAACAAGGGCTTCGACCTGATGAAACAGGGCCAGAGCATCCGCTCGGTCGTCATATACTGACATGCCGCGTCGAACCGCTGCCCCCGCGGGGGGCGGCGGGACGGCCAGCGCCGCGCGGGCCTGCGCGCGCGCAATCCAAGGACATATCCCATGATCATTCGCAGCATACCGTTTCTTCTTGCGCTCAGCATCGCCCCCGCGGCACTGGCCGAGGGAGATCCCGCCAAGGGAGAGCGCGCCTTCCGCAAATGTCAGGCCTGTCATCAGGTGGAGGAGGGCGGCAGCAACCGCGCCGGCCCCAACCTGCACGGGGTCCTGGGCAGGCAGGCGGGCGCCCACGAGGGCTTTGGTTTCTCGCCCGCCATGATCGAGGCCGGCGCCGCCGGCCTTGTCTGGGATGCCGAGGCGCTGGACGCCTTCATCACCAATCCACGCGCCAGCGTTCCGGGCACGAAGATGACCTTCGCCGGCATCCGCAACGAGGGCGAGCGCGCCGACCTGATAGCCTATCTTGCCAGCGTCTCGCCCGCCCCCTGAGCCGCGCGGACGGGTTTTCAAAACGCTCATACTTTGGGCTTAGACCCCGGCCATCATCGTTGACGTGACAAAACGCCGCTGCCTAAGCTCGCTAATAAGAAGGTCTTAAGAGCCACGCCACCTGGCCCGAAGCATGTCCTGGGCCTCTTGCGGCCTTCTCGTTTCTGAACCGGGAGGAGGAGCCTATGAGATTACTGTCCATGAGCCTGACCGCGAGCCTCATGCTGAGTGCCGCACCGCTCTTTGCCAACGAATCCGTCATGGAGGGCATCGGGGATTCGACGCAATGGGCGATCCAGACCGGGGATTACGCCAATACCCGGTTCTCCGAGCTTGACCAGATCAATCGCGACAACGTCTCGAACCTGCAGGTCGCCTGGACGTTCTCGACCGGCGTGCTGCGCGGGCACGAAGGCTCGCCCCTGGTGGTTGACGGGGTGATGTATGTCCATACCCCCTTCCCGAACACGGTCTATGCGCTTGATCTCAACGACAATGGCCGCATCATCTGGCGCTACGAGCCGCAGCAGGACCCCGAGGTGATCGGCGTCATGTGCTGTGACACCGTCTATCGCGGCGTTGCCTATGCCGATGACACCATCTTCCTGCATCAGGCCGATACAACGCTGGTGGCGCTTGATGCCAAGACCGGCGAGGTGAAATGGTCGGTGGTGAATGGCGATCCCGCCAAGGGGGAAACCAACACCGCCACCGTGCTGCCGGTGAACGACAAGGTGATCGTCGGCATTTCCGGCGGAGAATACGGGGTGCGCGGCCATGTCACCGCCTATGACATTGCCAGCGGCGACCTGGTCTGGCGCGCCTATTCGACCGGACCGGACGACGAGATGCTGTTCGACCCGGAAAACACCATGTCCCTGGGCAAGCCGGTCGGCGCCAATTCGTCGCTCGACAGCTGGGAGGGGGATCAGTGGCAGATCGGCGGCGGCACCACCTGGGGCTGGTTCAGCTATGATCCGGAACTGAACCTTGTCTATTACGGCACCGGCAACCCCTCGACCTGGAATCCCTCGCAACGGCCGGGCGACAACAAATGGTCGATGACCATCATGGCGCGCGATGCCGATACGGGCGTGGCGAAATGGGTCTATCAGAAAACCCCGCATGACGAATGGGACTATGACGGCGTGAACGAGAACATCCTTGTCGACAAGGAGTTCAACGGCGAAATGCGCAAGCTGCTGGTCAACTTCGACCGGAACGGCTTTGCCTATACGATGGACCGCGAAACCGGCGAATTGCTGCTGGCCGAGAAATACGACCCGGCGGTGAACTGGGCGACGCATGTCGAGATGGACCCGGAGTCCGACCAGTATGGTCGCCCCCAGGTCGTGGCCGAGTATTCGACCGCCCAGCAGGGTGAGGATGTCAACACCACCGGCATCTGCCCCGCAGCCCTTGGCACCAAGGACCAGCAGCCGGCCGCCTATTCGCCGAATACCGGACTGTTCTACGTGCCGACGAACCACGTCTGCATGGATTACGAGCCCTTCCGCGTCAGCTACACCGCAGGCCAGCCCTATGTTGGCGCGACCCTGTCGATGTATCCCGCGCCCGACAGCCACGGCGGCATGGGCAACTTCATCGCCTGGGACGCTGTCGAGGGCGAGATCAAGTGGTCGCTTCCCGAACAGTTCTCGGTCTGGTCGGGTGCGCTGGCAACGGCGGGCGACGTGGTGTTCTATGGCACGCTCGAGGGTTTCCTCAAGGCGGTCGATGCCGAAACCGGGGAGGAGCTGTACCGCTTCAAGACGCCCTCGGGCATCATCGGCAACGTCATGACCTACGAACATGACGGGCGCCAGTATATCGGCGTGCTTTCGGGCATCGGTGGCTGGGCAGGCATCGGCCTTGCGGCGGGCCTCACAAATCCCAACGACGGGCTTGGCGCGGTCGGCGGCTATGCGGCGCTGTCCGACTACACCGCCCTTGGCGGGCAGCTGACGGTCTTTGCCCTGCCGAACTAGGGCCGATCTCTGGCTGCGGCCGGGGAAACCTGCCGCCGCCAGACTAAAGTCTGAGACCGCTTCGAGTGACAGACGCCGCCCCCGGTCCTATCCTGAGGGCGGCGTTATCTTTGGGAGGAGATCGAGATGAAAGTTACCGCGCCCGTTCTGGCGTTCGCGATGCTGTCGCTTGCGGTTGGCGGTGCTGCCCACGCCGCCGATGTGGCAGTTGCCTATGATGATGGCGTACGCGCCTTCAATGCCGACGACATCCCCACCTTTGCCATCGCCGAAGACGGGACAGTGGACTGGCCTACCTTTTCCGGCTTTCGCCGCTATCACGCCGAATGCCATGTCTGCCACGGCCCGGACGGGGAAGGTTCATCCTATGCACCGGCGTTGAAAACCTCGGCGATGCGGATGGACTATTACGATTTCCTCGAGGTCGTGGCCAGCGGCCGTTCGCGCGTGGGGGCCTCGGACAATTCCGTCATGCCGGCCTTCGGCACCAACCAGAACGTCATGTGCTATATCGAGGATATCTGGACCTATCTGCGCGCCCGCGGCGCCGGCGAACTGGATCGCGGCCGCCCCGAACGGCGGGCTGACAAGCCCGAGGCCTATGCCGAGGTCGAAGCCCAATGCATGAGCTGATCCGCGCCTGCGCCACCGCCTCGGCCCTGCTGCTGGTTGGCGCCGGGGCAGGCCAGGCGCAGGTTGCCGACCTCGTGTCGCAATCGGCCTTCCGCGTTTGCGCCGACCCTGCAAACAGCCCGGTGTCGCATCGGGATGGCAGCGGGTTCGAGAACCGGATCGCGGAATACCTGGCCGGGGTGCTTGACCTGCCACTCGAATACACCTGGTTTCCGATGGTGACCGGCTTTGTGCGCAACACCCTGCAGCCGGGGCGCTGCGATGTGGTGATCGGCTATGCCCAGGGGCATGAACTGGTGCTGAACACCAACCATTACTATACCTCGACGCATGTGATCGTGGCACGGTCCGACAGCCCGCTGGCAAGCGTGGACCACCTGTCGGATCCGGCGCTGCAGGGCCACCGGATCGGCGTGATCGCGGGCAGCCCCCCCGCCAGTCATCTTGCGCGGCACGGTCTGATCGGGCGCGCGAAGGGCTATGACCTGATGGTGGACCGGCGCGTGGAAAACCCGGCCGGCGAGATGCTGGACGATCTCGAGGCGGGCGAGATCGATCTCGCCCTGCTCTGGGGGCCGATCGGCGGGCCGATGGCGCAGGAACGCGGCCTGATCGTGACCCCGTTGCTGAAGGAAGAGGGCGCGCCACGGCTGTTTTACCGGATCACCATGGGCGTGCGCGCGGGCGAGACGGTATGGAAGAACCAGCTCAACAGCCTGATCCGACGCAACCAGGAGGCCATCGATGACATCCTGCGGGAAGCTGGCGTTCCGCTGGTGGATGATTATGGCACGGCACTGAAACCGGCGCCGTGACGCAGGCCGGAGCCGGCAGGAGTGAGGACGGCCCGATGGGCGAGGGGCAAAGGATGCACAGGTTGCACCCCGGTATGGCCGCACTCGCGCTGATGCTTCTGACATCAGCGCCCGCCCTGGCGGTCGATGAACCTCAGGGCTATCGCAGCGCGCCCTATCGTGCACCGGTGCCGGCCACGCTGGCCGGTGCGCCTGCCCTGTCCATTGCCCAGGCCGCCGAGCTTCACGCGGCAGGCGCGGTTTTCGTCGATGTATTGCCGCATGAACGGCGGCCCGAGGGCCTGCCCGAGGGCACGATCTGGCGCAGCCCGCCCCACCGCACCATCCCCGGCGCCATCTGGCTTCCCGGAACCGGCTATGACCGCATCGCCCCTGAAACCGAAAGCTGGTTTCACACTGCCCTGACCGCGATGACCGGCGGCGATCGCACTGCGCCCATCGTGATCTTCTGCAAGGCCGATTGCTGGATGTCCTGGAATGCGGCGAAGCGGGCGCAGGAGCTTGGGTTCACGCATGTGCGCTGGTTCGCCGAGGGGCAGGACGGCTGGGCCGGTGCGGGCCTGCCGCTGGCCGAGGCCCTGCCCTATCCCGGCGCACCCTAGGCGCGCCGGGACGCCGGTTTCAGTTCATGCGGCCAAAGCGGGCCACCAGGGCCTCCAACCCCTCCAGATAGACGGCATCCACCGCCTCGATCGCGCGGTCATCGTTCAGATCGGCGGGCGGATTGTTGTTGGGATGGCCGCGATAGAAGGCGCCGCGCCATTCCACCAGCGCCTTGCCATCCTGATCCTTCACCGTCAGATGTGCGGCATAGTTGGTCACCGGCAGCACCTGCGGCACATCCTGCGCGATGCGGTAGGAATAGGTGCGCGCCGTCGCGTCATAGCGCGTGAGTTCTTCCGACAACTGCGCCGCACCTGCGGCATCGAAGCTCAGCACTCGGATGGCGCCGACCTCGTTGCTGCCGCCCTCGGTTGCATGGACGGCAGGATGCCAGCTCATGTCACCGAAGTTGCCGATCACCGCCCAGACTTCTTCGGGTGTCGCGTCCAGCAGCACCTCGGCGCTGGTCTTGAGCCGCGGCGGCCCATGCGCTGCCGCCGGCGCGGCAAGTCCCAGCATCAGGGCAATCAGGATCAGGATTCTCTGCATCGGTCTCCTCCGTTCGGCGGCCCCAGTCGGCCCATGGCCAACGATGGGCAGCAGCCCGCGCAGGGGCAATGCAACCAAAGTATGACTGCGCCTGAAAACAGGGGCTTATGAATTTCTTAAGATGAGAAAAGGGTTGGAGCATCCTCTACCCCGTGCCCCAATGGCGGCGGGAGGATAAGATGAAAAAGGCAGCTTTTGCATTGGCCTGCGCTTGTGCGCTGGCCACGGTTCCGGCCCTTGTTCCCGGCCTTGCCGCAGCACAGGACCGGCTCGAGTTCCGCGCCGCCGTGCTTCGGATCGACCGGCCCGGCCGCGCACCCGTGTCACGGCTTGATCTTGCGCCCCCGGATCTGGGCTTTGCCGGCGCCCGGCTGGCCACGGCCGATAACGGCACGACCGGTCAGTTCATGGGCCAGGATTTCGCAACCGAAGAGGTGACAAGCGATCCCGACGGCGCGATCGCGGCGCTGGAGCAGATCCTGTCCGATGGTATCCGCTTTGTGGTGACCCTGGCCGACGACGAGATCACCGGCGCCCTTGCCGATGCCGCAGGCGACCGCGCGCTTCTGTTCAACGCGGCCGCCCGTGGCGATGCGCTGCGCAACGAGGCGTGCCGGCCGAACCTGCTGCACACCGCGCCCAGCCGCGCAATGCTGACCGACGCGCTGGCACAGTTCCTTGTCACGAAGCGCTGGGGAAACTGGCTGCTGATCGAAGGCAGCCATCCGCAGGATCGGGCCCTTGCCGATGCCTATCGCCGTGCAGCCGCCAAGTTCGGTGCGCGGATCGTCGAGGAACGCATCTATGAGGACACAGGCGGCGCGCGGCGTACCGACAGCGGCCATGTTCAGGTGCAGGCGCAGATGCCGGTGTTCACCCAGCGCGCCGCCGCGCATGACGTGCTGGTGGCGGCCGATGAAACGGGCCTCTTTGCCGCATGGCTGCCCTACCACACCTGGGATCCGCGGCCGGTTGCCGGCTCGGCCGGGTTGCGGCCGCAAAGCTGGCACCCGGCACACGAAGCATGGGGGGCGACCCAATTCCAGACCCGTTTCGAACGTCTTGCCAACCGCCCCGCGCGCGAAGAGGACTATCAGGTCTGGCTCGCACTCCGGTCGCTGGGCGAGGCCGCGACCCGCACCCAATCCGGGGCATTCGAGGATCTTGTCGCCCATATCCGCGGGGATGCCTTCGAACTTGCGGCCTTCAAGGGCCAGTCGCTCAGCTATCGCCCGTGGGACGGCCAGTTGCGGCAACCGATCCTGCTGACCTCGGGGCCGGTAACCACCAGTGTCTCGCCCCAGCCCGAGTTTCTGCATCAGGTCAGCCAGCTCGACACGCTGGGCCACGACCGGCCCGAAACCCGCTGTATCCTGAACTGAGGAGGAGAGTTCCCGTGACGCGACTGTTTGCGCTTCTTGCCTGCACCGCCCTGACCGCAGGTCCTGCCCTGGCCGACAAGATCTTTGTGAGCAACGAGAAAAGCAATGACATCACCGTTCTGGATGGCACAAGCTTCGAGGTGATTCACAGCTTTGCCGGTGGCCAGCGCCCGCGCGGGATCACCGCATCGCCGGACGGGCGCTTTCTTTATGTCTGTGCCTCGGATGATGATCTTGTCCGGGTCTTCGACACCGAAACCTACGAGGAGCTGCCCTCGCTGCCCTCTGGCCCCGACCCCGAACTGTTCGTGCTGCACCCTTCCGGCAACCCGCTTTACATTGCCAATGAAGATGACAACCTGGTCACCGTGGTCGATGTGGAAACCCGCCAGGTTCTGGCCGAAATCCCGGTGGGCGTCGAACCCGAGGGCATGGGCATCACCCCTGACGGCAGCATCGTCATCAACACGTCGGAAACGACGAACATGGCGCATTTCATCGACACCGAAACCTACGAGATCGTCGCCAATGTGCTTGTGGACCAGCGCCCGCGCTATGCGCAGTTCACCAGCGACGGTTCGGTCCTGTTCGTGACCTCGGAAATCGGCGGCACGGTTTCGGTGATCGACCCGGAAGCCCGCGAGATCGTGCACAAGATCACTTTCGAGGTGCCGGGCGTCCTGCCCGAGGCGCTGCAGCCAGTGGGGCTGAAGGTGACCGAGGACGGCAGCACGATCTACATCGCCTTGGGGCCTGCGAACCGCGTCGCGGTGGTCAACGGAGAGACCTATGAGGTCGAGGATTATCTGCTTGTCGGCCAGCGGGTCTGGCAGCTGGCCTTCAGCCCGGACGAACGGTTCCTGTTCACGACCAACGGCAATTCGAACGACATTTCGATCATCGACGTGGCCGCGAACCGGGTCATCAAGTCGGTGCAGGTAGGCGAACAGCCTTGGGGCGTCGTGGCAATCGCGTCGCAATGACCCGGGAAAGGAAGGAGATTCGGATGAGACACGCATGTGCAGCTGCCCTGCTGGGGCTTGTGGTCGCGGCGCCCGTGGCGGCGCAGCCCTTCGACTATGGCTTTGCCGGGCTGATGTCGGCCAGCAACCGCGAAAGGTTGGAGCCGCTGACGCTTGCCTCGGGCCAACCGGTGGCCGAAGCGCCCTATGAACTCAAGTCGGGAACCTATTACCGGCTCAAGATAATCGCGGACGGCTCGGCCGAACTGGCACTGTCGGGCGGCGATTTCTTTCGCGCCATCTGGGTGAACGAGATCGTCATCAACAAGATCGAGGTCCGGCCCATGGGCGTGCACAGCATCGAATTCGACGCGGCCGGCGAGGTGGACATGTCCTTCATCGCCATCGTGCCCGGCACCTATGAACTGAGCATCCCCGGATCGACGGGCGACACGCAGAAAGCCATCTTCCACATCCGCTGAAGGAGACCCCTGATGAAACGCACCCTCGCCACAGTCACCATTCTGGCCTTGCTGGCCGGGCCGGCCCTTGCCGACAGTCATGGCGCCGACGCACCCGATGCCGAAACGATCGAACGGATCAACGCCATGCTGGCCGGGATGAACTGCGAGATCGACCCCGAGGATATCGAGCTTGAGGACGACGGCACCTATGACCTCGACGACGTGATGTGCGCGGATGGTCAGTATGACATGAAGCTTGACGCCGATCTGAACGTGACGGAGCGGCGCAAGGAATGATCCCTGCCGGTCTGACGACCGATACGCCCCCGCCGCCCGCCCTTCGGGTGGCGGGGCTCAGCCATGCCTTCGGCGCGGTGCAGGCGCTGCGCGATGTCAGCTTTGATGTGCCGCGCGGCCGTTTCGTGGCACTTCTGGGTGTGAACGGTGCGGGCAAGACGACGCTGTTCTCGCTCGTCACCCGGCTTTATGACAGCACGAGCGGCACGATCGAGGTTGTCGGCCACGATGCTCGCCGCGCACCCGGCGCCGCGCTGGCGCGGCTGGGCGTGGTCTTTCAAAGCCGCGCGCTTGATGCCGATCTGACCCTTCGTCAGAATCTGCTCTATCACGCGGCACTGCACGGGATCGCACCCCGGCAGGCCGGGCCGCGCATCGACGAGGTGCTGGCGCTCGTGAACCTTTCGGACAAGCTTCACGCCCGGGTCACGACGCTTTCGGGTGGGCAACAGCGCCGGGCCGAGATTGCCCGCGCCCTGCTGCACCGGCCCGAACTCCTGCTGCTGGACGAGGCGACTGCGGGCCTTGATGTGCGCGCGCGGGCCGATGTTCTGGCGCTGGTGCGGGGGCTGGTCGCCGAAGCCGGTGTATCAACCCTCTGGGCTACGCATGTGATGGAGGAAATCAACCCTGACGACCAGGTGGTGATCCTGCACAAGGGCGCGGTTCTGGCCCAGGGCGATGCGCGCGACCTTGCGGAGAACGAGGATCTTGGCGCCGCGATCCTGCGGCTTGCGGAGGCCGCGCCATGAGAAAGGGCGCCTTCATCGCCTTTCGCGGCATCGTCTGGCGCGAGATCCTGCGCTTCACCCATCAGCGCGAACGCTTCCTTGCCGCGCTGGTCAGGCCGCTGGTGTGGCTGTTCATCTTCGCCGCCGGATTTCGCGCCGTGCTCGGGCTGTCGATCACGCCGCCCTATCAGACATACGTGCTTTACGAGGTCTATGTCACTCCGGGCCTCTGCGCGATGATCCAGCTGTTCAACGGCATGCAGTCGTCGCTGTCGATGGTCTATGACCGGGAAACCGGGGCGATGCGGACGCTGCTTGTCAGCCCCTATCCCAGGTGGTTCCTGTTGGGCTCCAAGCTGTTGGCAGGCGTTCTTGTCTCGGTGCTTCAGGTTTACGCCTTTCTGCTCATCGCGTGGTTCTGGGGGATCGAGCCGCCGCTTTGGGGGTATGTGGCCGTGTTGCCGGCACTGCTTCTGTCAGGGATGATGCTTGGCGCCCTCGGCCTGCTGATCTCCTCGGCAATCCGGCAGCTGGAGAATTTCGCGGGCGTGATGAACTTCGTCATCTTTCCGATGTTCTTCGCCTCGACCGCGCTTTACCCGCTGTGGCGGCTGCGGGAATCCAGCCTGCTTCTTTATGACATCACCCGATTCAACCCTTTCACCCACGCGGTCGAACTGATCCGCTTCGCGCTTTACACCCGCTTCGAACCGACGGCCTTCGCAGTGGTCGCGGGCTGCGGGCTGCTGTTCTTTGCAGCCGCGGTTTACATGTATGACCCGTCCAAGGGTCTTTGGCGAAAAAGGAAAGGATAGGACATGCGGCATTTCCTGCTTGTGCCGGTGCTGGGGCTGGCGGTTCTGTCGGGTCTTGCACCGGCCCGCGCTGCTACCTTCGATGATCCGGAATGGCCCTGCATCCAGCGCAAGATACCGCATCTGTCGCTGGGGCAGGTGTGGTCGGGTCCGCTGCCCGACGACAACATCGAAGGCCTTGCGCGCGAACCCGAGATTCAGCGCCTGGCGGCACGGCTTGAACTGCGTCGCACCCCCATCGACGAGGCCGAAGCCCTGATCGCGGAGTTCGCGACCGGCGCCGATGAGGTACGGCTGACGGCGCTGTATCTCGCCACGTTCCAGCGCATCGACCGGGCGCGCAGCAGCATAATCAACGGCATCGGCCGCTACGCGCTGAAACAGCGGGCGCTGGACGATCAGATCGATGCGCGGCGCGTCGAACTAACGCAGCTTCTGGCCGCCGATCCGCCCGACCATGACCGGATCGACGCGGTGGAACAGCAGCTTGACTGGGATACCCGCATCTTTCTGGATCGCCAGCAGTCGCTGATCTATGTCTGCGAAACGCCGGTGATCCTGGAACAGCGCGCCTTTGCCCTGGGCCGGATCGTTGCGGCGCATCTGCCGCAGTGATCATTCCCATTCCAGCTCCTTGTAGGCGGCGGCGGCGTTGCGGGGATGCACCATGTCCAGATCCAGCCACTCTCCGGGCGGGGGCGGATCGTCCAGAACCGCGCTCATGGGCCGGCCGGCCTCCAGCGCGGCGTGGATCTGGTCGCGCAGCGCCGTAAGGTAGTGTTCGGTCGCCGCCCTGCCCTGGGGCCAGGGCAGACTTGCCGGGCCGTGCCCGGGAACGACCCGCACCGCTTCGGGCGGATCGGACAGCCAGCCAAGCCAGCCGGCCAGCGCCCCGTCCAGCGTCGGCGCAAGGCCCGCAAACACCAGATCGCCGGCAAACAGGGTTCCGCTTTCGTGGTGCAGGATCGTCAGATCGTTATCGGTATGCGCGGTAGCGACGGCGCGCAGCACAAGGGTCTGGCCGCCAAGATCCACCACCTCTTCCCGCACCCCACGATCTGGCAGGGCGATGCGGGTTCCCAGCAAGGCTTCCGCGCCGATCTGCCGTCCATAGCTTTCCAGATAGCCGTCAAACCGGGCTTCGAGCGCAGCGGCAAACCCGGGTGCGGCAATGATCTCGGCCCCGGCCTCGCGGAAGACCTCGGCGCCAAAACTGTGATCGGGGTGCATATGGGTCAGGATCAGATGGCTGATCGGCAGATCGCTCATGGCGCGGATGGCCGCATAGAGCGCTTCGCCCTGCGCGCGGCTGGCCCCCGCATCGATTACCGCGACGGACCTCTCACCGATGACCACGGCAAGATTGGCAATGGCGCCGCGGTTTTCGCGCGAAGGGAGCCCCGGCGCCCCCTGATGTACCAGAACCGCGGCACTCAGGGCTGTCAGAGGCAGCACGGGGGCACTGCCCGCCGGCGCACAGCGCCACGCCGCCACGCGATGCCGATCGTCGCCCTCCTGCCAGCGATGCGCCGCGGCTTCCGCCACGGCCGGGCATTCCGCACCCTTGGGCAGGGGCAGCAGACGCTCCTGGCAGATGTCGGGCTGGGCCAGCAGGCAGACCATGACCAGAAGCTCCTGCATCGCCCTCTCCCGGCCGGAAGTCCGGCTTGCCGCGGCACTCCGCCACAGGATGATGCGCGACGCCGCGAAACGCCAGTCAGCCGAAAGTTGTGTTTGCAACAGCCGCCTTCGGTGTTCTGATGGCGTTGCCATACCCGTCGCGAGAGGGAAGAATGTGCATTCGGTCAACCCTTAACCCATCGTGGCCGGCCCGGCGCGGCCTGCTGGCCGCAGCGCTTGTTTCGCTGATGCTTGCCCCTGCCCCGACGGACGCCACCGCTGCGCCGGACAATCCGATGCAGCCCAGTCCGGTCTGGGACGATCTTCAATATGACATCCTCGGCGATCTGGACCCGGCGCCGGCGGCGGGCGCGCTTGATCTTTCGGCGCCCTTCCGCGCCCATGATCCCGCGCTGGTTCCGGTCCGCCTGACACAGCCGCCCGGCGCGCCCGAGCTTCGGGAACTGGTGCTGGTGGTCGATGAGAACCCCGCCCCGGTCGCGGCCACGATCACGCTGTCACCGGCGATGCACCCGCTTGACCTCGAACTGCGCGTCCGGGTCGAACGCTATTCCAACATCCGCGCCATCGGTCTGACCACCGAGGGCGCGGGGCTGATGGACGGGCGCTTCGTGCGCGCGACCGGCGGCTGCGCGGCCCCGGCCGCCAAGGATGCGGCGGCGGCGCTGGCGCAGATGGGCCAGATGCGTCTGCAGCACCTGGGAACCGTTCGCGATGACGGCGGGCAGCGCCATTCCGTCAAGCTGATGCTTCGTCATCCGAACTATTCGGGCCTGCAGCGCGACCAGCGCACCTTGCTGAACATCCCCGCCCATTTCATCGATGTCCTCGAGGTCCGGCAGGGGGATGATCTTCTGTTCGCGGTCGAGGGCGGAATCTCGGTGTCGGAGGATCCGGTCTACCAGTTCAGTTTTCGCGACAATGGCACGGAATGGCTGGATATTCGCGCCACCGACACCCGCGGCTCGGTCTTTGTCCGCCGCCTGCCGCTTCCGGCCGCACCATGATTCACTTCGTCGCGCGACAGAAAAACGCAGCTTCGGTGCACGATGGTGCACAAAGCTGTTTGCAGGCTGCACATCCCGGTCTAGTCTTGAACATGCTGTGGCGAGGAGAGGAGCCCCGCCCGCATCTGGAGGAGACAATGGGACATGTTCCGAACTGGGACGCAGGCCGCGTCACGGCACTAAGAAGTCATTGCCGCACCGTGGAAGACATCCTGATCATCGACGATCATCCGCTGTTCGGCGATGCCCTGTCGATGACGCTCAGCCACGCGTTTGGTCTGCGGCGGGCGCGCACCGCCATCAGCCTTGAAATGGCGCAGAAGATGATGCGGGATGCACCGCCCGACGCCATTGTTCTGGACCTGCGCCTGCCCGACGTCGAGGGGATCGAAGGCATCATGGCGCTGCACCGGCAGGCCGCAGGAGTGCCGCTTACGGTCATATCGGCCGAAATCGACTCGGCCATGGTGTCGGCGGCCATGGCGGCGGGTGCGAAGGGGTTCATCTCGAAAAGCCTGCCGCGCAATCGCATGATCGACGCCTTCGACCGGATGTGGTCGGGGGAATGCGTGACCCCGGAAGGCTATGATCCCGACGCGGGCCTCGCAGCCGATGCCGAACTGGCCGATCTCATGCGCCGCTTCGCCTCGCTGACGCCCCAGCAGATGAACATCCTGCGGCTGATCTGTCAGGGGCGCCCGAACAAGATCATCTCGTACGAACTGTCGATCACCGAGGCGACAGTCAAGACGCATATCGCGGCGATCATGCAGAAGATCAACGTGCGAAACCGGACGCAGGCCGCACTTGCAGCCAACCGGGCACGCATCTTCGCATCCTGATCCGCCGCGGCACGGGCAAGGAGGACGTCGTGGACACCAGGGCCGAGGTTGCAACGCGGCGACCGATCGTGGCGACGGTGCCCGGAGGGGCGGCCGATCTCGCACAGCGGCTGCTGGCAGAACTCGCCCCCGGCGACCCGACGGCGGTGCTTCTGTTCGGCGCGCCCGCCCATCTGGACCCGCCTCTGCTGGCGGCGCTGGCCAGCGGGCTGGGCGCGGGATGCCGGGTGATGGGCTGTTCGTCGGCGGGAGAATTCGCCTGCAGCGGCTATCGCAATGACACCGTGGTCGCGGTGGGCTTTCCTGCGGCGCATTTCCGGGCCGATGCCGTCTGGTTGCGCAACCTGCGTGCCCTGCCCGCGCTGGACTGGATGGATGCGCTGCGCGAACTGACGACACGCTTTGCGCCCGATCCCACACGCACCTGCTTCGGCCTGCTGCTGATCGATGGGCTGAGCGAACAGGAGGAGATGGTGGTCGCCACCGTCGATGCAACCTTGCCGCAGCTTCTGGTGCTGGGCGGATCCGCCGGCGACGGGTTGCGCTTTGGTTGCACGCGGCTGATCCTGGACGGGGAAAGCCATGAGGAAAGCGCGCTTTTCTGCCTGTTCGAAACCGACTTCGCCATCGAAGAAATCATCTTCGACCATTTCAGCCCGTCGGCAACCCGCATGGTCGTCACCTCGGCACGCCCGGATGAACGGCTTATCCTTGGCATCAACGACGAACCCGCCGCCGAGGAATACGCCCGGCTGATCGGCGTGCCCGTGGCGGATCTCGGGCCGCTCAGCTTCGCGCGGCATCCGCTTCTGGTGCGCATCGGCGGGCGCCATCATGTGCGCGCGATCCGCGAGGTAACGCAGGACGGGGCGCTTCGGCTCATGTCCGCGATCGAGCCGGGCGCCATGCTGACGCTGGGCCATGCCGAGGATCTGACCCACGGGTTCGAGAGCCGGCTGAGCCGCCTTGGCGACCGATCGGTCCTGATCCTTGCCTTCGACTGCATCCTGCGACGGCTGGCGCTGGAACAGGCGGGCATGGAGGATATCATTGCCCGGCTGTTTCGCCGCTACAACATCGCCGGGTTCAACACCTATGGCGAACAGCATGGCGGCGTGCATGTGAACCAGACCTTCGTCGGCCTCGCCTTCCTTGACGGGGACGCGACCGATGCTGCGTGACAGCGACAGCCCCGAACGGCAGATCGAAAAGCTCTGGCGCATCAACCAGGCCCTGATCGAGCGGCTGGACCGGGTCGAGAATGCGCGCAGTTCCACCTATGCGCTGTCCCAGACCGCGGCGGTGCTGGAAAAGGAAGTTCTCGCGCGCAACCGCGACCTGGAACGTGCGCTGACCGATCTCAGCCGCACCAATCGCGAACTGGACCTTGCGCGCGAGGTCGCCGAAGAGGCCAACCGCGCCAAGAGCCGTTTTCTGCGCGCGGCAAGCCACGATCTTCTTCAGCCGCTCAGCGCGGCCAAGCTGCTGCTGTCGCATCTCGAGGATATCTCCTGCGATCCCGTGCAGGCGGATCTGGTGGCGCGGATCGGGGCCGCCTTCGACAGCGCGGAAGAGCTGATCCGGGCCCTGCTCGATATCTCGCAACTGGACAGCCGCGCGCTGGAGGTGACGCCCGAACCGGTGTCGCTGGGGCGGCTGTTTCAGCGGCTGGCGGCGGATTTTCACGGCCAGGCGGCCGCGCGCGGGCTTGACCTTCGGTTCGTGCCCACCGCCGCCACGGTGCTCAGCAGCCCGGTCTTTCTGCGCGGTATCGTGCAGAACCTCGTGTCGAACGCGATCAAGTATACCCGGCGGGGGCGGGTTCTGGTCGGGGCCCGGCGCCGGGATGGGATGATCTGGCTCGAGGTGCATGACACCGGCCCCGGTATTCCCCCGGCCGATCAGGAACGGATCTTCAACGAGTTCGAGCGTCTTGCCCCCGACGCGGCCGTTCCGGGCAATGGGCTGGGCCTGTCGATCGTGCGCCGCGCCTGCCTGCGGCTGGGGCATGAGCTGACCCTGGACAGCACACCGGGGCGCGGCACCCTGTTCCGGGTGCAACTGCCGCCCGCCCCCTCGGCTGCTGCGCGGGGCGGGCTTGCAGCGCCGGATCAGCGCCTGCCGCAAACGCCCGCGCGCGACCGGCTGCGGCTGAGCGGCTGCACCGCCATCGTGGTGGAAAACGATGCGGCGATGCGCCATGCCTATATGCTGCTGTTGCAAAGCTGGGGCGTGCAGGTCGCCGCAGCCGCAGGAACCGAGGATGCGCGGGCGCTGCTGCGGGCCGGGGTGCGGCCGCAGATCCTGGTAACGGATTATCAGCTTGATCGGGGCGACACCGGGATGCGCACCATCGCCGCCTTGCGCGACGATCTGGGCGCATGCCTGCCTGCGCTTCTGGTCACTGCCGAACGCTCGGCCGACCTGCCCGAAGCCGCCCGTCGCGCCGGGGCCCTGCTTCTGGAAAAGCCGGTGGCGGAAACGGATCTGCACGCCGCCGTGCTGCGCCTGCTACAGGTGCAGGCGTGAAGCCCAGGCGCAGAAGCTTGCGGCTTCGGCTGATGCTGGGCGCGCTGTCGCTGGCGGCGCTGGCGGTCTTTGCCGCGGGTCTTGCCGTGCACGGCCTGTCGCAGGCGGAACGGCTGGGCGCGGCAGCCGTTGCCGCCCAACAACGTATGGAGGCCTATTCCGCCCTTTCTGCGCGGGTGAACGAACGGGTGCTTGCCTCGCTTGCCGGGCCGGCCGATCCAACGCAGGAGGAAAGCGCCGAGACGCGGGCGGTGCTTGCCTCGCTTGCA
Source organism: Halodurantibacterium daqingense (assembly GCF_042666235.1). Lineage (NCBI taxonomy): Bacteria > Pseudomonadati > Pseudomonadota > Alphaproteobacteria > Rhodobacterales > Paracoccaceae > Halodurantibacterium > Halodurantibacterium daqingense. Next base: position 389,536 of record NZ_JBHTFQ010000003.1, on the reverse strand, counting down.
CATCTTGACGGGCTGATCGCCGCCGATGTGGCTGCGGCGCGCACCGCCGCCGAGGCCGACCGTCGCGCAGCACCGGCCCGCGTGATCGGCCGGATCCGGGGCCAGTTCATCCAGCTTTCGGAAACGCTCGACAGCCATCCGCCCGGATCGGGGCCGGTGCTGGCGGCGCTCAGCCTCTATGGCTTGCAGGTGCCGCCGCTGCTGACCGAACAGATCGACCACGAACGCCGGCGCCGCGACGAAGCGATGCGCAGCCTCAGCGGATTGCGCCGCCGGCTGGGCGGTCTGGCGGTCGGGGTGGCCGTGGCGGCGCCGGCGCTTCTGGCGGTGCTGTGGATGCTGGTGCTGCGCCCCCTGCGGCTGCGGTTGCAGGCAGCGGCCCGGGCGGCGGGCGCCGTGGGCCAGGGGCGCGCCCCGCTCGAGATCGGTCCGGGGGATGAGCTGTCGCTGGTCTTTGCCCGGATCAACCAGATGTCCAGCCGTCTGGACCGGCGGCAACGGCGGCTGGCGCAGGATCATGCGCGGCTGGAAACCACGGTTGCCGAACGCACGGGTCAGCTGCGCCGCGCCAATGACCGGCTTGCGCGGATCGATGCCGAAAGGCGCCGCTTCTTCGCCGATGTCAGCCACGAATTGCGCACTCCGCTCACCGTCATCCTGGGCGAGGCCGAACTTGCCCTGCGCGGCGTGCTTGCACCGCCCCTGGCCGAAGCCTTTACCACGATCCGCAGCCGGGCCCGACGCCTGTTCCGCCGGATCGAGGACCTTCTGCGCATCGCGCGCTCCGAAGATGGCCAGCTTGACCTTCAGCGCCAACCGGTTGCCCTGGGGCCGCTCGTTGCCGCAGCACTCGATGATCTGCGGCCGCTTCTGGGAAGCATGGCCGTCCGCCTGGATCTGCCGCCCTCCCTTGCGGTTGTGGGCGATGCGGACTGGATCCGGCAGGTGATCGGCGGCATCATCGAAAACGCAGCGAAATACGCCGGGCCCGGCGCGCAACTTGCGATCACGGCGCAGGGCCTGGGCGACAGGGTGCGGATCAGCCTGGCCGACACCGGCCCCGGCCTGCCCCCAGGCCTTGCCGACCGGGCGCTGGATCGCTTTGCACGCGGCACGGGAACGGCAGCGGGCTTTGGCGTGGGCCTGGCCCTTGCGCGCTGGGTGATCGAGGCGCAAGACGGCAGCATCGCCCTTGTGAGCCCGGCAGCCGAGGGGCGCGGGCTGCGGGTCGAGATCACGCTGCCCGCCGCCCGGCCCGAGCCAGCCCGCGCCGAAGCAAGAGAGGAGGCGCCATGGCCCGTATCCTGATCGTCGAGGATGACAGCGACATCTCTTCGCTGCTGCGCCGGGGGCTGGCCGCCGAAGGCTATGAAACCGCCTGCGAGGCAGCGCCGGAGGCCGCGCTTGCCCGGCTTGCGGCCGAGCCCTTCGATGCCGCGATCGTGGACATGATGCTGGGCAGCGAGAGCGGCGCCGATCTTCTGCATGAAATGCGGCTGCGCGGCCACCGTTTGCCGGCGATCGTGCTCAGCGCGCTCTCGCGGGTCGAGGACCGGACCGAGGGGTTGGACGCGGGCGCCAACGACTATGTGGTCAAGCCGTTCGAGCTGAGCGAGCTGATCGCGCGGCTGCGCGTCCAGCTGCGCCGGGCCGAGCCGCCGCAGAACCTGCGCTTTGGCCCGCTGCTTTATGATCGGACGGCACGGGTGGTTTCGGGCCATGGGCAGCGCATGGTGCTGACCGAGCGGGAGGGCGAGCTGCTGGAGTATCTGATCGCCCATGCAGGGCAGGTCGTCACCCGGGGGGCGATTTTCGACGCGCTCTGGGCCCCGCATGGCGGATCGGCCGAGAACGTCGTCGATGTCTATATCGGCTATCTGCGCCGCAAGCTGGCGCCCTTTGCAGGATCGGGCATCGCGCTTCGCACCTTGCGCGGCCGCGGCTTCCTGCTGACACGAGGAGAGAGCGAATGAAACCATGGCCGGCAGTGCTGCTGATGGTCCTTCTGGCCCTGGGGCCGGTTGCGGCGGCCGCCCAGATCGACTCCAGCTCCGCGGCGCAAGTGCTTCTGCAACCCGGCGCCTTTGATGCCGACAGCGCCGCGCCAGCCCGATACCTGCGCGACCGGCAGATCGATACCGCTGCCGCCCCGGAGACGACCATGATCGAGGTCGGGCAGGCAGCAGACCGCCTGACGCTTTTCGCCCTCGAGGGTGACCAGCGCCGGCAGCTTGGCACTTTTGCTCCGAATGGGGCGACGCCCATCCTTCTGTTCTTTCTGGAGGAGACGGTCCGCGCGGTGGCCGAGGCGACCGGGGGCAGCCCGTTCTACATCCGTAACCGCATGCGCGAGGCCCTGGTCCGTGCCGAAGCCGCGCGCGGAGAAGGGCCGTTCAGCGTCCGGATCGCCCCGTTCGAAAGCGACACCAATCGCGCCCGCCTGGGCGCCTTTGCCGATCTGCGGATCGAGATCACTGCCGAGCCGGGCCACCCGGCCCATGTCCTCGCACTTTCTGCCGATACCATTGAGGCGGGCGGAGGCTATCATGACCGCCTGACCCTGATCGAGGAGACACGCTGATGCATGACTTGCTGTTCCGCCTTGGGCGCCCTTGCGCAGGTTCGGGTCCACGATGCCGTGCCGCCGATACGCCATGCACCCGGACCGCGTGGCCCCGGGCAGCAGCTTTGAACGCAATACCAAGGCTGGGCGCGGCGCTGACTCTGGCGCTTGGCCTGATGCTGGCGCTGCCCGGGCCTGCCGCTGCACAGGGGCCGGCTGCGCTCAACGACTATCCGACCCTTGCCCGCGCGGATTACATATTCGGCTGCCTCGCGGTGAATGGCCAGACGCGCGACAGCATGACCCGCTGCGCCTGTTCGATCGATACCATCGCCTCGATCCTGCCTTATGATGACTATGTGGCCGGGGAAACCGTGCTCAGCCTGCGTCAGGCCGGCGGAGAGCGCACCGCCATCTTCCGGGGGACCGCACCGGCAACCGAGGCGGTGGCCAATCTGCGCCGCGCCCAGGCCGAGGCCGAGATCCTCTGTTTCTGATCAGAGCGTGCCCCGGCCATAGAAATCCGACGCGGGATCGCTGAGCACCATGTCGCGCAACCGGTGCCACAGACCGTCGCGCAGGCGGCTGAAGTCGGGATCGGCGCGACGCAGTGCCGGATCGTCACCGCGAAATGGCAAGGCAAGATCCTCGACCACGCGCCCCGGACGCGGCGACAGCAACACCACCCTGTCGCCGATCAGAAGCGCCTCGTCAACACTGTGGGTGACGAAGATCACGGTTGCCGGACGCGCCCGCAACAGACGCAGAAGCTCGTGCTGCATCAATTCGCGCGCCTGGGCGTCAAGGCTTGCGAAGGGTTCGTCCATCAGCAGAAGATCAGCCTCGGCCGCAAGGGCGCGGGCCAGCGCCAGACGCTGCTTCATGCCCCCCGAAAGCGCCGCCGGATAGCGTTCGGCAAAGCGGCCAAGGCCCACAAGATCAAGATAGCGCTGCGCCCGTTCCATGCGCTCACCATGCGACAGATGGCCCAGCGCGAACCCGACATTCTGACGCGCGGTTTTCCAGGGCAGCAGCCGAAACGACTGGAACACCATCGCCCCAGCCTGCCCCGGCCGGGGTGCCTGCCCCTGCACCAGCGCCCTGCCCCCATCTGGCCGCACCAGCCCCGCCGCCACCCGCAGAAGCGTTGTCTTGCCACAGCCCGACGGCCCCAGCAGCACAAGCCGCTGTCCCCGCGGCACCGACAGGGCCACCGGGCCCAGCGCCACGGCATCCGGATTGCCGAACCCGTGGACAACCTCGTGCAGCTCGACATGCGCCCGGGCCGTTCCGGGCTGATCCGGTGTCATCGCGACAGGCTGTCCATACCCGCGCTGTCATCCACCCCGATCCGGGCGAGCACCGCATCCAGCGGCCCGAAGTCAACCCAGGCCTCGAGCGACGGCAGATCAAGGCCCTGGAAATCCTCGGATTGCGCCACCCAGGACGCCGTATACTCCAGTTCGTCGCGTTGCAGGCCACCGTTGACGCTCCAGCTTTGCGCATAAAGCGTCGCAAGCTGGTCCAGATCGTCGCGATCGACATCGGGCCGCGCCTCGGCCATTGCGGATGCCCAGCTTGCACCATCGGCGGCGAAATCGCGCGAGGCCAGCACCAGTGCCTCGATCACCGCCTCGACCTCGGCGCGACGGGTGTCCAGAACGGCCTGCGGAACCGCGTTGACCTTTGTGACCACCGGGGCCGCAGCATAATAGGCATCGGCGTCCAGCAGCACATTCACCGCCTCGGGGTCGGGCAAGGAAATCAGGGTGCCGATCGACATGGTGGTGGCCTCGATCTGCCCGGCGAGAAGCGCCTGCGCCCGCACATTCGGCTGACCAAGCGACACGATGTCCAGACGGTCAACCGCCACGCCCGCCCGCTGCAGGACCGTCATCGAAAGCGAATGGTCAAGGCTGCCCAGCCGCCCGACGCCAAAGCTGCGCCCCTCAAGGTCTGCCACCGTCTCGATCCCCTCGGCCGCCGCGATCAGGAACGGGAGCGACTTGTTGGGCGAAAGGACGGCCCGCAGATCGGTGCCACCGCGCGCCGCAAGCTGCATCAGCGCATCGACCGAGATATTGGCCATCTCGCCTTCACCGGCCTGAAGGGCTGCAATGGCAAGCGGCGTCTGCTGGACGCGGACAAAGGTGACCTCGACCCCGGCACGTTCGAAATAGCCACCCTGCTGGGCCAGTTCCATCACCGAATTCGGCACGAGCGGCGTTTCCAGATCCGAGACGATCAGGCGAAACGGATCGGCGGCCGCGGGAAGCGCCACCAGCGCACCAAGGGCAAACAGCGCCAGAACAGGTGATTTCATTCTTTCCTCCTGAGTCAACGGCTCGCGGGGTTGCGCCAGCGCGACAGGCGCAGTTCGACAAGTCGAAGCCCCTCGGTCACCACCACCCCGATCAATGAAAGCGTCAGCACGATCACGAAATATTCGGCCATGCGGAAGGTATTGCCATAAAGCGCCAGAAGCCCGCCCAGCCCGCGCACCGCCGTGTAAAGCTCGGCAACAACGGTGTTGATCAGGCCGATGGTCGCCCCCAGCCGCAGCCCGACCACCAGAAACGGCAGCGCACCCGGCAGCACCACATGGGCATAGATCCGGGCCTGACCCGCGCCGGTGGAGCGCGCCATCTCGACCAGCTCGGCATCGGCATCCTGCACCCCGGCATAGGTGTTGAGGATCACCGGCATGACCGCGCCCAGGAAGACGATGAAGGTCTTGGCCTCCAGCCCCAGCCCCAGAAGCAGGATCACCAGCGGGATGAAGGCCACGCGCGGCGTGGCAGCAAGCGCATAGACGAACACGTCAAGCGCGCGCCCCAGAAGCCGGATCGATCCCATGAGCACCCCCACCGGTATGCCCACGAGCGCAGCAAGCCCGAAGCCGCTGGCAAAGACGGTCAGGCTGTCGCCCAGCGCCGCCTGCAGGCGCCCCGCCGCCCAAAGCCGCTGCGCAGCCTCAAGCGTCGCCACCGGCGAGGGAATGATCCCGCGCGGCACGCTTTGCGAGGCCCAGGTCCAGAGGACGAGAAGCAACACAAGAAACCCGATCCGCGCCAGCGCGACCACCGCCGCCGATTCCGCCCCAGGGCGCCGCCTTGTCTTTTCGCCCGGCCTGGCGAACCGGCGCCGGCGTTGCGCGGCGCCGCGCACTGGTGCTGGCGTGATGGGCTCTGGCAAGGTCTCCTCCGCACTCGGGGTCGCGCAGCGCGCATCCCTGCTCCGAACCTGCCATTGCCACCGTCCCGGGGCAAGCCGAAGCGTCGCCGCCTCGTCCGAACGGATGAAGGCGGGCGGTGCGGATGGCGGTCGTGCAGCATCGCCCGCCGTCTTTGACGGAGGGTGACGCACCGTCGCATCCCGCCCCCGATCCGGCCCGTGCAGATCCACGCCGCCGGTGCGCTTCGCAATCGCCGAGGCTCCCGTGCCTGCGGCCTCTGCAGGGCTTGGGCCTGTCCTCATCGCTTTGCGTCTGATGCGCCGCTTTCATCATGCGCTGCCCGGATACCCTCAGGATTTGTCCGCCGAAGGTCCGCGACACCGCGCAACCGGGCCGGGTCGGCACGTGGTCCGCACAAATCAACCGGCACGAAGGCAAAGGCGGCAAAGGTGTTCCCTGTGGCCGATATGGGGTGTTCTCAGCGGTTGGTCATCCGCATCCCGGGCGGATGACCCGACCCGAAACTCGCGTGGTAGTCCCATAGTCCCATAGTCCCATAGTCCCATAGTCCCATAGTCCCATAGTCCCATAGTCCCATAGTCCCATAGTCAGAATGCCGGGTTCGGCAGCCGGCACAAGGGCATTTCGGCACAGGCCGTGACACTGCCCGGAGGCATTGGGCGCGGGGCGCCGCCCGGCAAGGACTGACCGGCCAGGCGCCCACTTCTCAGCCTTGTGGTTGAATTGACCTGCCACGCCCATGCTGCAAGGCTTGGACAGCCATGGAAGGACCTGTCATGCGCCTTTGCCGAATTGCCCTGACCCTCGCACTGGCGACGACAATGGCCCCCGCCGCCCAAGGGCGCGAGAGCCTCGCCATTGCCGAGCTGGCGTTTCGTGACACATCGGGCGAGCTGCGCGATCAGACCGCGGAACATGCCTCGCGGATCCATGTCTTTGGCGCTGCCCTGCGCACCAGCCTCGCACGCGATCACGGGGTGCCGGTGGTGGACCTTGGCTGCACGGGGGCGTGCTCACCGGCTGATCCGGGCACCGAAGCCCTTGCCGAGATGGCACGCACGGCCGGCGCCGACCTGCTTCTTGTCGGAGAGATCCACAAGATCAGCACCCTTATCAGCAACATCCGGCTCATCATGCTGGACCTCGACAGCGGCGCGGTGCGCTGCGAGCGGCTGCTCAGCTATCGCGGCGATACCGATGAGGCATGGCAGCGTGCTGCCCGTTTCGCCGACCGCGATCTGACAACCTATTGCCTGCCCGATCAGGTCCGGGAGGCCCCCTCGCGTCATTCGCCGCCCCAGTCCGCGCATTGATCGCCCTGGCGCCTTCTGGATAAGGTGGCACCGCCGCAGGATGCTGAGCGCAACCCTGCGCTCGGATCCATGGCGGCTGACGGCCCCGCCTGAAGCAAAGCCGACCATGCGAACACAAGGCTATGCACCGCCCGCGGCCGGTGACGGCCGCGCGCCTTCGCCGGGTCGGTGGCCCTGGTGGCGACCGACCCGGCTGCCGGCTGGCCATGCGTCAGGCGCGGCGAAAGCCGATGTCATCCTCGATCACCGCCAAGGGGCCGACGGGCAGCGGCTCGGCGCCCTCCTCGACCAGCCGTTCGAAGACGATCCCTTCCTGCCAGACGTGCCGCAGCAGATCCTTGAACACATCGACCGTCAGCCATTCACCCGCACAGCGCCGATAGCCAAAACCGAAAGGCGCATAGCCTGCGTGATCGGCCAGAGGCTGCGTGGCGCCCTCGACCGTGGCATGAACCGTGCCGAAGCCGTTGCTGGGCAGGGTGACGTCGCGGCCGTCGCGGACCTGCATTTCCGCGCCCGAAAACGGGCAACGCACAAAGCCGAGGTCAGCACAAGCCGCCTCGTCCACCGCTGCTGCGGTGCGGACGCGGCGATAACGGTCAGGGTCAAAACCGGCCGGATCGTCCCAGTGGCGCGGATCGTGGCTGGTTTCGGGATGGGGATGGATGATGAAGGCGGTCCCGGTCACCCCCTCCTGACTGTCCGCCAAGGTTGAAACACTGCCGGTATTGGGCGAGATGGTCCGGAACAGCTCCATCACAAGCCGATCAAGCGGTGTGAACCCGCCTTCGTCATCCACCTCGTCGGGGGTGCCCTGCATCGTCCGGGTGAACCAGTCGCGCGCGGCGGGGTTGCCCGATTCCGGCTCGAGCACCGCCATGATGTTGTAAAGCGTGTTTCCCCACTGGCTGAAGGCAAGGAAATTGTGGAAGCATTCGAAAACCACATCCTCGCGGCGGAAATTCTCGCCCAGTTCGCCATTGACGGCCCAGTAGTGCACGAAGGTCGCCTCGGGGGCGTCGATGCGCTGGTCAAGAACGTCCTGCACCCGCGCATCGATCCAGTCGCGCAGACCCGGGCGCAGGGCGCGCACCGTCATGTAGGCCTCGTAGACCCGAGGCTCGCGCGGATCCCAGAAGCCAAGCACGGTGTTGAAGGCTGTCCCGATCTCGCGCACCTCGTCGGGGATATCCGCGCCCCGCACGCCAAGGTGCAGATCCCAGTAAAGATCGAAATAGCCATCGTAATAGGCCCGCATCAACGGCACGCCAGCCTGTGCCTCGTCAAAAAGCTGGTCAAGCGCCCGCTGCACCTTGGGTCGGTAATGGGCCGCGTAAAGATCGGGGGTCAGTGCCGACATGTAGATCCGCTTGCGGGCATTGTCGGGGCCGCGATTTTCCAGCCCTTGCAGAAAGACCGAAAGGCCCTCTTCCTGCATCGCCGGCTGCCAGTCATCGTAGAGCATGCCCCAGATCTGCGGCGGGATCGCGGCCTCCTTGCTGAACGGCAGGTCGATCATCGGAACGGCCAGTCGTCCGCCCTGATAGATCGAGGTCTGCGCAAAGGGCTTGATCGCGCCTTCGACATAGGCCGGGTCGAAATCGGGGAACCGCCCGGCAAGGCCTGGGGGGGAAGGCGATTGTGCCTGTGCCTCGGTCTGCGCCTGCGCGGGCAGTGCGGTGCCGGCAAGCGCAGTGCCGGCGCCGGCCAGAAAACCGCGACGCGAAGGGCTGTGCGTGAAGGGATTCATGGCGACTCCTCGTTCGTTCCAGCGTGTCGTTTCAGCGCCGGGCATCCCCGGCCGCGAAAACCAACCCGCCCCGTTGCGCCGTGTTCCGCCTTGCGTCGCCTGACGCGACGGCACAGTTCAGCCGCCGTGCACCTCCCGTTCGAGACCATCCAGAACGGCGGCGTTCAGGCTGCCGGCGGACAAGGCCGCGACAGGATCGGGCGCATCCAGACGGGCACGGGCCTCCGTCAGGCTGAAGCCGTCGGCCCGCTCAAGGCGCGCAAGTTCGTCCCATGCGACCGGCACCGCCACGGGCGCGCCCGGCCGCGCACGCACCGACCAGGGCGCAACCGCCGTCGCGCCCGAGCCGTTGCGCTGCCAGTCGATGAAGATCCGTCCCTTGCGGCGGGCCTTGGACATGTTGGCGGTAAATCCTTCGGGCGCGCGATCTGCCACCAGCGTCGCCACGGTGCGGGCAAAGGCGCTGACCGCAGCCAGGGGGGCGATGCGGCGCAGGCGCAGGATCACATGCACTCCCTTGCCGCCGGTCACCATCGGGGCGCTGTCAAGGCCCAGCCCCGCCAGAAGGTCGCGCAGGCGCACGGCGCCCTCTCGGACCCGCGCGAATGGCAAGCCCTCGTCGGGGTCAAGATCGAAGACCAGCCGGTCGGGCCGATCCGGCCGGTCGCGCCGAACGCCCTGAAGGTGAAACTCGATCGTGCCCATCTGGACGGCAGCCACCATCGCTTCGACGCCGTTCAGGTAAAGCCACTCCTCGCCATCGCGGGTGAAGCGGGGCACCGCATCGGGGATACTGCCGCGCCCGTGTTTCTGAAAGAAGCACTCGCCCGCGATGCCGTCGGGGCAGCGGATCAGGCTGAGCGGACGGTCGCGCGCATGGACCAGAAGCGCGGGGCCCGCATCGGCATAATATTCGGCCAGCATCCGCTTGGTGATCCGTTCCGCCGGAAAGACCAGCCGGTCGGGACTGGTGATGCGGATACCGGCGACCTTCTCATCCTTGCTCATCGCGCTGTCTCCTGGTGCGGCGGTCTCATCGGCAACCTCGCGGGCGGGCTTGTCTTCGCGCAGTCCCAGGAACACGGCATGGCGCACCGCCCCTTCGGCTGTCAGTTCGGCAAAACGGATCTGCGCGACAAGATCGGGCTGCAGCCAGACCGCGCCACGCCGCGCCTCGGGCGGCACTTCGGCAAAGGGCGGCGTGTCGCGCTGGCGGGCATGGCGCGAAATACGCGCATAGTCTGCCTCGGCAAAGCCACTGCCGACCCGGCCGCGGTAGCGAAGCTGACCGCCTTCATAGACACCCAGCAGAAGCGAGGCGAAGGGCCGCCCCGCCTTGGACGAGGCCGAGATCCCGCCCACCACGAACTCCGCCTCGCGCGCGCATTTGACCTTGAGCCAGTCGCTGCCACGCCCCGTCCGCCACGGGGACGAAAGCCGCTTGGCGATGATCCCTTCGCCGCCCGCGCGGCACATCGCGGCATGCACCTTGGCGCCGCTGCCCTCCAGCGCGGGTGACAGCCGCAGCGCCGCCTTGCGCGGCTGATCCTCGAACAACGCCTCAAGCGCCGCGCGGCGCTGTCGCAGTGGCTGCTGCGCCAGATCCTTCCCATCCAGCGACAAGAGGTCGAACACATAGGCCGCAAGCGGCGCGCCCTCGGTCAGCGCCTGCTGGAGGGCGGAAAAGCTCTCCTCGTCCGCAGCGACGACCTCGGCATCGAGAAGCGCCGCGCGGCAGGGAAGGGTCGCCGCAGCCTCGGCAATCCCGGTGAACCTGTCGGTCCAGTCCTGACCGCTTCGCGAAAAGCAACGCACCCCGCCCTTGCCGATGGCGATCTGGCAGCGATAGCCGTCGTGTTTGGGCTCGATCAGCCAGTCGTCGCCTTCGGGCGCGGCGTCAACCAACCGCGCCAGCATCGGCGCCCGGAACCCGGGTCGCGCCAGCGCCTGCCCCTTGGGAGGGACGTCGCGCCTGCTCCGGGCAGCGCGCGGCGCCTTGGGCGGCGGTCCCGCACGGTGGCGGGCGGGGGCGTCCGCGGTGATTTCCGCCATGCTGCGCCCGGTGGTGACCGAAGTGTCATGCGCCGCCGTCAGCGCATCGGGATCGTCCGCCGCGACATCGTCGCGCTCCTTGATCAGCAGCCAGTTTTCACGGCCCGCATCGCCCGCCCTGCGGCCCCGCATCCGCACCAGCGTCCAGCCGCCCGACATCCGCGCCCCATGCAGGCGGAAATGCAGCTTGCCCTGCGCCAGTCCCTCGGCCGGATCGTGCAGCGGCTCCCATTCGCCATGGTCCCACAGCATCACCGTGCCCTTGCCATAGCCTTCGGGGACCACTCCCTCGAAATTGCGATAGCCCATGGGATGATCCTCGGTTCGCACCGCAAGGCGCTTTTCGCCGGGGTCCGGGCTTGGGCCGCGCGTCACGGCCCAGCTGAGAAGCACGCCGGCATGTTCCAGCCGGAAATCGAAATGCAGCCGGCGCGCCGCGTGTTTCTGCACGACAAAGGCCCGCCCCGTGGCCGTGGGCCGCCCGCCCGACGGTTCGGGCGTCCGGTCCAGATCGCGCTTGGAACGGTACTGGCCCAGATCGCCCATGTCAGGCCTGCTTGCGGCTGCCGCTGCCGCGCGGCTTGGCGGGTTTCTTCGCCGGCTCGGTCTTCAGGCTCTTGCGCAGCGCATCCATCAGATCGATGACATTCTCGCGCTCGCCGCTGGTGCGGGCGCTGTCGCTGCCTTCCTTGCTGGCGCGCGGGGTCTTGCGGTTGCGCAGCTTGCGGTCGATGAGATCCCGCAACGCCTTGTTGTAGCCATCCTCGAAAGCGGCCGCATCAAAAGGCGCCGTCTTGCGCTTGATCAGGTCGCGCGCGACCGAAAGAAGCTCCTTGTCGGCCTTTGCATCCTCGATCCGCGAAAACAGCGGCTCGGCCTCGCGCACCTCGTCGGCATAATGCAGCGTTTCAAGCAGAAGGCCGTCGCCGCAGGGGCGGATGGCGCACAGATATTCCTTGCCCCGCATGGCAAGCTGCCCCAACCCCACCTTCTGATCGGCCCGCAAGGCGTCACGCACCACCCGATAGGCATCCCCCGCCAGATCATCGGTCGGCACCACGTAATAGGGTTTGTCGTAGTAAAGCGGCGAGATTTCAGAGGCATCCACGAATTGCACAAGCTCCAGCGTCTTTTTCGTCTCGAGCTTTATGGCATCGACTTCCTGCGGTTCGATCAGGATGTAGCCGTCGGCGCCCGTCTCATAGCCCTTCATGATATCGTCGGTCTTGATCGGGCCTATGCCCTGCACGGTCTTTTCATAGCGCACCGGCTTGCCACTGGGGCCGTGGATCTGGCGAAAGCTGACCCTGGCCCCGGATTTCGTGGCCGGATGGATCTCGACGGGGATTGCCACCAGCGACAGGCGAAGCTGCCCCTTCCAGACCGCGCGCGATGCCATTGCCTTCCTCCTGCCGACCACCTTTGCGCAAACGCGGCCAGGCCGGCCCCGGTTCCGGTCGGCAATGGCTTGATAACCGCCGGGTGTGGTCCTAGTCTGCGCGGATACCTTCCACGGCAGGGACCGGCAGATGAACGCAGAGGACAGCCAGAACCTCGCCGCACCGGTGCGGACGGCCGGAGAGCGGCTGCGCGTCCAGAACCTGCTGCTGGGGATCATCGCCTTTGCCATCGTTCTGTTCCTGCTGGTGCAGGCGCGGTTCATCCTGATCTCGCTGGCAATCGCGATCATCCTGTTCAGCCTGACCTCGGATGCGATCAACTCGATCGCGCGACTGCGCATCGGCAGTCTGCGCATTACCAACTGGGTTGCCAGCGTTGCCGCGGTCGCGCTGATCTCGGGCGCGCTGCTGGCGCTTTCGGCGGTTGTTCTGGCACAGTTGAACAACGTGCTGAGCATCACCCTGTCCTATGCCGATCAGGGACAGCGCGCCGTGGCCGAGCTGTTCAGCTGGATGGGCCAGGATGTCGAGGCGGCAGTTCTGAATTCGATGCGCTCGATCGAGATCTCGGGCTGGCTGCGCTCGGCCGCCGGCCAGGCGGGCAACCTTCTGTCGGCGACGGTGCTGGTCAGCCTGTTCGTGGGCTTCCTGTTCGCGGAACGGGTCTGGTTTTCCACGAAGCTGGTCAATCTGCTGGGCGACGAGGAAAAGGCGCGGCGCGCCGGCAACATCATGGGCTCGATCACCCGGCGCGTGAACCATTACCTGCTGGTCAAGACGGCGGTAAGCGCGGTCACGGGGCTCATGGTCTGGATCGTCATGATGATCTTCGGGCTGGAGCTGGCCGTGGCGATGGGGGTTCTGACCTTCGTCATGAACTACATCCCCAACATCGGCTCGATCATCGCCACGCTTCTGGTGACGCTGGTCGCCTATATTCAGGTCGATGACCTGTCCACGACGCTGTTGCTGTTCATTCTGACGGCGGTGATCCAGTTCGTGAACGGCAACATCATCGACCCGATGCTGATGGGCAGGGCGCTGCGGCTGTCCTCCTTCGGCATCATCATCTCGCTTGCCTTCTGGGGGGCGGTCTGGGGCGTGCCGGGAATGTTCCTGTCGGTGCCGATCATGGTGGCGCTGATGATCGTCTGCTCGCATATCCCGGGGCTGAGGCCGATCGCGATCCTTCTGTCGCGCGAAGGGCTCCCCGATACCGAAGCGCCGAACCCGCGCGCGCCGCGCAAACCCCCGGGCTGACCGGACCGATCTTTTCCTGATGCCCGGCGCCCGCGTCGTGACGGTCAATCGCAGGGCCGGCGCGGGATGAGGGCCTGTATCAGGGCCAAACCCTATGCCGGACCCGGGGATGTGCTTTCACGTCTCCTCTGCGACGCCGCCGCGCGCAAGGTCTTTGCGACGATACGGGCGAGGGCTGTTCGGACACGCACGGCCCGGACGGCACTGCGGCAGGCCGGCGCGGATCCGCGGATTGAATGACGAAGGCTTCACACCAGAAGCAGGCTGACCCGCCGGTTCATCCGGCCCTTCTTTTCGATCTTGCCCAGCCGGACCAGCCCGATTTCGCCGGTGCGCGCGACATGGGTGCCACCGCAGGGTTGAAGATCAACCTGGTCGCCGCCGGCACCGATACGGATCAGGCGCACCCGCCCCTGCCCCATCGGCGGCATGACCGACATGGTCTTGACCAGCGCGGGGTTGTCGGCCAGTTCCTGATCGCTGATCCAGTCCTCGGTTACCGGCAGATCGCGCAGGATCAGCGCGTTCAGCGCTGCCTCGAGCGCGGCGACATCCGAGGGCGGCTCTTCCATGTTGAAATCAAGCCGGCCCTTGTCGGCACTGATCTGGCCGCCGGTGACGGGCAGCGGGATCACCACCGACAGAAGATGCAGCGCGGTGTGCACGCGCATCAGCCGGTGGCGGCGTTCCCAGGCCAGAACCTGCTCGACCTCGGCGCCCCGCGGGGGCAATGGCTGAGGCTCGGCCGGGATCAGCACAACCGCGCCCGCCTCGCCCTTCACCGCCGTGGCGATCTCAATCTGCCCCCCCTCCCAGCGCAGGATGCCAGCATCGCCAGGCTGGCCGCCGCCCGTGGGATAGAACACCGTCTGGTCCAGAACGATGCCCCCCTCGGGCGTGAGCGCAACGACCCGGGCCGGGGCTTCGCGCAGATAGGGGTCGGTGCGGTAAAGCGGTTCGGTCATTCCCTGTCCTCCTGTCCCGTGCCCTCGGCCGCATCCGGTTCGGCGCCCGCATCGGCGGCATCCATGTCTTCGCCCGTCATGTGCGGGGCGGTGTTGGCACGCGGTCCGATCATGCCGCCGGCTGCACCCGCCAGGCCTGCCGCAGCCAGGCCAGGTCCGGCGCTGCGGGGGGCCAAAGCCTCGGGGTTGCGCAGCCAGATGTCGCGCTGTGCGAACGGAATCTCGATGCCCTCTTCGGTGAAACGGCGGGCGATTTCATGCAGCATGTCCGACTGCGTGGACAGCTTGAACTTCACGTCACGCAGAATCGCCCGGATCTCGAAATCAAGCGAATCCGCCCCGAAGCCGACGAACAGCACTGACGGCGGCGGATTGAGAATGACGAGCGGCTGTTCTTCCGTGATCTCGCGCAGGATGCGTTCCACCTTGCGCGTGTCGCTGCCATAGGCAACGCCAACCGGCAGGATCAGCCGGCCCGACAGATTGCCCCGGGTCCAGTTGGTGACCATGCCCGAGATAAGATCGGCATTCGGCACGATAACATCCGTCCGGTCAAATGTCTCGATCACGGTCGAGCGGACCGAGATCGCCTTGACCGTCCCCATCACGCCGCCGACCTCGATCCAGTCGCCTTCCGACACCGGGCGTTCGATCAGCAGGATGATGCCGGAAACGAAGTTCGACACGATGTTCTGAAGGCCAAAGCCCACGCCGACCGAGAGCGCCCCGGCGACGATGGCCAGCGACGACAGGTCGATCCCGGCGGCGGTAAAGGCAAAAAGCCCGGCGAGGAAGAAGCCGACATAGCCCAGCCCCGACACCACCGCCTTCTGGCCGCCCGGATCAAGCCGCGTCTTGGGCAGGACCGACCCGGCAAGCCCGCCCTGCAGAAGCCGGGTTATGGTGAACCCGATGGCAAAGACCAGAACGAACGTCAGGAAATCGGTTGGCGAAATCCGGGTGCCACCTACCGCAAAGCCTTCCCGGAACCGGACCCAGAGCTCGACCAGCTCCGACCGGCGCGCACCCCAGATCAGCGCAAAGACCGGCAGTGCGGCAAGGGTCAGGGCAAAACCGACGAGCACCGGCACCAGGGCTTCGCGCCCTCCGTCCTTGTCCTTGGTGATCAACGCATAGACGTCGGTCTCAAGCTGCAGAAGCACCAGGAGCACCCCCACCAGCCCCAGGGACAGCACCATCGGAAAGACCAGCGCCGAGGCTGCTGCCACATACCCCACTGCGGCCAGAATCGGGGCGATCAGCCCGGCGGCGATCGAAACCTGCCCGATCAGCCCCATGATACGGTTGCGGACGCTGATCTGATCTTCCTCGCCCCGGTCGTTGTGGGTGTGGAGCCGTAGAAGCTGTCCGATGCGGAACACCATCAATCCGGCCAGGGCGATCATAGGAAAGGAGAGGACCGCATGCGCCGCATAGGCGTCCTGATCGGGGTTCACCACGAGCCGCCGCACCAATTCGATGGCGAAGATCACGCCCAGCGCGTTGGTCCAGAGCCGCCCCTCGGCCCGGCGCTCGGCCGGAAGGACGAAGGGCGCCCGGTCCGAGTCGGTGCGCGGAAAGACCTGAAGGCCCAGCCAGCGCGCAGCCAGCATGGAAAACCCCACCAGCGGCAGGGCGTTCACCAGGACCTCGCCCACAAGGCCCACAAGCCCCGTCGCGCGGATTGCCGAGGCCAGCGCATAGACCCCTGCCAGGGGCAGGATCACCTGCCCAAGCGAAACCAGCAGCGCATAAACCTCGCGCCCGCGCGCCGAGGCCCGTGTCTGAAGCCGGAGCGTCAGCAGTTCCATCCAGGCGCGGCCGCGCACAAGGACCACAAGCGCAAAGGCAAGATATCCCAGGATCAACGGCAGGTTGCCGTTGAATTCCTCGCGCCGCTGCGGCGTGTCCCAGGCGCTGATGACCTCTTGGCGCAGGTTGGTGGCGCTGGCGCTCAGCGCAGCATAGCCCGCCGACCAGTTGGCGGGGTTGAGCGGGGAAGGCCAGAGCTGCATCAGCTCGTCCGCCTGCCGGTCGCGCAGCGTGCGGTCGATTTCGCGGATGATGCCTTCGGCGCGACGGAAGGCCTCGTCCGCGGCAAGGCCCGGCGCCTGCAGCCGCACAAGCTGCTGGTTCAACTCGGCCCGTCGGGCGGCGATTTCGGGCGCTTCCTCGACCCCTTCTTCCGGAACGGCGCCCAGCGCGGCGATCTGGCCGCGCACCGTTTCGATCCGGCTCTGGTTGGCGCTCTGGGCTTCCAGGAACCGGCCCCGCCATTCGACGATCTGCGCCCGGATCTGTTCAAGGCCCAGGTTGGTGACGCGGTTGTCGGCAATGGCGTCTTCGGCACGTTCGGCGACCTGGTGCCAGGCATTGTAATCCGGCGCCTGGACGCCGGGCGCGGGCTCGGCCACGCTGACCGGGGCCGACTGTGCCTGCGCCTGCTGCGGCGCGCCCCACCCCAGGCAGGCGATCAGCAGCGCAGAGGCGCCGAGTCTGAGCAGATGCCTCGTCATCAACCTTCGAACACAGCCGGAAGCGTCCGCGGCGCCGTATCCAGCCAGGCGGGAACCGGCAGGCCCTTTTCGTGCAGGAAGGCGGGGTTGAACAGCTTGGACTGGTAGCGCGTGCCATAGTCGCACAGGATCGTGACGATCGTATGGCCCGGCCCCAGATCGCGCGCCATGCGGATGGCCCCGGCAACGTTGACGCCCGAGGATCCGCCAAGGCACAGGCCTTCGTGCTCCAGCAGGTCGAAGACGATCGGCAGCGCCTCGGCATCCGGGATGCGATAGCTGAAATCGGGTGTGAAGCCTTCGAGGTTTGCGGTGATGCGCCCCTGGCCGATACCCTCGGTGATGCTGCTGCCGGGCGAGTCGAACTGACCGGTGGTGTAATAGGCGTGCAGCGCCGCGCCTTCGGGGTCGGCCAGGGCAATCTTCACGCCCTTGGGCTGCAGCGCTTCAGCCACGCCGGCGATGGTGCCGCCCGATCCGACGGCGCAGACAAAGCCATGCACGCGGCCTTCCGTCTGTTCCCATATCTCGGGGCCGGTGGTTTCCACATGGGCCTGACGGTTCGCCACATTGTCGAACTGGTTGGCCCAGATTGCGCCATTGGGTTCGGTGCGGGCCAGCGCCTCGGCCAGACGGCCCGAATAGCGCACGTAATTGTTCGGGTTCTTGTAGGGCGCGGCAGGCACCTGCACCAGCTCGGCCCCTGCCAGGCGCAGCATGTCCTTCTTTTCCTGGCTTTGGGTTTCAGGGATGACGATCACGGTGCGGAACCCCATCGACGCCCCGACCAGTGCAAGCCCGATGCCGGTGTTGCCGGCCGTGCCCTCGACGATCGTGCCGCCAGGACGCAGAAGCCCCTTCGCCACCGCATCGCGGATGATGAACAGCGCGGCGCGATCCTTGACCGACTGGCCGGGGTTCATGAATTCGGCCTTGCCGAGGATCTCGCAGCCGGTGATTTCGCTTGCATGTTTCAGCCGGATCAGGGGCGTGTTCCCGATCGCCGTCGCAAGGTCGCTGTAAATCCGCATCTCTGCCCCCTTTTGGTCCTGCCCTAGTCAATATGGTGGTGACGGGCGGAACTCAAGCGCCGGCCCGGATCCGCTCGCGGTGGCGTGCAAGCCAGAGCGCCGAAAGAACCAGCGGTCCGTTTGAGAGCGCACCGTCATCGACAAGCTGCATCAACCGGTCATAGCCCAGCAGATGCGCACGGATATCCTCGGCTTCCTCGTCCAGGCCGCCAAAGCCCGCCGCGGCGTCGGGAAGATCGGCCAGCCCGATGAAGGAATGAAGATATTCCGACTTGGCCGCCGGCGTCGGATAAAAGCCCCCCACGGGCAGAAGCGCACCCAGGGACAATCCCGCCTCTTCCTGCGCTTCGCGGCGGATGGCTTCTTCGGGGGTTTCCCGGGCATCCACGCGGCCGGCAATCGGCTCCAGCAGCCAGGGCGCGGCATCGCCGCGGGCAAAGGGCCCCATGCGGAACTGTTCGATCAGCAGCACCCGGTCGCGCTGTGGATCATAGGGCAGGACGGTGGCCGCATCACCGGTGACGAAGACCGCGCGGTTGACGACCGGCGTGACCCCACCGTCAAAGCGGCGATAGCGCAGGTCATATTCCTCGACCGAGAAGAAGTTGGCATAGGGCTCGCGCCGGGTCATCACCTCGACATCGGCGGCCCTGGGCGCAGCCCCGGCGCCCAGGGCCTCGGCCTCGCCCTTGCCTTGCCGCGCCAGAAGACGGGCCGCCGCCCGCACCGCAATCATCGGCCAGCGTGCCGACAGGGCCTGCGCGGGCCGGTCGTCGCGCAGCGCCAGAAGGTCCGCCACCGCCGCGCGCATCAGCGGGGCACCGCGTTCCTGCCACTGCGCGAGATCCCATGGCCCATCGGGCCGCCAGCGGCCGGCCTCGGGCAGCCAGATTTGCCAGACCTGCCCTTCGACCACGATCTGACGCAGCTGAAAGCCCAGCACCCCGGCGACATGGTTGATCCTGTCCAGTTCCTGCGCCGTCAGGTCCCGCACGGCAACTCCGGTCGCCGCAGCACCCGGCTGATCCAGGATCATCGGGAACTCCTGCCCCTGCACCGCCCGAACCACATGATCGGCAAGCCGGGCGGGCGCGACATCCCGCGGCGCGTCCAGCATCAGGTCGCGCAATGCGGGATCCTGCATCATGCCATAGAAGAAATATGCAGCCATTTGCCCCTCCGGCGTTTGCGGGCGGGCCTGCCCCGCCTGCGCAAGGTCAAGCACAGCCCCGGGGGCAAGGACAAGCCCCGCGCACCCAGCCTCAGCTCTCGGGACGAACCACCGTCATCTGCACCACATCGCAGTTGCCGTATTGGAACGTCCCCGCGCAGGAGGTGAGGTAGAAGCTCCACATCCGGCGGAACCGATCGTCAAAGCCCAGCGCGGCAACGTCCTCCCAGCGGGCGTTGAAGGTTTCATGCCAGCGGCGCAGGGTCTGGCTGTAGCTTTCGCCGAACTCGAACGTGTCGCGGATGCGCAGCCCTGCCCGCTCCACCTCGCGCCGCAGGGCCGAGGGGCTGGGCAACATGCCGCCCGGAAAGATGAACTTCTGGATGAAATCCACCCCCTTGCGATAGGCTTCGAAGCGCGCGTCCTGAACGGTGATGATCTGCAGGGTTGCCGCGCGGCCCGGACGCAGCCGCTGATGCACGGTATCGAAATAGACGGGCCAGTAGCGTTCGCCCACGGCCTCGAACATCTCGATCGAGGCGATGCCGTCGTATTGGCCGCGCTCGTCACGGTAATCCTGCAGGCGAATCTCGACCCGGTCCGAAAGCCCCGCCCGCTGCATCCGCTCGACCGCATAGGCGTGCTGTTCCCTGGAAATGGTCAGCGCGGTGACCTTCAGCCCCCGTTCGCCCGCCGCATATTCGCAGAACCCGCCCCAACCGCAGCCGATCTCAAGCACATGCTCGCCCGGCGAAACCCCCATGCGATCGACCATGCTGGCATATTTCTGGCGCTGCGCCGTTTCGAGCGCTTCCTGCCCGGTTCTGAACAGGGCCGAGGAATAGGTCATCGTCTCGTCCAGCCAGAGCCTGTAGAAATCATTGCCGAGATCGTAGTGATAGCTGATGTTCTTGCGGGCCTGGCGGCGGGAATTGGCGCGAAGCCAGTGGCGCAGCCGTTCGAAGGCCCTCACCAGCGCCATGCCGGGAAAGCCGTCATAGACGCCTTCGTTGCCGGCATGGACCAGATCCATGAAGGCCTGAAGATCAGGGGTGGACCACCAGCCCTCGATATAGGCCTCGCAGAAGCCAAGATCACCCTCGCGGATCAGGCGGGCAAACAGATCCGGGTTGTGGATCTCGATTTCGGCCACCGGGCCCGGATTGCGGCCCTCGGCGCGAAAGATGCGCCCATCCGGCAGGCGGAAATCAAGCCGCCCGTTTTCCAGCCGCTGTGCTACTTGCAGCACCTGCGCCATGTAGCGGGGCAAGCCCTTCTGTCCGTCCGTCGTGGTCAGAATTGACATGAACCCCCCCGGCTTTTGGCCCAGTTTTCCAGATCGTGCATCCGTGCTCAAGTCCTTCATGGCCGCCGCGCCTCATAGGCGGCAAGCGCCCGGGCGCGTCCTGCGTCCAGCGCCACGACCGGGCGAGGATAGGGCCGCGCCGGATCAAGGCCCCAGCTGCGCGGCACCGCCCGGAAGAAATCCAGCGCATCCCGCCCGGGGCTGGGGGACAGTTCGGCCAGAAAGCGCCGGCGATAGGCTTCGTCGGCGTCGAACTTCTGCGCCTGGGTATCGGGGTTGAAGATACGGAAATAGGGCGCGGCATCGGGCCCTGATCCCGCCACCCACTGCCAGCCCAGCGCATTCGAGGCCGGGTCCCAGTCAATCAGGCAGTCGGCGAACCAGTCCAGACCGATGCGCCAGTCGGTCATCAGGTGCTTGGTCAGATAGGAGGCCGCGATCATCCGCGCGCGATTGTGCATCGTGCCGGTTACATACAGCTCGCGCATGGCGGCATCGACAAAGGGCACCCCGGTCATGCCCTGCCGCCACCGCCGGGCGGCCTCATTGTCGCCCTGCCAAGGAAAGCCGTCCCATTCCTCTCGCCAGTTCCGTTCAAGCAGATGCGGCGTGTGGAACATGAGATGATAGGCAAATTCGCGCCAGACCAGCTCCTTGAGGAAATGCTCGGCCCCGGGTGCCCCTTCATGGCGTGCGCGCATTGCCGCATGCCAGATCTGGCGCGGGCCGATCTCGCCATAGGTGAGGTTCTCGGAAAGGCCCGAGGTTGCCGGTTCGCCCGGATAATCCCGCCGGTCCCGGTAGGGGCCGACAGCGCGTTCAAGGAAAAGATCGCGCCGTGCAAGGGCCCGATCCTCGCCGACATGAACATGTTGCGCCACAACATCGGCGCCCCGGTTCATCGCCTCGCCCAGCCGCCAATCCTCGAGCCGCGCCGAGACAGGCCATGCGGCAGGTGACCGAAGCGCCGCGGGCGGGGCCAGCGGCGCGGGCACCGGCCGGTCCTTGACCGCGCGCCAGAACGGGGAATAGACGCGATAGAACCCGCCCGTGCCGGTTTCCACCGTCCAGGGCTCGAACAGAAGATGGCTGTTGTGGCTTTCGGCCTGCAGGCCCCGGGCGCGCAACGCTGCCTTGACCGCCTGATCGCGCGCCCGTGCCGCCGGGTCATAGCTGCGGTTCCAGTGCACCGCGCCGGCACCGGTTTCCGAGATCAGATCCGAAAGCACCGTCAGCGCCGGTCCACGCCGGAACACGATCCGGCTTTGCAACTGGCGCAGGCTGGCATCAAGTGCGGCCAGACCAAGCCCAAGCCGCCAGCGGGCAGCAGCGCCCAGCGTTTCGGTTTCGGGGTCCAGAATGAACACCGGAATCACGGGGCGGCCATCCGCGGCGGCGGCCACAAGGGCGGGGTTGTCGGCAAGGCGCAGATCGCGCCTCAACCAGTAAAGAACCGGGGTATCGTTCATGAGGGTCCGCTTGTTCAGGGCCCCCTGCGGGCCCTACAGCACCTCATCTAGTGCGGCGATCAGCCGGTCAACTTCTTCTTCTTCCGTGTAATGCACGAAGGACAGGCGCAGCACGCCGCGCGCCGGATCGATCCCCAGCGCCTGCAGCGGCCTCTGGGCATAGAAATCCCCGCCGCCGCACATGATCCCCTTGCGCCCAAGTGCCTCGGCCAGATCCTGCGGCGCCTGGCGCACCGGGACAAGCGCGACGGTCGGCGCACGTTCGGCCGCCGCCGCCGGCCCGATCAGCGTTACATCGTTGCGCCCGGCCAGATAGGCCAGCAGCGGCGTCAGAAGCCGCGTCTCATGCGCGCGCAACAGGTCATGCACGCGGGCCGCACGGGCGGCGGGCCCGTCGGCCGAGCGGCCGAAGTGATGATCGTGCAGCGCATCCCAGTAATCGGCCATGCCCGCGCAGGCCGCGATCTGCGCATGGTCCGGGCCTGCCGGGGTGAAACGTTTGGTCAGCACCGTGCCGTTGAAATGGTGCCCCTGGTTGGGCAGCGCCTCGGCCAGTGCGCGACGCACCACCATCAACCCCTGATGGGGACCATAGGTCTTGTAGGCCGAGAAAAGGTAGATATCCGCGCCCAGCGCGGCGACATCGGGAAGACCGTGCGGGGCATAGCTTACCCCGTCCACGCAGGAAACCGCCCCGGCCGCGCGGACCAGCGCCGTGATCTCTGCCACCGGGTTCACCTGCCCCACCACATTCGAACAATGCGGGAAACACACCAACCGCACCCGGTCATCCAGCAGCGTGGCAAGCGCCTGCGGATCAAGGCTGCCGGTCACCGGATCAATCTTCCATTCCCGGATCTCGATGCCCGCCGCGGCCAGGCGCCGCCAGGCACCGGAGTTCGCCTCGTGGTCCTGATTGGTAACGATGATTGCATCACCCGCCTTCAGATGTTCGCGGAAGGCCTGCGCCAGCACATAGGTATTGGCGCTGGTCGAGGGGCCGAAATGCAATTCGTCCCCGGCTACGCCAAGCATGGCCGAGAGCCGCGCCCGCGCCTCGTCCATCTCGGCGCCGCCAGCCTGCGAGGCCGCGTAAGGCGCATAGGGCTGCACTTTCCGCGCGCGGTAAAAGCGGGTCAGCCGGTCGATCACCTGACGGCAGGTGTAGGAACCACCGGCATTTTCAAAAAACGCCTGGCCCTGCAGCGAAGGCTCGGAAAAGGCGGGGAACTGGGCGCGGACGAAGGCAGTATCAAGGCTTGTCACGGGATGGCTCCGGTTACGGCGGGTGTCAGGCCCTCGTGATAGGCGGTTTTCACCCCTTGCGGAAGCGGCCCGATCCGACCCGCCGCCAAAGCCCCGCAGGGCCCCTTGAAGCGCGGCGCGGGCGGGCGTATATTCAGATTGTCCTTTCGGGGACTATGGCAATAAACGCGCTCGTAATAAGCGGATCGGACCCGGGGGCGGTACCCGGCGGCTCCACCAAATTCCCCGTCATTGGCGGAAACTGGGGCCGAAACAGGATCGACGAACGTCTAAAGGGGTAAGCTTTTGCTCGGTGAGGTACCACCGTTATCGGTCCGAAACGTACAGTTGCCAATGACAACCGTGCTCCGGCAATGGCTGTGGCTGCGTAAGCAGCTCCAGTCGCCGAAACTAAGTCCTTGCGCTTAGCCGCGTAAGGCGGGGTCCGCAGGCACCTGGCAACAGAAGCCTGCACTTTCCCTGCTTGATTAACGCTTGCGTCGTCACGGACGGCATGTAGCATCGCCGCACATCCGCACGAAAGGATCCGCCGATGCCGCAGAGCCTGCCGCCTGCCCTGATTTCCATCGCGCTGATGGGTCTGGGCCCCATGGCCAAGGCCGAGGAGGCGCTGCCCAAGCTTGGGCCCGATGCTGTGCCCCTGACCGCGGAAACCACCTATCTTCGCCTGGCCCCGGCGGCAGATTACTGGGCCTTTTCCGCCTTCGTGGCACCGCAGATCACCGATTCCGCCTGTTCGCTTGCAGCGGTGACGGCGGCGATCAACGGCCTGCGCGGCCTGCCCGCCGAAGCCGAAAGCCCGATCCTGACGCAGGAAGCCCTTCTGGACGCGGTGAACAGCGACGACTGGCGCCGGGCAACGGCCCAGGATGGCGATGGCGTGCGTTTCGATGACCTGCTGACCTATACCGCCGCTGCACTTGCCGCGACTGGCCTTGACCATCTCGAGGCCACCCGGTTCCGTCCCCTCGATGACAGCGACGACACGCGCGCGGCCCTGCACGCGCTGCTTGAGGCCAACGAGGCCAGCGCCGAGGATGCGCTGCTGGTCTATTACAACCAGGGCGTCGTGACGGGCGACTGGGATGGCCCGCATGTGGCGCTGATCGGGGCCTATGACCTGATCAGCGAACGCGTGCTGATCCTCGAAGTTGACCGCGAATGGTACATTCCCTACTGGACGGCGACGGAGACCCTTCTTGCCGCGATGCTGCGCCCGGCCCCGGAGGTGCACGGCCCTCTCGCCGGCGAAACCGGCGGCCTGGTGCATATTCATCCCGCAGAAACCGGAGACTGACAGGTGACAATGCCAACCCAGGCCGAGGCCACGCGTGTCTTTGCGCGCATCGGGCTTCTGTCCTTCGGCGGGCCGGCAGCGCAGATCGCGCTCATGCATCGGGAACTGGTGGAAGACCGTCCCTGGCTGAGCGAGAAGGAATATCTGGGCGCGCTGTCCTTCTGCATGCTGCTGCCCGGCCCCGAGGCGATGCAGCTTGCCACCTATGCGGGATGGAAGCTGCACGGCATCCGCGGTGGCCTGATCGCCGGGCTGCTGTTCGTGCTGCCGGGCGCGGCCGTGGTGCTGGCACTGGCGATCGCCTACGGGCTGTTCGGGCAGGTTCCGCTGGTGCAGGCGCTGTTTCTCGGCGTCAAGGCGGCGGTCGTGGTGATCGTGATCGAGGCGCTGCTCAAGGTGTCGCGCCGCGCCCTGAAGCAGCGTGCGCACTGGATCATCGCGGGGCTTGCCTTTCTGGGGATCTTTGCGCTGCACCTGCCCTTTCCCGTCATCATCGCGCTGGCGGGTCTCTGGGGGTTCCTGACCAGCCGTGGCGACCAGTCCACGCCGCCCCCGATGCAACCCGTGCGCACCGGCAGCACCATCCTGCTGTGGCTGGCGATCTGGCTGGTGCCGCTGGCGCTGCTGGCGTTGCTGGAAGGCGGGATCCTCACCCAGATCGGCTGGTTCTTCGCCAAGCTTGCCGTGGTGACCTTCGGCGGCGCCTATGCGGTGCTGGCCTACATGACGCAGGCGGTAGTCAACGATCACGGCTGGCTGACCACCGCCGCGATGATGGACGGGTTGGGGCTTGCCGAAACCACGCCGGGGCCGCTGATCCTGGTGACCGAGTTCGTGGCCTATCTGGCCGCCTTCCAGGCCGGCGGCATCGGCCTTGGGATCGCGGGGGCGATCATCGCGCTCTGGATGACTTTCGTGCCCTGCTTCCTGTGGATCTTTGCCGGCGCGCCCTATCTTGGCTGGATCTCAAGCCGTCCACGCCTGACGGGGGCGCTTTCGGCGATCACGGCGGCAGTGGTGGGGGTGATCCTGAATCTCTCGCTCTGGTTTGCGGCGCATGTGTTCTTCGGCGAGGTCGGCAGCGCCGGATTCGGCCCGGTCCGTGTCATCGCGCCGGTTGTCACCACCCTTGATCCCGTCACGGTGGCGCTGGCGCTGATTGCCGGCTGGGTCATCCTGCGGCGCCACTGGTCCCTGCCCGCAGCACTCGCGCTCTGTGCGGCGCTGGGGCTTGCGGCGACGCTGGTGCCCGGGGGCGTCTGAGCCTTGGGGGCCACAACCGGGGGCAGAGTTTTCGCAACCCTGGGCAACCTGAAAAATCGCGCTCGGCCCCTTCCTTTCCCCCTCGAATCCCCTATGCTGGCCGAAAATCCGAGGGGACGTCTATGCCGCGAACGATCGATTACGGAAACCTGATGCACCATGCGATGCGTGGGCTCATACGCCAGGTTCTGGACTCGGTCGCGCGCCATGGATTGCCGGGTGAGCACCACTTCTTCATCACCTTCGACACCAATCATGCCGGTGTCGCCTTGGCCGACTGGCTGCACGACCGCTATCCCGGTGAGATGACCATCGTTCTTCAGCATTGGTTCGACAATCTGCAGGTGGATGACGACGGCTTTGCGGTGACGCTCAACTTCGGCGACCAGCCCGAACCGATGTATATTCCCTTCGACGCGATCCGCACCTTTGTCGATCCCTCGGTGGAGTTCGGCCTGCGCTTCGAGACACATGAGGCGGACGAGGACGACGAAGAGGACGAGGACGAGCAGCCCGACGACGATCCGCCCCCCCCGGCCGGAGAGGTCGTGCGGCTGGACCGGTTCCGCAAGAGCTGAGCCGCCGTATACCGCCGCATACCGATTGCTTTTGGCCTGGCACCGCCCTATGACATGCGCAGTTCTTCCCAGGAGGCTTGCCCATGACCGCAACCCGCACCGAATCCGACAGCTTTGGCCCGCTTGAGGTCCCCGCCGACAAGTACTGGGGCGCGCAGACCCAGCGTTCGATCCAGAACTTTCCCATCGGCTGGGAAAAGCAGCCCATCGCGATCGTGCGGGCGCTTGGCGTCGTGAAGAAGGCCTGTGCGCTGGTCAACATCGAACAGGGCAATATCGACGCGAAGCTGGGCGAGACCATCGCCGCCGCCGCGCAAGAGGTGATCGACGGCAAGTTCGATGACAATTTCCCGCTGGTCGTGTGGCAGACCGGTTCGGGCACCCAGTCGAACATGAACGCGAACGAGGTCATCTCGAACCGTGCGATCGAGATGCTGGGTGGCGAGATCGGCTCGAAAAAGCCGGTGCACCCGAACGACCATGTGAACATGGGCCAATCCTCGAACGACACCTTCCCCACGGCAATGCATGTCGCCATCGGCATGATGGCGCGCGATGTGCTGCTCCCGGGGCTGGAAAAGCTGCATGCGGCCCTTGTCGCCAAGTCGCAGGAATTCAAGGACATCATCAAGATCGGCCGCACCCATACCCAGGATGCGACGCCGCTGACGCTGGGCCAGGAATTCTCGGGCTATGCGCATCAGGTCGCCAAGGGGATCGAGCGGGTCAAGGCCTGCCTGCCCGACATCTATGAACTGGCACAGGGCGGCACCGCCGTCGGAACCGGGCTGAACACCCGCAAGGGCTGGGATACGGCCGTGGCCGCGCGCATTGCAGATATCACCGATCTGCCCTTCGTCACCGCCCCGAACAAGTTCGAAGCCCTGGCCGCCCATGACGCGATGGTCATGTTCTCGGGCGCGCTCAAGACCGTGGCGGCAAGCCTGTTCAAGATCGCCAACGACATGCGGCTGCTCGGCTCGGGCCCGCGGTCGGGGCTGGGCGAGCTGATCCTGCCCGAGAACGAGCCCGGCAGCTCGATCATGCCCGGCAAGGTGAACCCGACGCAGGCCGAGGCACTGACCATGGTTTGCGCGCATGTCATGGGCAATGACGCGGCCATCGGCTTTGCCGGCAGCCAGGGCCATTTCGAGCTGAACGTCTATAACCCGATGATGTCCTACAACGTGCTGCAATCCATGCAGCTTCTGGGCGATGCGGCGGGCAGCTTCACCGACAACATGGTCGTCGGCACCCAGGCGAATACTCAGCGCATCGAGAAGCTGATGAAGGAAAGCCTGATGCTGGTGACGGCGCTTGCCCCCACCATCGGCTATGACAACGCGACCAAGGTGGCCAAAACCGCGCACAAGAACGGCACCACCCTGCGCGAAGAGGCAATCGCCCTTGGCTTCGTCGATGGCGAAACCTTCGACCGGGTTGTGCGCCCCGAAGACATGATCGGCCCGAAGGACTGACCTCATGGGCGATCTCGTCAATCTCCGTCAGGCCCGCAAGCAGCGCGAACGTGCCGCGCAGCGGGCCCGCGGCGACGAGAACGCCGCCCGCTTCGGCCGGAGCAAGGCCGAGCGGGAACAGGACGCGGCGCGGGCCGAAAAGGCCCGCGCGCATCTGGACGGACATCGGCGCGATCCGGATACCCCCCAGGACACCCCGGAATGAGCCGCCGCCCCGAGAAGCATTCCCTGACGCTTCGGGGCCACCGCACCAGCGTCTCGCTCGAGCCCGAATTCTGGCAGGCATTCCGCGACATCGCCGCCCACCGTGCCATCGCCATCAACGTCCTTGCCGCCGAGATCGATGCCGGGCGGCCGCCCGAAGTCGGGTTGGCGTCGGCGATCCGGGTGCATGTGCTGCACCACTTCCGGCAGCTGTCAGAGAAAGCGGTGGATCGGCAGATGCCCGATCACCCATGACAGCCCACGGCGCAGGGCCGTCGCATCGGGTTCATGGCCCAGTTCCGAGCCGTCATGCAGGCGCCAGCGCAGCCAGCGGCCTTGCAGATAAAGGTCGAACGCCTGATCGGGGGCACTTGCACGGTCGATCTCGCCTTCCAGTTCGGCGACAAGTTCCGGGATCTCGAACAGGATGCCCATTTCGGTGTTCAGAAAGGCCGACCGCAGATCGTAGTTGAACGAGCCGATGAAGCCCGTCTTGCCATCGACCACGAATTCCTTGCCGTGCAGCATCTCGCCCCGGCGCCCCTGATCATCGGGCGGCGCGAATTCGAAAATCCGGACGCCCTTTTCCAGAAGCGGCCGGCGATAGCGGCGATAGGCACCGTGCACGACCAGATGATTGGTTGCGGCAAGGGCGTTGGTGATGACCTCGACCTGCACGCCCCGCGCTGCAAGCCCCTGCAGAAAGCCCACATCCTCGCGCCCCGGAACGAAATAGGGCGTCACCATCCGCACCCGGGTGGTGGCCTGTTCGAACATCGGGCGCAGCGCCTGGGTGATCCAGCGCTCCCGGTGCTGGCCCTGCGCCTTTTCCGGCGGATCGATCAGCACCCGCACCTGATCGGACCAGTGCAGGCCCGCCGTCAGATCCGGCACCGCAGGCAAGCGCGCCAGGTAATCGCGCGCCCGGCCGGCATCGACACCCGCCTGAAGCCGCCGGCGATAGCGCCCCAGATCCGCCTCATAGCCCAGCCAGAGCGCGGCAATGGGCAGCGCCATCGGGCTATTCCAGTAGCTGTCGAACCCGGTCTGCAGCGTGGCCACGGCCTCGCCCATCACCACAAGCTCCGAGTCACGGGAATTCCGGCGCCGCGCCCGGGTGGCGCCGAAATAGGTGTCGCCGATGTTGCGCCCGCCCACCAGCGCCACCCGCGCATCGGCGATCCACGACTTGCAATGCATCCGTCGGTTATAGCGCACCAGTGCCAGGATCATCTCGGCCCCGCGACGCAGTGCGTTGCGGCGGTTCAGGACCGGATTGAACACCCGCACCTCGACCAGCGGATGCCGGTTCAATGCGAGATAGCCGCGGTCAAAGCCCTGGGTATTCACGTCATCCAGAAGGATGCGTACCCGCACGCCGCGATCAGCAGCGGCCAGAAGCTCGTGAATCAGCAGCCTGCCGGTCAGATCATCGCGCCAGATGTAATAGAGCATGTCGAGGCTGCGCCCGGCGCGGCGGATCGTCTCCAGGCGAAGGGCGAAAGCGCGGCGATTGTCCACGACCAGCCCCAACCCTGTCTGCCCCGGCCGCGCACCCACCACCGGCAGCGCCAGACGGTCAAGATCCGTATCTTCGCCGGGCGGCAGCGAATAGGCCTCAAGGCCCCGGGCCTTGCGCGCGAACCGGCCAAAGGACCAGAGCGCCAGCATCGAGGCGAGCGTGAAGGCAATCGCCGCCAGAACAAGCCACCATGCCCAATGCATCAGGCACGCAGTCGCAGGCGGGCCTTGATCGGCAGGTGGTCCGAGGCGATGCGCGACAGCGGGCTGTCATGCGGCGTCAGATCCCGGATCTCGGCGCGCGAACAGCCGAAGATCCGGTCAAGCGGGAACACGGGGCGTCGCGCAGGAAAACTGGCGACCATGGCCCCCTCGGCGCCATAGTGGTCGCGCAGCGGAGCAAGCGAGCAATCAGGCCCGCGCCGCCATTCGTTCAGATCCCCCAGAAGGATCGTCGGACGGTCTTCGGCTCCGGCCTGTGCCTCGACCAAGGCACGGGTCTGAAGCAGGCGCGACCCCTTGAGAAGCCCCAGATGCGCGGCAACCACCCGCAGCGGCTTGCCGCCGATGCGCAGATCGACCATGACGGCGCCGCGCGGCTCAAGCCCGGGCAGATCGATGGGGCGAACCTCATCCACCTCGGCATCGCGCAGAAGCACCACATTTCCGTGCCAGCCATGCGCGCGGTGGCCCTTGCGACTGGGCAGTTCCACCGGCGTCAGCCCGGCCAGATCCTTCAGCGCATCAAGATCCAGAACGCCCGCCCGATCGCCAAAGCGGCGGTCGGCCTCCTGCAGCGCGATCACGTTGGGCGCGATTTCGCCGATCACACGGGCGATGCGCGCCGGGTCGCGGCGCATGTCCAGCCCGACACCCTTGTGAACATTGTACGAGGCGACCAGAAGGTCGCGATCAAAGACGTGGGGGTCGATGTCCTGCGCCGGCTTGTTCATGGCATGAACATGGGAAGAAAATGCGCGCGAGGCAAGTCAGCCACCGGCCTTTTCCTCAAGCATCATCCATTCTTCCTCGGCGTCCTGCAGGGCCTGCTGCCGCTGGGCGAGCATTTCCGTGGCCTTCTTGAACTTGATCGGCTCGCGGCTGAACAGGTCGGGATCCGACAGCAGCTCGGACAGCTTTCCGATCTCGGCCTCGAGCCGTTCGATGATGCCCGGCAGCGCCTCGAGCCGGTGGCGCTCGGTGTAGCTGAGCGCTCCCTTCGTCGGGCTGGGCTGCGCTGCGGGCGCCGGGGCGGGGGCAGGCTTGGCACGGCCAGCAGCGGCTGGGGACTGTCCCGCCGGAGTCGCAGCAGCACTGCGCTGCGTCTGATAGTCGCTCCATCCACCGGCATAGGCGGTGGCGCGGCCATCGCCCTCCATCGCGATGGTCACGGTGGCGACCCGGTCGATGAAGTCGCGATCGTGGCTGACCAGAAGCACCGTTCCGTCATATTCGCCCAGAAGATCCTGCAGAAGATCAAGCGTTTCCACATCAAGATCGTTCGTCGGTTCGTCCAGAACCAGAAGGTTCGATTCCCGCGCCATGATGCGGGCCAGCAGCAGCCGCGCGCGTTCGCCACCCGACAGCGCCTTGACCGGCGCCCGCGCCTGACGTTCGTCGAACAGGAATTCCTTGAGATAGCCGACCACATGGCGCGGCCGCCCGCGCACCATGACCTGATCGGCCTGGCCCGAAACACCCATCAGCGGATCGCCGGTCAGGCTTTCCCAGAGCGTCGCCTCGGGATCCAGTTTCGCGCGGGTCTGATCAAACACCGCGATTTCCAGATTGGTCCCAAGCCGAACCTCGCCCGCGTCGGGCGCCACCTCGCCGGTCAGCATGCGCAAAAGCGTGGTCTTGCCCACCCCGTTCGGCCCCACGAAGGCAACGCGGTCGCCACGTTGCACGCGCAGCGAGAAGTCATCAAGGATCACCTTGTCGCCAAACCGTTTCGAGATATGGCGCGCCTCGGCCACCAGCTTGCCCGATTGCGGGCCGGCCTCGAAGGCCATCTCGGCCACGCCCTGACGGCGGATCTGCTGCGACCGTTCATCCCGAAGCGCCGCGAGGGCGCGCAACCGGCCCTGGTTGCGTTTGCGCCGGGCGCTGATCCCTTCCACGGCCCAGCGGGCCTCGGCCTTGATCTTGCGGTCCAGCTTGTGCCGGGCCTCGTCCTCGGCGGCCCAGACTTCGTCACGCCAGGCCTCGAAGGCTTCAAAGCCCTTCTCCTGCCGCCGTGCCTGCCCCCGGTCGATCCAGAGCGTTGCGCGCGTCAGGGCGCGGAGAAAGGCGCGGTCGTGCGAGATGAGCACATAGGCCGTACGGGTCTGCGAAAGCTCGTCCTCAAGCCAGCGGATCGCCTCGATATCCAGATGGTTGGTCGGTTCGTCCAGAAGCATGAGTTCGGGCGCCTCGGCCAGAAGCTTGGCAAGCGCCGCCCGCCGCCTTTCCCCGCCCGAGGCGGTCTCGACGGCGGCATCGGGGTTGAGCTTCAGCCCCTCGGCGACCATGGCCACGCGGTATTCCTCGCCCGGCTCAAGCCCGCTGGTGGCATAGTCGCCCAGGGTGGCAAAGCCGGAAAGGTCCGGGTCCTGTTCCAGATGACCCACGCGAACCCCCGGCGGGATGACGCGGCTGCCGCGATCGGGTTCAAGCAGCCCGGCCATGATCTTCATCAGCGTCGATTTGCCCGAGCCGTTCCGCCCCACAAGGGCGACGCGGTCGCCTTCCTGGACGACCAGATCGAGCCCGTCGAAGATCGGTTCACCGCCGAAGGTCAGCGAAATGTCGGAAAGTTGCAGAAGGGGTGCGCGTGCCATGGCCGTGGGCTATCCGCCCCGCAGGCGCCCGTCAACGGGTGCCAGTGCGAAACCCGCATCAGGCAGTTGCTGTGGCGCGCAGCAGCCGCGCCCGTGCGGGCGGAATTGCGCCGATCTCGAGCCCGGTGAACACATGCAGCGTCGCCAGATCTCGGTCCACGACGGCGTGATCGCTGACCCATCCCCCCATGGCGAGGTAGGACCGCAGCAACGGTGGCATCGCGCGCATCGCCCGCCCCGGATCCGGAATCAGTTGCCGCAGCAGGCGTCCGAACCGGAAAACGTCAGGTGCCTTGACCCGCGGCTGCCAGCGATCAGGCGCCATATGGTTGCGGGCCAGAAGCGCGAAGGCATCGCGATAGCTGTCCCCATCAGTCCCGTTGAACGACGAACAGCCGAACAGAAGCTCGATCCCCTCTTCATCCACGACGCGCGCCAGCGCCGCCCAGGCGATGCGCAGGATATCGGGATCGCGCCAGTCGGGATGGATGCAGAACCGCCCCAGTTCGGCCATCCGCCCGGGATAGGCGGCAAGCGCCGAAAGCTCGTAATACTGCGCGGAATAGCTGTCGCCGATGCGTCCCCCGCCCTCGAGCATGAGCAGCCGGAAACAGCAGACCAGAACGCCCGAGGGAACGTGTTCCACCAGCAGGTGACGGCAAGATGCGTCAAAGCCATCACGCTCAAGCGCCATGCCCGGCCG
This sequence comes from Halodurantibacterium daqingense, assembly GCF_042666235.1. Taxonomy (NCBI): domain Bacteria; kingdom Pseudomonadati; phylum Pseudomonadota; class Alphaproteobacteria; order Rhodobacterales; family Paracoccaceae; genus Halodurantibacterium; species Halodurantibacterium daqingense. The sequence continues at coordinate 356,415 of NZ_JBHTFQ010000003.1, read as the reverse complement.
GGCAGGCAGACCGCGCCCGGTGACGAAGCACTGATGGCGAAGGGCCTGGGCCGCCTCGATATCCTCGGCCGACTCGGCGAAGCGCGCGGTGAACCGTCCCCTTGCCAGCGCCAGCATGGCCGGCCCCCTTCGTGACTTGGCGGCGCAGACCGCGCCCCCTAGATTACCAGGACTCATGTAAAGAACAAATGTGACAGCCCTTCGGAAAGTAAAGCCACATGCCCGACAAGATTCGCAAGACAGATGACGAATGGCGCGCCCAGCTTGACGATCTGACCTACAAGGTCACCCGTCGCCACGGCACGGAACGCGCCTTTACTCATGACAACTTCCCGAAAGAGCCCGGAACCTTCCTCTGCATCTGCTGTGGTGCACCGCTGTTCGATCAGGCCACCAAGTTCGACAGTGGCACCGGCTGGCCTTCGTTCTACGCTCCGCTTGATGAAAGCGTGATCGGCCTGTCCGAAGACCGCAAGTTCTTCATGCGCCGCACCGAGGTTCATTGTGCCCGATGCGAGGCCCATCTGGGCCATGTCTTTCCGGACGGGCCCGCGCCGACCGGGCTGCGCTATTGTCTGAACGGGGTGGCGCTTCGCTTCGAACCCCAAGAAGGCTGACCATCCTTCGCGCCGGCGCCGCACCGACACGGCGGCCGACAGGATGGTCTGATCGGGTGGCCTCGTCCACGCCGCGATGATGGGCGGCGTGGACGATCCCGCGGTCGAGCGATCAGTCGATCAGCTGTTCGGCGCGCAGGTTGCCCAGGTTGCCCAGAAGCTGCCCGATCACGCTCACACCGCGAATGTTCGTTTCGGTGACCCGCCGCGACAGCACGACCGCACGGCCCTGCTCCAAGCCGAAGCGCTCGATATTGGCAACCGTTCCGGCCTGGTCAAAGCTGATCGCCACGACCTGGCGGTCGATCTCGCGCGGTGCGCCGATGCCGCCATGGCGATAGCGGCTTTGAACGTAATACCAGGCCCCGTCCTGCAGCAGCGCCGAGGATGCGGGGCGTCCGACAATTTCCGCCACCGTGTCACGCGTGTCGCGGCCGACGCTGATCTGCGCCAGTTCATTGTCCGTCGGTGTATAGCCGTGGTTGCGGTAGATATCCGCACAGGCCGCAGCCGACAGGGCAAGAAGCCCTACCATCGCGCCGCGTACCGCCCGTCCGAGCCTGCCCATCGCGCCCCCTTGCCTTGTGTGCCCAAGCTTCATATCTCGGATTACAGAAGCTTTGCCTTCTGTTCAAGAAAGGAACGTGCCGCGGCCTGCGGTGCCAGCCAGGAACCCTGCCGCCATGACCGAAGCCTCTGCCCTGCCCTTCTCGCATCCGCTGCGTGTCGCCGATCTGCCGACGCGAAAGCCGACGCGGTTTTCGATCACGCCGTCGGCGCCCGAACTTGCGACCATCGCCGCCGCGATCGGCGCCGATGCGCTGCGAAAGGTGCAGCTGACCGGCGAACTGCGCCCCCTCGGCCGTACCGACTGGGAGCTTGAAGCCCAGCTGGGTGCAACGGTCGTGCAGCCCTGCATCGTGACCCTCGCCCCCGTTACCACCCGTATCGAAGAGCCCGTCGCCAGACGGTGGCTGCGGGATCTGCCCGAACCCTCGGGTGACGAGATCGAGATGCCCGAGGACGACACGCAGGAGCCCCTGGGTGCCGTCATCGACCTTGGCGCCGTCCTGACCGAGGCGCTGGCGCTGGCGATGCCGCTTTATCCGCGCGCCCCGGATGCCGAACTGCGCGAGGCCGTCTTTACCGAACCCGGCAAGGCCGCTCTGAACGACGAGTCCGTGAAACCCTTTGCCGGCCTTGCCGAACTGCGTGCACGGCTGGCGGGCGACGGCGAGGGCGGCCCCGATCAGGGCAGCGGAACGGGCGGCGCCTGAAAACGTCCAGAAAACTCTTGCGCCCGGCCAGAATCCCAGTATGTTCCCGGCCTCGTTTGAAGCATGGGTTTCGGGCAACGGTCCGCAGGAATCTGTGTCTGAACTTTGCAAGAATCTGGGGCTCTGCCCCCCATAACCCGAGGTTGTGACATGGCTGTCCCTCAGAACCGAGTAACGAAGTCCCGCCGCAACATGCGTCGTGCGCATGACGCGCTGGTCGCGGCGAACCCCAACGAATGCAGCAACTGTGGCGAGCTGAAGCGCCCCCACCACGTCTGCGGCGCCTGTGGGCACTATGACGACCGTCAGGTCATCGCGGTGACCGAAGAAGTCGATCTGGACGAAGACGCGGCGTAAGCCAGGCGTCCGGCACCCCGCATGATGGATACACGCGATCCTCAGACCAAGGGTGCAGGCCGCATCGTCATTTCCGTTGACGCGATGGGCGGAGATCGCGGCCCGGCGGCAGTTGTCGCCGGTATTGCCGCATCTGCCGACAAGAATCCCGACATCGGATTCATCCTGCATGGCGACGAACAGGTGCTGGCTCCGCTGATCGCGCGGCGCCGGGGTCTGTCGGAGCGGTGTGAACTGCGCCATGCGCCGCGCGTGGTTCAGATGCACGAAAAGCCAAGCCACGTGATGCGGCATGGCGAAGGCACCTCGATGTGGTCGGCCATTGAAGCCGTCCGCAACAAGGAGGCCACCGTCGCCGTGTCCTGCGGCAATACCGGCGCGCTCATGGCGCTGTCGATGGTGCGGCTGCGCCGGCTGCCCGGCGTAAACCGCCCGGCCATCGCCTGCCTCTGGCCCTCGCGCAATCCGCATGGCTTCAACGTGATGCTGGATGTGGGCGCCGATATCCGCGCCGATGCCGAAGATTTGCTTCAATATGCGCTTATGGGCGCCGCCTATGCCCGCAACGGCCTGGCGCTGGTAAGGCCGCGGGTCGGTCTTCTGAACGTCGGCACCGAAGAACACAAGGGTCGCCCGGAGCTGCGCGTCGCAGGCGAGATGATCGCCGCCGCTGCCGAGGCCGGCGGCTATGAATATGTGGGCTATGTCGAAGGGGTCGATATTCCGGGCGCGCGCTGCGATGTGATCGTTACCGATGGCTACACGGGCAACATCGCGCTCAAGACCGGCGAGGGCACCGCGCGCCTGATCAGCTCGCTTCTGCGCGAGGCTTTCCAGAAGACCCCGATGTCGCGCTTCGCGGCGCTTCTGGCCCTGCCGTCGCTGAAACGTCTGCAGAAACGCATCGATCCGCGCCGCGTGAACGGCGGGGTCTTTCTTGGCCTCAACGGCACGGTGGTGAAATCGCACGGATCGGCCGATGCCACCGGGGTTTCCGCGGCGGTCAAACTGGCCTTCAAGCTTGCCCAGTCCGGTTTCCAGGATCGGCTGGCCGCACGGGTTGCATCGGCGGTTCAGTCCGGTCAGGATGCGGCCTTGTCTGAACAAAGAAACGGTGGGGCCGCATGACCATTCGCGCCGTCGTCCGGGGCGTCGGGCATTATCTGCCTGAACGCGTGGTCCCGAACTCGGAATTCGAAAAGACGCTGGACACGAGCGATGAGTGGATCCGCTCGCGGTCGGGGATCGAGCGGCGACATTTCGCCGCCGAAGGTGAGGCCACGTCCGATCTTGCCACCCATGCCGCGCGGGCCGCGCTTCGCGATGCCGGCCTTGAACCGCAGGACATCGACGCGATTGTCGTCGCGACTTCGACCCCGGACTTCACCTTCCCGTCCGTCGCGACAATGGTGCAGGGCAACCTGGGCATGACCTCGGGCTTTGCCTTTGACGTGCAGGCTGTCTGCGCCGGGTTCGTCTTTGCGCTCTCGAATGCCAACGCCATGATTCAGACCGGCCAGGCGCGCAGGGTTCTGGTCATCGGGGCCGAAACTTTCAGCCGGATCATGGACTGGACTGACCGCGGTACCTGCGTGTTGTTCGGGGATGGCGCCGGGGCGCTGGTGCTTGAAGCGCAGGAAGGTACCGGCACCAATGCCGACCGGGGCATCCTGTCGATGGATCTCAATTCGGATGGACGCCATCGCGACATCCTTTATGTCGATGGCGGCCCTTCGAGCAATCAGAGCACGGGCGTCCTGCGCATGCAGGGCAAGGAAGTGTTTCGTCACGCCATTGAAAAGCTTGCGCAAACGGCCCATACCTCGCTTGCCCGTGCAGGGCTTTCGCCCGAAGATGTCACCTGGATCGTGCCGCATCAGGCCAATCTTCGCATCATCAAGGGCACGGCGCAGAAGATGGGCCTGGACATGGATCGGGTCGTGGTGACGGTGCAGGATCACGGCAACACCTCGGCCGCCTCGATCCCGCTTGCGCTGTCGGTCGGCAAGGAACGCGGACAGATCCATGAGGGCGACGTGATCGTTACCGAAGCGATCGGCGGCGGACTTGCCTGGGGATCGGTCGTTCTCCGCTGGTAGGGCCCGGACCCAAGCCATTGATATTGACAGCGGTTTTGTCTTTCCCCATGCTTGGCCAAAATCGGGGGAAATCATGGGCGAAAAGACACTGACCCGCATGGATCTGAGCGAGGCCGTGTTCCGCGAAGTCGGTCTGTCACGCAACGAATCCGCGCAGCTTGTTGAAAGCGTTTTGCAGCACATGTCCGACGCGCTTGTTGCCGGTGAACAGGTCAAGATCTCCTCGTTCGGGACATTCAGCGTTCGTGACAAGGCGGCGCGGATCGGTCGCAACCCCAAGACGGGGGACGAGGTTCCGATTTCTCCGCGGCGCGTGCTGACGTTCCGGGCCTCGCATCTGATGAAGGACCGGGTCGCGGCCGGCAACAAGCGCTAGGGCGAAACACTGGTAAAGAGTATGGAAAAGTCCCGCGAGGCCTTCAGAACGATCAGCGAGGTCGCGGACTGGCTCAGCACGCCCTCACATGTGCTGCGCTTCTGGGAAACGAAGTTTCCCGAGGTGCGGCCGATCAAGCGCGCCGGGGGGCGCCGCTATTATCGCCCCAGCGACATGGTGCTTCTGGCGGGGATAAAGAAGCTTCTGCATGAAGAAGGCATGACAATCCGGGGCGTGCAGAAGCTTCTGAATGAACAGGGGGCCAAGTTCGTCTCCAGCCTGGCCGATGCGCCGGGCGAGGACGCCTTCGGCAGCCCGGCGCTTCAGGGGCAGATCCTTGACAGTGACAGCGCCGAGGACGAGGCGCCGATGATACTTGATGCCATGGAAGAACCCGCGCCCAAGGCCCCTGCCAATGTGGTGATGCTGCGCGCCGCGCGCCCTCGCCCCACCACGCCCGAACAAGGCATGCGGGATGCGGCCGGGCAGAACAGGCGCGCCGCCAGCGTTGCGCCGGATCCGTCGCATTCGCCGGATGATGCGGCGCGCGACACGACGGACACGCTTGCCAGGAGCGACGAGTCGCATGAGGCTGAATCCGTGCCGCAATCGGCCGTTGCGCCAGAGCAGGTGACCGTCGCAGATGTTCCGCAGGAAACCGACGCGGCGCTTGCGCAAGCGGCTGTGCAGGCGGAACCTGCCGAAAAACGCGGAGAACAGGAAGCCCCTCCCCAGCCCCACGCCTGGACCGACCGACGTCTTGCCGCGCGGCTGAGGAATCTTCCCGAAGGAGCCATAGCCGACCGGGGCAAGCTTCGCGCACTGCGCGACCGTCTGGCGCTGCTGCGTGACCGGCTGCGCACGCCGTAGAGCCGAGCAAGCCTCTGGGTGGAAAGGGTTTCCGCTTTTTTTGCCGTCTGGAAACCCGTTTGGCCGCTTTCGCGCTTGCCCCTGCCGACAAAGTCAGTATGTATGCCCGCGTCGGGCCGTGGCGCAGCCTGGTTAGCGCGTCCGTCTGGGGGGCGGAAGGTCGCGAGTTCGAATCTCGCCGGCCCGACCAACAAGGAAACGCCCGTGGCAGCAATGCCGCGGGCGTTCCTGCATCAAGGGGCAAGACATGAACCAGATCGGCGTTCTTCCGGCACAGACCCTGCGCGACATGGTCGCCCGCGGGCAGATCCGGCCCGATGCGCCGCTGCTTCAGGATCAGGTGCAGCCCGCGAGCCTCGACCTGCGGCTTGGCACGGTTGCCTATCGGGTGCGCGCCTCGTTTCTGGCGGGCGCCGGGCGCAGCGTGGCCGAGCGCCTCCAGGAATTCGAAATGCACCGCGTCGATCTTGCCGACGGCGCCGTCCTGGAAAAGGGCTGCGTCTATGTGGTGCCCCTGATGGAGCATCTGGCCCTGCCAAGGGACATACAGGCGGTTGCCAATGCCAAAAGCTCCACCGGCAGGCTTGATCTGCTGACGCGGACCATCACCGACGGCGGGACCGAGTTTGACCGGATTCCCGCCGGCTATGCCGGCCCGCTTTATGCCGAGATCTGCCCCCGCTCCTTTTCGGTGCTCGTCCGGCCGGGGATGCGGCTGAACCAGATCCGGTTTCGCCGCGGTCATGCCGTGCTTGCCGATGATGAACTGCGCGCGCTTCACAAGGCGCATCGGCTCGTATCAGGCGAGGCGGTCATCTCGGACGGGCTGGGCTTTTCGGTGGATCTGCGCCCCGCCGGCACCGACCTTGTCGGATGGCGCGCCAAGCCGCATACCGGCGTCATCGATCTGGACCGGCTGGGCGCCTATCAACCGTCGGCCTTCTGGGAGGAGGTACGCAGCCAGGACGGGCAGATCATCCTTGATCCGGGTGCTTTCTACATCCTCGTAAGCCGCGAGGCGGTGCATATCCCTCCGACCCATGCGGCGGAAATGGCGCCCTACCTGGCGATGGTGGGCGAATTCCGGGTGCATTACGCAGGATTCTTCGACCCGGGCTTCGGCCATGCGGCAGCGGGCGGTCAGGGATCGCGCGGCGTACTGGAGGTGCGCTGCCACGAGGCGCCCTTCGTGCTGGAACATGGTCAGATCGTCGGGCGGCTGGTCTACGAGCGGATGGCCGAGGTTCCCGAAACGCTTTATGGCGCCGGCATCGCCTCGAACTATCAAGGCCAGGGGCTCAAACTGTCAAAGCACTTTCGCGCGGGCTGATCCGCAGCCAGATTCCGTCCCTTGCCCGTACCGTCAGATGCGCGACCGGCATCGGCACCTTTCCGGGCACTGTTTCGAAACGCAGGCTGCGCACCAGCATCGCCAGCAGCAGCACCCCTTCCGCCATGGCGAATCCTGCCCCCGGGCAGACCCGCGCCCCCGACGAGAACGGCATGTAGGCGCCGCGCGCCGAGGCGCGCCCCGGATCGGTCTGCCATCGGTCAGGATCGAAATCATCCGGCCTGTCCCACAGACGCTCGTGCCGGTGCAGATGCCAGGGCGACAGAACGAACTGCCCGCCCGGCGCAACATCGCGATCGCGAAACTGCTCTTGCATCAGGTTCTCGCGCACCATCATTGGCACCGGCGGGTAAAGGCGCAGCGCCTCGCGGAACACATCCCGGGTAAAGCGCAGCCGCGACAGGGCCGCAAATTCGGGCGTCAGGCCCGCGGCTTCGTTCGCCACGCGGGCCTGCGCCTCGGGGAACAGCGCCAGAAGGTAAAGCGCCCAGCCCAGCGCCGAAGCACTGGTTTCATGGCCGGCCAGAAAGAAGATCGCCACCTGATCGACCATTTCGGCGGTATCGAACCGTGCGCCGGTTTCGGGATCGCTGGTGGTCATGATCTTCGTGGCCAGATCGTCGGGCGCGCGGCCTGCGGCGATCTCGGCCATCCGCGCCGCCGTCAGGTCGGTGATCAGCCCACGGATCACCCGCGCCGCGCGAAGCGTCGAACGGCGGTGCAGGCGCGGCAGCCAGCGCGCGAAGGGCAGCAGCGCCGCCACATTCACGATCGGCTGGTTGCGCTGATAGGCACGAAACTCGCTGAAGACACGCGACGCGATCTCATGCTCGATGGGTATCGAGAACAAGGTGCGAAAGATGACATCTGCCGCCGCATGGCTGGCCTCCTGCTCGACCTCGACAAGGCCCGGGCTCTGGCTGGCCAGCCGCGCCGTCGCCGCCTCGGCCGCCGCCCACATTGCCGGGAAGGTGTCGCGCAGCCGTCCGCCTTCAAACGCAGGATCAATGATGCGCCGCTGACGTTTCCACACCGGGCCATTGGTCACGAAAACCGAATTGCCCAGAAGCGGCGCAAGCCCGTGGCGGACCCTTTCGGATTTCGGGAAATCGTCGGGCCGTTCGTTCAGGATCACCCGCAGGACCGATGGGTCGTTGACGACAAAGCTGCGGAAGAAGGGCGTCCGGAATTCGGCCATCCAGGCGCGATAGAGCCGCGCCGGATGCGCGGAAAGCAGGTCCTGCCGGAACAGCCGGACGTAGCGCCAGAAAGAGACCTTGTCCGGGCGGGCCGGCGGCTTGGGCGGACGGATCATTCGGGCGCGCGCCCCAGATGCGGCGACAGCACCGTTTCCTTCCGCTGCGCCGAGGGCTGGCGCCCTGCAAACCGCGCGGCAAGGCTGCGCGGGCCGCCGGTGATCAGGAAATAGTCATAATCGCCCGGCTTGTCGAAGGCGCACAGATACTGGAAATGCAGTCGGAAAAAGCGCCGCCGCAACCGTGCCCAGGTTTCGGGCAGAAGAGTCTGGCTGAACGCCGCCGACAGCACCAGCGGCCAGCGTTTGCCCGGCCCCGCCGCCCCTGACACCGCAACCGGGTCGCACAGAGCATAGCAGCAGCCATCGGCCGGGGCGGAGATGTCGATCCAGGTGATTTCGTCCCGCTCGGACAGGTAATGCAGATCGGCGCGCAATCGCGCGGCATCAGGCAGAAAGCTTTGCATCGGCACCGCCTGCCCCAACGACAGGAAGGCCAGAAGCGGCCCGTCCGGGCGGCAATGGCCCGCGCGGATCACATCGGCAAGGATCGACACCCCCAGATGCACGCCCGAAGAATGGCCGACGACCAGCACCTCGTCGACATCCTCGGACAGGGCCGCGCCGATCAGGGCCACGAACGCGGCCATGCGTTGCTCCAGTTCCGGCGGGTTTTCACCCAGATGCCGGGCAGTGAAGGCATAGTCATGCAGCAGGTAATAGACGAACAGCTTGCCGTCCATCTGGCGAAACTTCCACAGCACCGGCGGCACCACCACAAGGCCAAGCGGCAGCGCGACCCAGTGCGGCAGCCGCTGCGCGGCCAACCACCAGATCAGTCCGGCCAAGCCCAGAGCCACGGCCAGTTGCCCCAGCAGCATCACCACCGGATACATCGCGGTGATCACCGGCCCCTTGCGCAGCCGGAACAGCCGCGTCATCACCCCGGTCGAGAGATAGATCCAGAAGGTGCGCACCAGGAGCAGGTAGGTCGCCAGCACGCCCATGTTCATCGACTGGCGCACGATATCCGTCCAGTGCAGGATATGTATCCGGCTGCGGGTCTCGGACCCGTCTGCGACGATCTCGATATCCCAGCCATAGGGTTCATCGCGCCCGGCGCGCGGGGTCAGCGCGAGGCTGTAGCCCGAAATCTCCGCCTGACGGGCGCCCTCCTTGCGGTAAAGCTCGCGGTAGCGGCGGGGCGGGAACGGGTCATAGCCCGGCAGGTAGAACACCACCCTGCGCCGGACCGGCCGATCCGCCCGTGCGGCAAGTTTGTCGTCCATGCATGTCCCTCTCTCGGGCACAAGCTAGGGGAAAGACCCGACGAAGTTAAGCCCTTGCTGCGGGGCAGCATCGCTATCCAAGAACGCTGAGCGCCGGGAAGGTTTCAAGCAGCCACCACGAAAAGGCCGAGAAGGCGCCCGTCAGCAGCGCAAGGCCCACAGCGATCAGCAGGATACCCGAGACGCGCTCAATGGTTTTCATGTGCCGCTTCAACCGGTTCATCACGCCGATCGCCCGCTCGATGAACAGCGCCGCCAGCAGGAAGGGAATGCCGAGGCCTGCTGCATAGATCCCCAGAAGCGCCGTGCCCCTGGCGACCGAGGCCTCCGAGGCTGCCAGCGACAGGATCGCCCCCAGTTGCGGACCGATGCAGGGCGTCCAGCCAAAGGCAAAGGCCAGCCCCAGCACATAGGCACCGGCCGCCGACCCCCCGTGATCGCCGGCATCCAGCCGTGCCTCGCGGTCAAGAATCGGGATGCGGAACACGCCCAGGAAGTGCAGCCCGAACACGATCACCACAACGCCCGAGACCTGGGCGAACACCTCCTGGTTTCGCAGGAAGAACATTCCCATCGCCGAGGCCGTGAAGCCCAGGATCAGGAACACCGTCGAGAGGCCCATCACGAAGAACAGCGCCGGAAGCACGGCGCGGCGCCGTTTTTCTCCCCGCAGATCGGTCATCGAGATCCCGCCCATATATGCAAGATAGGGTGGGACAATGGGCAGGACGCAGGGGCTCAGGAAGGACAGGACGCCTGCCAGCAGCGCCACCGTCCCGGCCGGCACGAGCCCGGCATCCAGAAGATCGATTCCGAACATGATGATCCCTTTCCGACCCCCGCTTACGCGATCCGGCGCCGCGCGTCACGCGACGCAGAGTCACATGGTCGTAAGCCGGGACGCCGGGGCGCAAAGAAAAACGCCGGGGCGCGAAGGCCCCGGCGTCCGATCAAGTCGCCCGGTTCAGCGACCGAGGTTCCACCAGCCCCTGCGCTTCGGCCGGTCGCTTTCAGGCGTCTCGCCTTCCGATCCTGCAACCTGCAGCTCCTCGGAGGGCGTGCCGGTATCCTCGGCCGAAACCGGTTCGGGCAGGACCGGGGCAGCCTCGGGCAGGGATTGCTCCGCCTCTGCCTTTTGCGCGGCAATGGCGGCCGGTTCCGCGGCGCCCACCATTTCGGCTGCGGGCCCTGCCGCCGTCGCGGGTTCCGCCTCGGTCTCGGTAGTGGCTGCCGGTGTCGCCCTGGGCTCCGGCGCGGCCTCGGCCCTCGCGGTCGCATCCTGTGCGGGGATTTCGCCGGCATCATGCACTGCGGCCGCGGGTTCGGGATTGGCCTCGGCAAAGGCCGAGGCCGCTTCTCCTGCCGCCGCTGCCTCTGCCATGCGAGCGGCCTCTTCTGCCTCGGCAGCAAGCTGCGCCTTGGTCTTGCGGCTGCGCGTCCGCTTGGGCTTGGCCGGCGCGGCCTCAGCTGCGGGCTCGACGGCAGGTTCCTCCGCTGGAGCCGCCTCGGCCGGGACCTGCGGTGCCTCTGCCTCGGGCTGCGCCGGCTTCCTGCTCCGGCTCCGGCTGCGCGAGCGGGTGGTCTTCGGCGTCTCGGCAGCGACCGTTTCTGCTGCCGGGGGTTCCGCCACTGCTGCAGCATCGGCTTCCGCATCGGCAGCCGGGGTTTCCTCGGTCACGGCCGTGGCAAGATCCTGGGCGGCATCACCTGCTTCCGGTGCGGTATCGGCCTCATCTTCGACCGTGTCGTCGCGAAGCTCGGTGCCGTTACTGCCGTTCGACCCCCGACGCCGGCGCCGGCGGCGCTTGCGCTTCTTGCCGTTGCCCTCGCCCTCGGTCGCCTCGGCCTCGGCCGGCGCCGCGGTTTCGGTCACTACATCCTCTTCGATGTCCTCTTCCTCGACCTCGGGCATGGCCGACGTATCCACCGATACAACCGGAGAAACGACCTCGGCCACAACCCGCGTCGCGGTCTTGAACTTCTCGATCGAGAAGTTCGGGCTCACCAGCGTCGGATCAACCTCGATCCGAACTGCCATGCCATACCGGGCCTCGATCTGGGCGATGTGCTCCCGCTTCTGGTTGATGAGGAAGTTGACCACATCCACCGGCGCCTTGAGCAGCACCTCGCGCGAACGTTTGCGCGTGCCCTCCTCCTCAAGCTGGCGCAGGATCGACAGGCCAAGGCTGTCGTCCGACCGGATCAACCCGGTGCCGTGGCAATGCGGGCACGGCTGGGTCGTGCTTTCGATCATGCCGGGGCGCAGGCGCTGGCGGCTCATTTCCAGAAGGCCAAAGCCCGAAATCCGCCCCACCTGGATGCGGGCGCGATCGGTCTTGAGCTTGTCCTTGAGCTTCTTCTCGACGGCAGCGTTGTTCTTGCGCTCTTCCATGTCGATGAAGTCAATGACGATCAGGCCGGCCAGATCACGCAGGCGCAGCTGGCGGGCAATCTCTTCGGCCGCTTCAAGGTTCGTCTTGAGCGCGGTGTCCTCGATCGAGCCTTCCTTGGTCGCCCGGCCCGAGTTCACGTCGATCGCCACCAGCGCCTCGGTCACGCCGATCACGATATAGCCACCGGATTTCAGCTGCACGGTCGGATTGAACATGCCCGAAAGGTAGCTTTCCACCTGATGCCGGGCGAACAGCGGCAGCTGGTCGGTGTAATGCTTCACGTTCTTGGCGTGGGACGGCATGATCATCTTCATGAAGTCCTTGGCCACGCGATAGCCCTCGACACCCTCGACCAGAACCTCATCGATCTCGCGGTTGTAAAGATCACGGATCGAGCGCTTGATCAGATCACCTTCCTCGTAGATCGGGGCTGGTGCGATCGACCTCAGCGTCAGTTCGCGGATCTGTTCCCACAGACGCACGAGGTATTCGTAGTCGCGACGGATCTCGGTCTTGGTGCGTTGCGCGCCCGCCGTGCGCACGATCAGGCCGGCGCCTTCCGGAACCTCGATCTCGGCGGCGATTTCCTTCAGCTTCTTGCGGTCCGCGGCATTGGTGATCTTGCGCGAGATGCCGCCCCCGCGGGCGGTGTTCGGCATCAGCACACAGTAACGGCCGGCAAGCGACAGATAGGTGGTCAGCGCCGCACCCTTGTTGCCGCGCTCTTCCTTCACCACCTGCACCAGCATGATCTGGCGCACCTTGATCACTTCCTGGATCTTGTAGCGACGGGGGCGCGGCTTGCGCGGCTGGCGGATTTCCTCGCTCACATCCTCGTCCGCAATCGACTCGATCTCCGAGTCGATCTCGGTCGCATGATCGACGGCGGCATAAGGCTGCCCGTCCTCATCGGCCTGACGATCGGTGCGGTCAGGACCCGTGTCGCCCTCGTCACGGTCGTGAACAAGGCCGGCGCCGTCCTGATCCTCGCCGAGATCGACGACATCCATGCTGCTGGGCGACCGCTGGGTTGCATCCTGTTCTTGGATTTCGCCGGTCTGTACGGCATCATCGCTTGCCAGGGCTTCCGCCTTGGGCGCAGGTTTGCGGCTGCTGCGACGCGGGCGGTTTTCCTCTTCCTCCTGCGCACGGGCATAGGCGCGTTCTTCTTCCAGAAGCGCCTGACGGTCCGCAGTAGGGATCTGGTAATAATCCGGATGGATCTCCGAGAAGGCCAGGAACCCGTGCCGGTTCCCGCCGTAATCCACAAAGGCCGCCTGAAGCGAAGGCTCTACCCGTGTTACCTTGGCGAGGTAGATATTGCCGGCAAGCTGCCGTTTGTTTGCGGTCTCGAAATCGAATTCCTCGACGCGCGTTCCGTCCACCACCACGACGCGGGTTTCCTCCGCGTGGGTGGCATCGATAAGCATTTTCTTGGCCATAGTCTTCCATTGCACCGGCGCAATCGGCCTGCCCCCGCGCCAAGGCGCAGGGTCAGATCCGGTTGAAGCGGGTGATCTGTTGAGGCGATCAGTGCTGCGGGACAGTGCGGAACAGAGGCCAAAGACCTTCCTGTTTTCCGCCAATCAAGTCCAGCGCGCGTCATCGCAGTCCTGTAAAGGGGCCGCAGGCGCGGCGCCCGTTCCGAATAAATACCCCGGCATCACGCACGACGGGCAATCTTGCGGCCTTGCGGCCAAACGGTCTGTCCGGAAACGTCGCAGCACATGGCGCTTGGTGACCGGAAACAGCGAAACTCATGTGGGGCGCATGAAAATGCAGGCCCGCATTTCCCGACCTTATCGGGGTTGGCGGGTGAAACACAATCGGTTTTTTCACCCGCCCCCGGTTCAGCGCGGGGCGCAAGCCCCGTCAGAGGTAATCCGACCGGCTCAGCGCGTATTTCGCCATCTTTTCGTTCAGGGTGCGGCGCGGCAGGCAAAGCTCTTCCATCACCGCCGTGATCGCGCCCTTGTGGCGGCGCATCGTGTTGTCGATCAGCATCCGCTCGAAGGCTTCCACATATTCCTTCAGCGGTTTGCCTTCGGTGGTCAGGGCCGGGCCGGCAGCTTCGTTGTCAGCCATGAGCAGCGATGCGATCGAGCCCGAGCCACGCCGGTTCTGCAGCACCGCGCGTTCGGCGATGTTGATCAGCTGGCGAACATTGCCGGGCCAGGGTGCCTGCAGAAGCTGCGCCGCCTCCTGCGCGGTGACCTCGGGGGCATCGCAGCCATATTCCTCCGAAAACTGCTCGGAATAGCGGGTGAACAGGGTCAGGATATCTTCGCCCCGCATCCGCAAAGGGGGCAGCGTGATCTTGAGTGCGGCAAGCCGGTAATAGAGATCCGGACGCAGTGCATCCTCGACCGTCTTGTCGGGCGCATGTTCGTTGCAGATTGCAACGATCCGCGTTTCCGCCGGCGTGCCCTGATCGTTGATGAAGGTCAGAAGCCGCGCCTGCAACGACTGGCTCAGCGCCTCGACATCCTCAAGGCAAAGGGTGCCACCGCGCGCCTCTTCGATAAGTGGCAGACCATCGCCCTCGTCGGTCGGGCCGAACAGCTTGGCGGCAAGCTGATCCTCGGAATAGGCGGCGCAGGATATCACCGTGAACTTCTTGCCCGCCCGCGGCCCCACCGCATGCAGGGCATGGGCGACAAGCGTCTTGCCGGTGCCGGTTTCCCCGTCGATCAGCACATGCCCGTCGGCCTGGCCCAGATCAAGGATGTCTTCGCGCAGCCGCTCCATCACCGCCGAGGTGCCGATCAACTTCTTCATCAACACCGAGCCATCGGACAATTCCCGACGCAGCGCGCGGTTGTCCAGCGTCAGGCGCCGCACCTGCGTGGCGCGTTTTGCCAGTTCGGTCATGCGGTCGGGATTGAAGGGCTTCTCCAGAAAGTCATAGGCGCCGATGCGCATCGCCTCGACCGCCATCGGCACATCGCCATGGCCGGTGATCATGATGACGGGCAGCCCGCTGTCCATGCTCATCAGACGCTTGAGGAACGCCATCCCGTCCATCCCCGGCATCTTGATGTCGGAGACGACGACGCCCGGAAATTCCGGCCCCAGTGCCTTCAGCGCATCCTCGGCCGAGGGATAGGTCTCGGTCTCGAACCCCGACAGAGCCAGCCACTGGCTGATCGACTGGCGCATGTCCTGTTCATCATCGACAATCGCGACTTTCATCGAACGACCCATTTTTCCTCACTCGGCTGCCTGTGTTTCACTTGTCAATATGGGAAGCTGGACCTCGAATACAGCCCCGCCCCCTTCACCATTGCGCGCGGTCAGGCGCCCGCCCAGGTCGGTGACGATCCCCGACGAAATCGCAAGGCCAAGGCCCACGCCCTCGCCCGGCTTCTTGGTGGTGTAGAAGGGCTCGAACAGATTATCGAGATCCTCGATCCCCGGCCCGTTGTCGCGTACCGCAAGAATCGCGGTTTCACCCTGGCTCAGCAGCAGATCCACATGCGGATCGCGCACGCCCTTCGTGGCATCCAGCGCATTGCGCAGAAGGTTGATGATGACCTGCTCCAGCCGGAGGCGATCAGCCATCACCATCACCGGCTTGCGCGGCAGGGTGCGGGTGATCTTGACTTCACGCTCCTTCAGTTGCGGCTCCATCATCGCCAGCGCCGAGGACACGCAGGTGCGCAGGTCCACGGGCTCGAAGGCCTCGCCGCCCTTGCGCGCATAGGATTTGAGCTGGCGCGTGATGGCGCCCATCCGCTCGATCAGGTCGTCGATCCGCTGGAAGGAGGCGACCGCCTCGTCGGTGCGCTTGCGCTGAAGCAGAAGCCTTGCCCCCGCCAGATAGGTCTTCATCGCGGCCAGCGGCTGGTTCAGTTCATGGCTGACCGCCGCCGACATTTCGCCCAGGGCAGCCAGCTTGGAGGATTGTGCCAGCGTCTGTTCTGCCACCGCCAGATCTTTCTGCACCTTCTCGCGTTCGGCGATCTCGCGTTGCAAACGCGCGTTGAGCCGGCGCAGTTCCGCGGATTCCTGCTGGAACACCGCCGATTGTGACCAGGCGCGGCGCGACATCATGTAGAAGGTGAAGGCCAGGAGCACCGCGAAGCCCATGATTTCCAGGGCCAGCACGCCGTTCACCCGTTCCCGGACCGAGTCGTAGCGGGTGAACGAGACGATGCGCCAGCCACGGAACGGAATGCGCGCCTCGTTGCGCATCACTGCCTCGCCGCGCAGATAGGCGTCGGGCCGTTCCTGCCCCCAGTCGGCCGGGGCGCGCAGGGCGCGCTGGATCGCCGAGGGCGCATCGCGCACCGCAAGCGCCTCATCCATGCTCAGACCCCGCCAGCGCGGCTCGGTCGAGAGGATGACATAGCCCTCGCTGTCGGTCACGGCCACGGCATCGGTCAGGCCGGCCCAGGCGCGTTCGTATTTCATCAGGTCCACTTCGACCGCAACGACACCGATCACCCGGTTCTCGTGCAGCACCGCCCGCGCAAAGGTGAATTCATATCCGCCCGTTTCGCGGCGCGCGGCCGTGAAAACGGTGTCTTTCGAGCGCTGCGCCTCGACGAAATAAGGATCCTGCCGGTGATTGGTGCCCAGAAGGTTGCGATCGGTCGCCGCCACCGTCCGCCCGCTTGCATCCAGAAGCACAAGCGAGGCCGCCCCGATCTCGCCCTGAAAGGAAATCAGCCGCTGCGAGGTGCGCGAAAAATCCTCGGTCCGCAGGGCATTGATCAACTCCGGATCACGGGCCAGCAGCAGGGGCACCACGGAATTGCGCTGCAATTCGCTTTGCAGGTTGCCGGAATAAAGCACCAGCCGCAACTCGGCGCGATTGCGCGTGCTTTCGGTGAACCTGTCGGTCAGCCAGACATTGGTGGTCCAGATCACCACGATGGCAAGCACCATCAGCCCGCCGATGACCAGCCGCATCCGCCAGGTCAGGCGTTCGGTCAGCGGTGGCGTCGGATCGGCCGCATCGGCAAGGTCATTGCGCAGGTTCATGCGCCGCAGGATACGCGCGCGCCAGGCCCGCCTCAAGCGGCGCACATCAGGCCGCAGTGAACGCACCCAGAACCGAGCGGAAAAGCACCGATCCATCGGCGCTGCCTTGCGCAGGATCGATCGCACGTTCGGGATGCGGCATCATCCCGAGCACCCGGCGGTTCGCGGACAGGATGCCGGCGATATCCGCAACCGACCCGTTCGGATTCTGCGCATAGGTAAAGGCGATCCGATCCTCGCCCTGCAGAGCCGCAAGGGTTTCGGCATCGGCCGTATAGTTGCCGTCGTGATGCGCCACCGGCACCACGATTTCGGTGCCCTTTGCCCAGCCCGAGGTGAAGGCGCTGTCGGCGGTTGTCACGCGCAGCGTCACCGGCTTGCAGACGAACTTCAATCCGGCATTGCGCATCAGGGCGCCGGGCAGCAGCCCGGCCTCGGTCAGGACCTGAAAGCCGTTGCAGACGCCCAGCACGAAGCCGCCCCGACGCGCATGATCCACGACCGCCGCGGCGATGGGCGAACGTGCGGCAATCGCCCCGCAGCGCAGGTAATCCCCGAACGAGAACCCGCCCGGCACGCCGACCACATCCACGCCGGCAGGCAAGGCGGTGTCCTTGTGCCAGACGCGGACCACGTCGGCACCGGCCGCCTCGAAGGCCACGGCAAGATCGCGATCGCAGTTCGATCCGGGGAAGGTGATGACGGCGGCTTTCATGGCATTTCTCCGGCTGGCAGGCCTCAGGCGATCTCGACCGAATACTTCTCGATCACGGTATTGGCGAGCAGCTTTTCGCACATGGCGCGCACCTCGGCCTCCGCTGCGGCGCGGTCGGTCGCGGCCAGATCCAGCTCGATCACCTTGCCCTGACGCACACCCTGAACGCCGGCAAAACCGAGCGTGCCCAGCGCATGGCGCACCGCCTCGCCCTGAGGGTCAAGCACCCCGTCCTTCAGCATGACATGCACGCGGGCTTTCAGCATCTGCGACATTGGCGCCTCTCAGTTGATCAGGGTCGGTTTGGTGACATTGTTCGCGTTTCTGGGCAGCACGCCCAGACGCCGTGCCACTTCGGTATAGGCATCCGCAAGGTTGCCCAGATCGCGCCGGAACACGTCCTTGTCCAGCTTGCGGCCGGTCTCGATATCCCACAGGCGGCAGCTGTCGGGGCTGATCTCGTCGGCGACGACCAGGCGCTGATAGTCGTTCTCCCAGATGCGGCCGATCTCGATCTTGAAATCCACCAGCCGGATGCCGACCCCCATCATCACGCCCGACATGAAGTCGTTCACACGCAGGCCCAGCGCCACCATGTCATCCAGATCCTGCTGGCTGGCCCAGCCGAAGGCGATGATGTGTTCTTCCGAAACCATGGGATCGCCCAGCGCATCGTCCTTGTAGTAGAACTCGACGATCGGGCGCGGCAGGGCCGTCCCTTCTTCGATGCCCAGCCGCTTGGAGATCGAACCGGCGGCATAGTTGCGCACCACGACCTCGAGGGGAATCATCTCGACCGAGCGGATGAGCTGTTCGCGCATGTTGAGCCGGCGGATGAAGTGTGTCGGCACACCGATCGCGTTCAGCCCGCTCATGAAGAACTCGGACAGCCGGTTGTTCAGCACGCCCTTGCCTTCGATCACGTCCTTTTTCTGCGCGTTGAAGGCGGTGGCATCATCCTTGAAATACTGTATCAGCGTCCCAGGCTCGGGGCCTTCGTAAAGGATCTTTGCCTTGCCCTCGTATACTTTGGTGCGACGTGGTGCCATGGGAACTCCGGTATGCTGCGCGGGACTGGCCGCGCTTTGCGCTTCCTATAGGCCAAGCCGCCCAATGTCGCAAGGATGTCGCGGCCAATCGTCCTGCCGCCTGCCGGCCCTTGCGGGGGCGCGCGGCCAAGGGCATATCTTCCGTCAGGACCTGCAACACCGTGAGGAGCCACGACATGCCCACCTTTGACGAGCGCGAGCGCGCCTTCGAGGCCAAGTTTGCCCATGACGCCGAGATGGAGTTCAAGGCAATCGCCCGCCGCAACAAGCTGCTGGGGCTTTGGGCTGCGGGCCTTCTGGGCAAGGAAGGCGCCGAGGCCGACGCCTATGCGATGTCGGTGGTCAAGGCCGATTTCGAGGAAGCCGGCCACGAAGACGTCATCCGCAAGCTTTCGGCCGATCTGGGCCCCCGCGCCAGCGACAGCGAGATCCGCGCCCGGATGAACGAGCTTCTGCTCGTCGCGAAGGCGCAGCTGACCGACGAGGGCTGAGGCCCGGCGATCCGGCCCGCGTCTTTGACCGGTGCGTATCGACGAAGTTCGACTAAATTGCCGGCGGGAAGCCATTTGGCGAAGGCCGGGAATCATGACATCCTGTGTGATGAAGGGCGGCCAGAGGGCCGCCCCCTTTGGTTCGAAAGGCTGCCTTGATGGGCGATCCGCTGTCCCGCCTGCTGTGCGAACGGTCATGGCTTCTGGCCGATGGCGCCACCGGGACCACGCTGTTCAACATGGGGCTGCCTGCGGGCGCGGCGCCGGAACTGTGGAACGTTACGGCACCCGATCAGATCCGCGGCCTGTATCGAAGCGCGGTCGAGGCTGGATCGGATCTGTTCCTGACCAACAGCTTCGGCGCGAACGCAAGCCGGCTGCGGCTTCATCAGGCCGAGGGGCGGGTGGCCGAACTGAACAGGGCCGCTGCCGAACTCGGGCGCGAGATCGCCGACGGCGCCGGCCGGCCCGTCGTCGTGGCAGGCTCGATGGGCCCTACCGGGGAAATCATGGCCCCGATGGGGCGTCTGTCGCAGGCAGCTGCGGTAGAGATTTTCCACCAGCAGGCCGAGGCCTTGCGCGACGGCGGTGCCGACGTCCTTTGGGCCGAAACGATATCGGCCCCGGAAGAGCTTCGCGCCATCGCCGAAGCTGCCCGCCTCGCCGGCATGCCCTGGTGTGCCACCATGAGCTTTGACACTGCCGGCCGCACAATGATGGGCTTGACCCCGGCAGAAATGGTCACCCTGGTCGAGCGGCTGGACTGGCCGCCGCTCGCCTTTGGCGCCAATTGCGGACTGGGGGCCTCGGATCTCTTGCGCACCCTTCTCGGCTTTGCCGCGCAGGGCACGGAACGGCCGCTCATCGCCAAGGGCAACGCCGGGATTCCCAGATACCGCGATGGCAGTCTTCACTACGACGGCACGCCGGACCTGATGGCGGAATATGCGGTCCTGGCCCGCGACGCCGGGGCCCGCATCATTGGCGGATGCTGCGGCACGATGCCTGCCCATCTGCGCGCGATGCGCGGCGCACTGGAAACCCGACCGCCTGGTCCACGCCCGACGCTTGACCAGATCACCGCGGCCCTCGGCGCCCTTTCTTCGGCAGGTGATGGCACGGGAATCGATCCCGCCGCCGCATCCCGCAGCCGTCGCCGCCGCGGCTGACGCCGGGTTCCCGCCTGCGGGGCAAGAGGCCGTCCGGCGGCGGCGATCCGCACCCCTCCGGCGCCACGCGGGTCCCGGACCTTGGCATGCCCCCGCGGCGCCTCTGGGTTCGGGGCCGGAGAGACGAACTGGTGATCCACCGCACGCTTCCATTCCGCCGGCGGCATGCCCAGATCAACAGAAAGGAGTTCCCATGCCCCCTGCCCGTTTTGCCCTGCTGCTTGCCGCCGTTCTTGCCGCCGCCGGAGTTACGCTTCTGGTTGGCTATCAGGTCGTGCCCGGCGCCGGGGGTGAACCGGCGCTTGCCCTGTCGCTGCTGATCGCCGCCGCGGCGGCGTTTCTCGTAGGGCGGCGGTGGTAGGGCCAGGCGCAGGAACGCCCCGCATCTCCGGCCTCCCGAGGCTTTGGTCCGCGGTTCACAAAGACAATGGGCGCAGTTCCCGTGCCCGGGCGCCTGATCGGCGACGCGCCCGGTGCCTCACGCCCTGAACGCAGGGCCAGCACAGGACGGGACGGCGTCAGCCCAGCAGGCGGCCGTGCTCCTGAATCGCGAAACGATCCGTCATCCCCGCAACATAATCCGAAACGATCCGGGCCAAAGCCTGTTCATCCCGGGCCCGCGCCACATCCTCGCGCCATTCGGACGGAAGCAGTTCCGGGCGCGCCATGTACAGCGGAAAGAGCTCGCAGACCATGGCCGTCACCCGCGCACGTTCTTCCATGACGCTAGGCGCCCGATACATGCGGTGGAACAGGAAGCTGCGGATGGATTTCAGCTCCATGTAGAGCTTCTTGGAGAAGCGGATGATCGTGGTGCCCATCGCGCGGATATCATCGGCCGATTGCGGCTGTGCCGCATCAAGGCGCGCGCGGGCCACGGCGATGACATCCTCGACCAGAACGCCGAAGACGCGCCGCAGCGCCTCGTGTCGCCGCCGCATCGGGTCGAGGCCGGGGTAAAGGCGATCCACTTCCTCGAAGGCGGGGCCGGTTACGGGCAGTTCCATCAGGTCGGCCTCGGTGAACAGGCCCGACCGCAGACCATCGTGCAGATCGTGATGAGAATAGGCCACATCATCGGCGATCGCAGCGACCTGTGCCTCGGCGCTTGCATGGGTGTGCAACTCCAGATCGTAGAGGGCGTTGAACTCGGCCAGGGCATAGGGGATCTCTCCGACCACCGGGCCGTTATGCTTGGCGATCCCTTCCAGCGTCTCCCAGGTCAGGTTCAGCCCGTCGAAATCGGCATAATGCCGTTCCAGCGAGGTCACGATCCGGATCGCCTGCGCATTGTGGTCGAACCCGCCATAGGGGGCCATCAGCTCGCCCAGCGCATCCTCCCCTGTATGGCCGAAGGGGGTGTGGCCAAGATCGTGGGCCAGCGCCACCGCCTCTGCCAGTTCCTCGTTCAGGCCAAGGACGCCGGCGATGGTGCGGGCCACCTGCGCCACCTCGATCGAATGGGTCAGGCGCGTGCGGTAGTAATCGCCCTCATGTTCCACGAACACCTGCGTCTTGTGCTTGAGCCGACGGAAGGCTGACGAGTGGATGATCCGGTCGCGGTCGCGCTGGAACTCGCTGCGGAAGGTGCTCATCCGTTCGGGGTAAAGGCGGCCGCGCGTCCGGGCGGGGTCCGAGGCATAGCTGGCGAGCATGGGGCTCCCGTTCTTGTCGTGGGCGTTCCCCGCGCTTATATTCGATCGGGTAACATCCTGAAATGCCGAAATGGACGCCATGGACCTGACGCTTCCCCCCAGAGTCACCGACCGCGCCTTCGAGCGGCTGGCCGAAATCGCCGAATCCGCCGGCAATCCCTGCGCGCTGCGCATCGCGGTCGAGGGCGGCGGCTGTTCCGGCTTCCAGTATGACATCAAGCTGGACGATCCCGCGCCCGATGATCTGGTGCTGGAAAAGG
Source organism: Halodurantibacterium daqingense (assembly GCF_042666235.1). Classification (NCBI taxonomy): domain Bacteria; kingdom Pseudomonadati; phylum Pseudomonadota; class Alphaproteobacteria; order Rhodobacterales; family Paracoccaceae; genus Halodurantibacterium; species Halodurantibacterium daqingense. The sequence continues at coordinate 334,206 of NZ_JBHTFQ010000003.1, read as the reverse complement.
GCGGGCAGAAGGTGCTGGTTGATCCGGTGTCGCTGCCGTTCCTGTCGAACGCCGTCATCGACTTTTCCGAAGAACTGATCGGCGCGCGCTTCGTGATCGAAAACCCGAACGCCTCCAGCTCCTGCGGCTGCGGCGTCAGCTTTTCAATCTGACCCATCCACGTTATTCAGGGGCGGTCAGGACAAGGGGCGCCCATGAAGATCGCAAGCTTCAACATCAACGGAATCAAGGCGCGGGCCGAGGCCCTGCCGCGCTGGCTTGACCACGCCCATCCCGATGTGGTGGTGCTGCAAGAGATCAAGACCGTCGATGAAGCCTTTCCGCGCGAGATGTTCGAGGAACGCGGCTATAACGTGGAAACCCACGGGCAGAAGGGCTTCAACGGCGTGGCGATCCTGTCGAAATTCCCGCTCGAGGATGTCGTTCGCGGCCTTCCCGGTGATGAGGGCGACGATCAGGCCCGCTGGATCGAGGCGACGGTGGTGGGCAAGCGCGCGATCCGCATCTGCGGCATGTATCTGCCCAACGGAAACCCGGCTCCGGGGCCGAAGTACGACTACAAGCTGGCCTGGATGGCGCGGCTTGAGGTCCGTGCCCGCGATCTGCTGGCGCGCGAAGAGCCTGCGGTCATGCTTGGCGACTACAACATCATCCCGCAGGACGAGGATGTGGCGCGTCCCGAAGCCTGGCGCGACGATGCGCTGTTCCGGCTGGAAAGCCGCGAGGCCTACCGGCGGATCCTCAACCTGGGCTTCACCGATGCCTTCCGTGCCCGTCATTTCGGCCCGGGGCATTATACATTCTGGGATTACCAGGCGGGAGCCTGGCGACGCAATGACGGGATCCGCATCGATCACCTGCTGCTGACGCCACAAGCCGCCGATCTTCTGCGCGACTGCCAGATCGACAGTGCCGAACGCGCCGGAGACAAGCCGTCGGATCACGTGCCGATCTGGGCCGATTTCGACGCCTGACCCCTTTCGCCCCAGCCACCGGGGCCGGAGCCGGACGATGACGCACACAGCCGCCCTGCCCTCTGCCGGCCCCGCCCTGCGACGCGCACTGGTGCGCCACCACTGGCGCTGGTTGACGATGCTGGCGCTGGGCCTCGTCATCGTGATCGGAACCTGGGGCGGGCGCTATGCCACGCGGGTGAACTTCGATGCGGCCGCGCTGCGCGGGGAAAACACGCTGCGGCTGGCGGTCGCGGTGCTGCGCGGGCAGATGGCGCGGTTCGAACGCCTTCCTCAACTGATCGCCGATCAGGATCTGATCCGGCAGGTGGTGCAGACGCCCGGCGATCGGGCCGTGGTGGCCGAGGCAAACGCCTATCTCAAGGAGGTTAACATCCTCCTCGGATCCTCGGACATCTATGTGATGACGCAGGATGGCACCACGGTTGCCGCCAACAATCACGACAGCGACGTGTCCTTCGTGGGCGAGAACTTTGCCTATCGTCCCTACTTCTTCGACGCCGCCTCGGGCGGTGAGGGCCGGTTCTTTGCGCTTGGCACCACCTCGCTCAAGCGCGGGTATTATTTCGGCGCGCCCATTCGCGACGGGGATGCAGTGCTGGGCGTCGTTGCCTTCAAGATCGACGTGGACGGGATCGAGGAAACCTGGCGGGGCGGAGACTATGAGATCATCGTCACCGATCCCGAAGGCATCATCTTCATGGCCAGCCGCGCCGACTGGCATTTCAGTTCGATCCTGCCGCTGACGCCCGACAGGCTGGCCCGCACCGACCAGACCCGCCGCTATGCCGATGCCCGGCTGCGGGCCCTGCCGGTGACTTCGGACGATCAAGCGGGTCACCGGCTCATGGCCCTGACCGACGTTCTGGGCACACGGGAATTCCTGGTGCTGGCCGAGGACATGAGCGAAGCCGGCTGGACGGTGCAGGTCCTGCTTGATACCGCTTCGGCGCGGGCGCAGGCCCTGACGACGGTCATCGTCGCGCTGCTGCTGGTGGGCCTTGGCACGATGATGGCTGCGGTCTGGTTGCAGCGCCGGGCGCGGCTTATGGAGCGGATGCAGTTGCAACGTGACGCGCGCGCCGAGCTGGAGCGACGGGTGGTTGAACGCACCGCGGAACTGGCCACTGTCAACCGCAGGCTCGAGGCCGAGGTGGCCGAGCGTCGCGCGACCGAAGCCGAATTGCGCACCGCGCAGGCAAGCCTCGTGCAGGCGGGAAAGCTCGCGGCCCTCGGACAGATGTCGGCTGCACTGAGCCACGAATTCAACCAGCCGCTTGGCGCGGCCCGCAACTTTGCCGACAATGCGCTGGTCCTGATCGAGCGGAACCGGATCGAGGACGCGCGCGACAACATCTCGCGCGTGGTGGCGCTTGTAGACCGGATGGCAACACTCAGCCGCCACCTGCGCAACTTTGCCCGCAAGCCCAACAGCAGGCTCGAAACGGTTTCCGTGACCGAGGTGATGAGCGAGACGCGCGAAATCGTCGCCTTCCGTCTGCGCGCCGCCGATGCAACGCTGGAGTTCGATCCCGGCCCGGAGCCGCTGCTGGTCCGTGCTGGCGCCGTCCGGTTGCAACAGGTGCTGGTCAATCTGATCTCGAATGCCGCCGATGCGGCCGAAGGTTCGGCCGACCGGCGGATTGCCGTATCGGCCCGGGCCGAAGGTGGGCGTGCCGTGATCCGGGTGCGCGATCACGGGCCGGGCGTGCCGGATGCCATTGTCGAGCGGATCTTCGATCCGTTCTTCACCACCAAGGGGGTGGGCAAGGGGCTTGGCCTCGGGCTGTCGATCTCCTACAATATCATCAAGGACTTCGGCGGGGAACTTCGCGTGATGAATCATCCCGACGGTGGCGCGGAATTCATCATCGAACTGATCCGCAGCGGCAGAACCACAGTCACATGAGCCCGGGCAAGATCCTTCTGGTCGATGACGAACCCGATCTGCGGGAAAGCACGGCGCAGGCGCTTGATCTGGCTGGTTTCCAGGTCGAGACCTTTGCTGCGGCCGAACCTGTGCTTGATCTTGTGGGCTTTGGCTTTCGCGGCATCGTCATCACCGATATCCGCATGCCGGGCCTTGACGGGCTGAGCCTGATGAACCGCATTCATGACATGGACGCCGAGATCCCGGTGATCCTTGTCACCGGCCATGGCGATGTCCAGCTTGCCGTAAAGGCGATGCGCGAAGGCGCCTATGATTTCGTCGAGAAACCCTTCAGCGGCTCGCAACTTGGTGAAATCGCCACCCGGGCCCTGGATTACCGACGGCTCGTGCTGGAGAACCGGGTGCTGCGTGCGGCCGCGGGCCAGATCGACGATCTGGAACAGCGGCTTGTCGGACGATCCCCGACCATGATCGACCTCAGGCGGCGGCTGCGCACCGTGGGCCCTGCCGATGCCGATGTGCTGATCGTGGGCGAAACCGGGGCCGGCAAGGAAGTGGTTGCGCGCGCGCTGCATGATCTTTCGCCCCGGGCGACCAAGCCCTTTGTCGCCATCAACTGCGCAGCCCTGCCCGCAACCCTGATCGAGAGCGAGCTGTTCGGCCATGAAGCCGGAGCGTTTCCCGGCGCGATGCGCGCCCGCTATGGCAAGTTCGAACACGCACAGGGCGGGACGATCCTTCTGGACGAGATCGGCTCGATGCCGATCGACGTTCAGGGCAAGCTTCTGCGGGTGATCCAGGACCGGATGATCCACCGCCTTGGCGCGAACGAGGCCCGGCCCCTGGATGTCCGCTTCATCGCCACCAGCCGCACGCCCCTGGAAGATGAGGTGGCAGCGGGGCGGTTCCGCGCCGATCTGCTCTACCGGCTCAATGTCGTGACGCTGCAGGTTCCGCCCGTCTCGGCGCGGCGCGAGGATATTCCGCTGCTGTTCCTGAAGCTGGTCGCCGAGGCAGCCGCGCGGCACCGGCGCGATCCGGTCAACGTGCCGCCGCAGGTTCTGGCGGCAATCGCGGCGCGCGACTGGCCCGGGAATGTGCGAGAACTGCGCAACGCCGCGGATCGCTTCGCGCTGGGGATCGGCCTGCAACTGCACGATGTCGCCGGTGACACAGCCCCTGCCCGCCTGTCGGACCGCGTGGCCGAATTTGAACGCAGCGCCCTTGTCTCGGCCCTGATCGCGCATGGCGGCAGGCTCAAACCCGTCTATGAATCGCTCGGCCTGTCGCGCAAGACGCTGTACGAGAAGATGCAGAAATACGGGATCGACAAGGCCCAGTATGGCGGCGGCAGCGATCCCGACGACGACTGATGGGGGGGAATCCGCCCATGCGCGCCGGGGCAATGTCACCTAATCCACCCATTCCGGCCGCCCTACCCCCGGTTTTTGCGGTCGCGCAGTCGCAGGACCATTGCCTTCCCGCCCCCGAACCGCGCTTCTGACGCCGCACATCCGGCTTCGGAGGAGGTCCGTGCGCCGGATGGGTTCATACCCACCGAAACCCTTGGGAGGAACGTCATGCGTTTTACCACCTTTGCCGCAGCAGCGGCTGCGGCCGTTGCCCTTGCCGCCCCTGCCGTTGCGCAGGATCGTGACGGCTGGCCGTCGAACCTGACCATCGGCACCGCCAGCCAGGGCGGAACCTACTTCATCTATGGCACCGGGCTTGGTGGCCTGATCACGGAATCGCTCGGCGTCAACGCCTCGGCCGAGGTGACGGGCGGTCCGGTCCAGAACGCGACGCTGGTCGAGATGGGCGATCACCAGATCGGTCTGGTCACCATGGGTCCGGCCTATGAAGCCTGGACCGGCAACAGCGAACTGGCCCCCGGCGTCGAACACGCCAACCTGCGCGCGCTGTTCCCGATGTATCAGACGCCCTTCCAGGTTGTGGCGCTGCGCAGCTCGGGCATCGAATCCATCGCCGATCTGGATGGTCGCCGCGTTTCGGTCGGCCCGGCGGGCGGCACCGCAGCCACCTACTGGCCGCGTTTCTTCGAAACCGCCGGCGTTTCGCCGCGCGTGAGCTATTCGGGTGCAAGCGATGCGGTTGGTCAGGTGCAGGACGGGTTGATCGACGCCTTCGCCTTTGCCGCCGGCGTGCCGATCTCGGCCTTCGCGCAGATCGCGGCCGAAACCCAAGTCAACATCTTCGGCTTCACGGAAGAAGAGCGTGCGACGGTGCTTGAGGCGATGCCGGAACTCGCGGCATTCGACGTGCCGGGCGGGCTTTATCAAGGCTTCCCGGACGAGGGCCCCACGGTGGCACTGTGGAACTTTGCCGTCGCCCATGCCGACATGCCGGAAAGCCTTGCCTATGAAATCACCAAGCTGGTGATGGAAAACAACGATCGCATGCTGCAGATCCATGCGACGGCCGCCGAGACAATCCCGGAAAACGTCGACAAGAACACCTTCCTGCCCTACCATCCGGGCGCGGTGCGTTACTTTGACGAAGCCGGAATCGAGATCCCGGAAGAGCTGCGCGGCTGATCCCGCGATGCAGGCCTGCGCCCCCGGGGGCGCGGCCACCCGGGGCGGCGCAGGCCGCCCCTCATTCCTTTCAGCATGATCCGAGCGCCGGCCCGCCCGCCTTTGCGCCGACATCAGGGGAGACGCTAATGTCCCAGATTCCAACCACAGGCGCCGACGCGGGCCCGATGATTGCGCAGGGCGTCGACGACGAGCCGCTTGCCTCGAACCAGCGCGATTTCGCCGGGCTGATGAAGCAGTTCGTCGCGCTGATCTGCGTGGCCTACACCGTATTCCACATCGCGGTGATGAACCTTTATCCGCTTGAAACCTGGACCTACCGGATGCTGCATATCGCCGGCGGTCTGTTCATCGGCTTTCTCAGCTATTCCGCCCTGACGCTGAAGCCGCGCGATCCCGGCCAGACGGCGCGCCGCGGCGCGCTGGAATGGGCCGTGCTGGCGGTGGCGGTTGCGGGCATCGGCTATGGCGCGGCCATGGTCGCCTGGGCCTGGGCCGGCTGGTGGTTTGCAGGCATCGCCCGGCCTGCAGCCTTCGTGTTCAGCACTTTCGGGCTGCCGCTGGTGATCGGAACCGTTGCCGCAATCGTCTGCGGCTGGATCTGGGGCGACAAGGACCGGACCGGCGCCCATCCCGCCGACTGGCTGCTGGGCGTGGCGGCGCTGGCGATGACGGGATATATCCTGTTCAACGTCGGACCAATCCGGCTGCGGGCCGGCACAGCCATGGCGCAGACGCCCGATTATTATGCGGCGCTCGCCGGCGTGTTGCTGATCCTTGAGCTGACGCGCCGCGTGGCGGGCCTTGCGCTGGTGGTGATCGCCTCGGTCTTCATCGGCTATTCCTTCTTCGGGCCCTACCTGCCCGGCTTTCTCAACCACCGCGGCTATTCGCCGGAACGGTTCTTCACCTATATCTTCACCGATCAGGGCATCCTTGGCGCGCCGGTGGCCGTGTCATCGACCTATATCATCCTCTTCATCACCTTCGCGGCCTTCCTCCAGGCCAGCCGTGTCGGCGATTACTTCGTGAACTTCGCCTTTGCGGCGGCGGGGCGCGCGCGCGGCGGCCCGGCCAAGGTTGCGATCTTCGCCTCGGGCCTGATGGGGATGATCAACGGAACCTCGGCCGGCAACGTGGTCTCGACCGGTTCGCTGACCATCCCGCTGATGAAGAAGGTCGGCTATCCGGCCAAAAGCGCCGCCGGGATCGAGGCGACGGCCTCCTCGGGCGGGCAGATCCTGCCCCCGATCATGGGCGCCGGCGCCTTCATCATGGCCGAGGTGACCGGCATCCCCTATACCGAGATCGTGGTCGCGGCGATCATCCCGGCGGTGCTCTACTTCATCTCGGTCTATTTCATGGTCGATTTCCAGGCACGGAAACTGAACATGAAGGGGCTGCCGAAGGAAGAGCTGCCCAAGTTCGCCGTTCTCGCCCGTCAGGTCTACCTGTTCCTGCCGATCATCATCCTGATCTACACGCTGTTTGCGGGCTATACCGTCATCCGGGCAGGCACCTGGGCCATGGCCTCGGCGGCGGTGGTGTCGTGGCTCACCCCCTATCGGATGGGACCGGCGGCAATCTATCGGGCGCTGGACCTCGCGGCCAAGATGTCGATCCAGCTTGTCGCCGTCTGCGCGGCCGCCGGGATCATCGTGGGCGTGATCGCCCTGACCGGGGTTGGCGCGCGGTTTTCATCGCTGCTGCTGGGCCTTGCCGATCAAAGCCAGGTTCTGGCCCTGTTCTTCGCCATGTGCATCTCGATCATTCTTGGCATGGGGATGCCTACCACGGCGGCCTATGCGGTGGCGGCGGCTGTCGTGGCACCGGGTCTGATCCAGCTGGGCATTCCGGTGCTGGTGGCGCATTTCTTCGTGTTCTACTATGCCGTGATGTCGGCCATCACTCCACCGGTGGCGCTTGCCGCCTATGCCGGGGCGGCGATTTCCGGGTCGGAGCCGATGCGCACCTCGGTCGAGGCATTCAAGCTGGGCCTTGCCGCCTTCATCGTGCCCTTCATGTTCTTCAGTTCGCATGAATTGCTGATGCAGGGCGAATGGCTGGACATCCTGCACGTCTTTGTCAGCGCGGGCTTTGGCGTGATGCTGCTGTCGGCGGCGGTCCAGGGCTGGTTCTTCGGCACCATCGGGCCGGTGCTTCGGGCGGTGATCCTGGTCGCGGCACTGTCGATGATCGAGGGAAGCTGGCTGACCGACGCAATCGGGGTGGTGGTTGCCGTGGGCATCTTCCTGCTTCAGCGCAACGTCATCGGGCCAAGGCAACTGGCGAAGGGTGCCGACTAGGCCCCTCGGCCTCCAGCCATCCCGGAAGGGCCGCCCCAGGGCGGCCCTTTTCCATTGCCAGCAACCTTCCAGTTGTCAAAGCGCTTTGATCCGCCGGCCGATTACGCCATATCCTTGCGAACGATACCCTTGAAGGAGCGGCCATGATCCTCTGCTGCGGAGAAGCCCTGATCGACATGCTTCCACGGCAGACCGCCGACGGGCAGCCTGCCTTCCTGCCCTGCCCCGGTGGCGCCGTGTTCAACACCGCGATCGCGCTGGGGCGGCTGGGGGTTCCCGCGGGGCTTTATTCCGGCCTCTCGCAGGATCTGTTCGGCCAGATGCTGGACAAGGCGCTTGCCGAGGCTTCGGTTGATACGAGCCTGTGTGCGCGCCCCGATGCGCCCACCACCCTTGCCTTCGTGCAACTGCACGACGGCCAGGCCCGCTATGCCTTCTATGACGAAAACACCGCGCTGCGCAGCCTTGCCCCCGATGCCCTTCCTCCGATACCCGGCTCGGTCAGCGCCATCTTTCTGGGCGGGATCAGCCTTGCCAGCGAGCCCTGCGGCAGCGCCTTCGAGGCGATGATGACCCGCGCGACAGATCAGATCACGATGCTGGATCCGAATATTCGCCCCGACTTCATCCGGGACGAACCCGCCTATCGCGCCCGGCTCGGGCGCATGATCGCGATGGCCGATATCGTCAAGCTGTCGGACGAGGATCTGCGCTGGCTCTGCGGCACGGGCGAGATGACGAACGTTGCACAAGGGCTTACCGCTCGGGGACCGCGCGTGGTCATCGTTACCGAAGGTGCGCGCGGCGCCACCGCCTTCTGGGCAGGCAGTGCGGTCCATGCCCCGGCACCTGCTGTCACGGTTGCAGATACCGTGGGCGCCGGCGACACGTTCAATGCAGCCGTTCTTGCCGCGCTTGCCGCGGCGGGCGCGCTCAGCCGATCCGGGCTCGAGGCGCTGGACGAGGCGACGCTGGCCCACGCGCTTGATCTTGGTGTCCGGGCGGCGGCCGTCACCGTGTCACGCGCGGGGGCGAACCCGCCCTGGGCGCACGAACTGCGCTAGGCCTCAGCTCCCGCCTGCGGCGCGTGCCAAAGCCGGGCGGATCGTATCCTCGAGCGAACGCGCGGTGATCGGCCCGGCAAAGCGCAGCACGATGCGGCCTTCGCCGTCGATGACATAGGTTTCGGGAACCCCGTAAAGGCCCCAGTCCAGCGCCGTGCGCCCCTCATCCGCGCCCATGGCGGCATAGGGATTGCCCAGTTCCTGCAGGAAGGCCAGCGCATTGTCGGGGCGGTCCTTGTAGTTGATCCCGTAGATCGGAATGCCCTCGGCCGCGAGTTGTTCAAGCATCGGATGTTCGGCCCGGCAGGGTGCGCACCAGCTTGCCCAGTAGTTGACCAGCTTGACGCCCTCTTCGCGCAGCGTCGCATCGCTAAAGGGTGGATCATCGCCCAGCTGCGTCAGAACCACCGACGGTGCCAACCCGCCCTCGCGTGCCGAGGGCAGATCGTCGGGGTTTTCGCGCTGCATGCCGAAATAGAAAGTCGCGGCAAGCCCCGCGAACAGGATCGGCGGCAAGGCCATCAGCAGCGAAATTCTAGGCATCTCGTTTCCCCTGTCGTTCCTCGACTGCACGCAAGGCCCGGCGCACCCGCGCACCACGCCACAGTGTCAGCCCCACCAGCGCCGCCAGAAGCCCGATCGACACACCATAGGCCGCCGCGACCTCGGCCGCATATCGTCCCAGATCCGGTATCATGCGCCCATCCTTTCCCGCGCCAGAAGCGCCTTCATCCGCCGCGCGCGGATCTCGGTCCGGGTTCGGATCAACACCAGGGTCAGGAACAGCAGCGCAAATCCGGTCATCGAGACGTAAAGCGGCAACTTGTAGGTCATGTGCATCCGTTCGCCCGGCGCGACCGAAAGCGAGGCACCCTGATGCAGCCCCTGATTCCAGAAATTCACCGCATAGCGCGACAGAAGCGCGAAGACCGACCCGACAAGACACAGGACGCTGGTCAGATCGGCGGCGGTATCGGGGTCTTCGATCGCCTCCCACAGGGCGATATAGCCAAGATAGAACAGAAACAGGATCAGGAAGGCTGTCAGCCGCGGATCCCAGGCCCACCAGGTGCCCCACATCGGCTGGCCCCAGATCGCGCCCGTGAACAGCGCGATCAGTGTCATGGTGAGCCCGATCGGTGCGGCGGCCCTGGCCGCAAGGGCCGAAACGTGGTGCCTGCGGATCAACCAGACCAAGGAGGCCACCAGCATCATGATCCAGGCATTGATTGCCATCATCGCGGCAGGCACATGCAGATAGATGATCTTGACGGTGGATCCCTGGCGGAAGTCGTCGGGGGTGAAGAAGAAGCCCCAGATCAGCCCCACCGCCAGCGAGAGCCCCGCAAGCGCCGTCACCCAGGGCAAGACCCTGGACGATGTCTCCATGAACTTCTTGGGGTTGGCGTATTCCCAGATCGACATGATGCCTACTTATGGTTTCGGTTTCATCTGCTCAACTGAATAGCATGTGAGCGGCTTAACGGAGGTTGACGCGGATTGCCGCAGCCGAGGCGAAGGGCAGCAGCGCCACCGCCCCGGCCGTGATCCCGGCCAGCATCAGCAGCGGCGTTGCGGCGGCCAGGCCCTCGGCCCCGCGGCGCACCACCTCGGCACCGAAAATCAGCGTCGGCACATAAAGCGGCAACACAAGCAGCGACAACAGCAGCCCGCCCCGCTTCAACCCCACGGTCAGCGCCGCGCCGAAGGTCCCGATCACCGACAGCGCCGGCGTCCCGAGCGCGAGCGAGGCGACAAGCCAGGGATAGGCGGGCACGGGAAGGTTCAGCAGCAGGCCGAGAACCGGTGCCGCAAGCACCAGCGGCAGGCCGGTGGTGGCCCAATGCGCCGCGGCCTTCATCGTTACCACCCCCTCCAGCGGCACGGGCGCCGTGGCGAGAAGATCAAGCGATCCGTCTTCGTGATCCAGCGCCAGGATCCGGTCCAGCGACAGCAGGCAGGCCAGCAGCGCCCCGACCCAGAGGATCCCGGGCGCGATCCGCGCCAGCGTTGTGCCCTCCGGCCCCACACCCAGCGGCACCAGCACCGTCACGATAAGGAAGAAGGCCAGCCCCAGCCCGAATCCGCCGCCCGCGCGCAGGGCCAGCTGAAGGTCGCGGATCAGAAGCGCGATCATGCGAAAGCCTCGTCAAAGGCGCTGCTGATCCCGCCCGCTGCGGGGCTCCGGGCCTTGAAGGCGCCCAGATCCAGCACTCCGGCCTCGGGCAGGCCAAGATCGATATGGGTGGCGATCAGCGCCGCCCCGCCCTGCGCCAGATGGGCGCGGATCACCCCGGCGAACAGCGCGACCGAGGCTGCATCAAGCGAGACCGTCGGTTCATCCAGCACCCAGATCGGACGCCCGGTCACCAGCAGCCGTGCCAGCCCCAACCGCCGCTTCTGCCCTGCGGAGAGGTTGCGCGCCTGCCGCCCGGCCAGATCGGAAAGGTTCATGGTGGCAAGCGCCGTGTCCACCGCATTGGTGCCATAGATCCGCGCCCAGAAACTCAGGTTTTCGCGCACGCTGAGCGTCGCCTTCAGCCCGTCGGCATGGGCGGCATAGGCCATGGCCTCGGGTGGCATGGTCATGTTGCCCTTCAGGGGCGGCTGCAGCCCGGCCAGCGTGCGCAGAAGGGTTGTCTTGCCGATGCCGTTCGGGCCGCGCAGGATCAGCGCCTGTCCGGCGCCCAGCGTGAAGCTGACGCCCTCCAGAACCGGAAGACCACCACGGGCGCAGGCAAGATCAGAGACGATCAGTTCCATGCCCCCCGCTTATCCGAAGCGCGGCCGGGCGGAAAGGCGCTTATGCGACCGGAAGCAGGGCGGCGGCAATCCGTCGCCCCTCGGACAGAAGCACGTTGTAGCTGCGTGCCGCCGGAGGGCTTGCCATCACCTCGTGGGGGATGCCCGCCTCGTCCAGCGCGTTGCGCAGATCGGGCGGCAGATGGGCGATTTCGGCGCCGGTGCCGATGAAGAGGACATCGACCACCCCCGCCAGCGCCAGAAGTGCCGCACTGTCGTCATAGCCACCCCACGGCGCCACATGTTCCCCGCGCAGCAGCACCCCGCCATGAAACAACTCGGCGCCAATGCGGAAGAAGCCAGGGCCATAGCCCTCGACCGGGCGCACATTCTGGAACTGGACCTCGTTCAGACGCATCCTGGCTTTCCTTCTGTCCTTACCGGAAGTAGCGCGCGGCACCAGATGGTCCAGCACGCGCACCGCAGCGCTCAGGGCTCGGTCTTGAACTGCGTACCGCCGCCGGTCTTTTCACCTTCGCCCTTGCTCCAGTCGCGCTTGACGCCAAGGCGCAGCAGAACCACCGAAGCGACGAAGATCGTCGAATAGGTGCCGACGATCACACCCCAGATCATCGCGAAGACAAAGCCGCGGATCACGTCCCCGCCCAGCACGTAAAGCGCGATCAGGGCCATCAGCGTCGTGCCCGAGGTCATCACCGTGCGGGACATCGTGTCATTGATCGAAAGGTCAAGCAGTTCCTGCAGAGGACGCTTCTTGAACTTGATCAGATTTTCCCGCACCCGGTCAAAGATGATCACGGTGTCATTGAGCGAATAACCGACGATGGTCAGCAGCGCCGCGATGATGGCGAGGTCAAACCGGATCTGAAGCACCGAGAAGATACCGATGGTCAGGATCACGTCATGCACCAGCGCCGCGACCGCGCCGACCGCGAACTGCCATTCGAACCGCAACCAGATGTAGAACAGCACCGCCGCATTTGCGAGCACCACCGCGAGGATTGCCGTGCGCACCAATTCGCCCGAGACCTTTGGCCCGACCGACTCCACCGAAGGAAAGGTGATCGAGGGATCAACGGCCTGAAGCGCCTGTTCAACCGCCAGAATCATCTGCGGGCTGACGCTTTCCTGCCCGTCCTGGGCCTGAATGCGCACCATCGCCACGTTTCGGTCGGGGCCATAGGTCGGATCGAACACTTCGGTGATCGTCACGTCGCCCAGCCCCAGTTCGGCGATGGCGCCGCGATAGGCGCCGATATCGACCGGCTGCACCGACTCGGTCCGGATCGTGGTGCCGCCGCGGAAGTCGATGCCGAAGTTCAGCCCCATGGTGAAGAAGGCCACGATCGACAGCACGATCGCGATCAGCGACAGGCCGAAGGTCGCACGCCAGTATTTGAAGAACTTCCACTCGGTGTGGTCGGGAACAAGTTTCAGACGCATCTTTGGTCCCCTTATACCGTGATCGCCTTGGGGCGACGGCGTTCATACCAGGTGACGATCATCAGGCGCGTCACGAAGATCGCTGTGAAAACCGAGGTCAGGATTCCCAGCCCCAGCGTCACCGCGAAACCGCGCACCGGACCCGAGCCGATGGCGAACAGGATCAGCGCGGTGATGAAGGTGGTGATGTTCGAATCGAGGATCGCCGACAGCGCCTTTTCATAGCCCAGCTCGATTGCCCGAGCCGGGCCGCGGGCGGTTTTCAGCTCCTCCCGGATGCGTTCGAAGATCAGCACCGTCGCATCGACGGCCATGCCGATGGTCAACACGATGCCCGCGATCCCCGGCAGGGTCAGCGTCGCGCCGATCAACGATAGAAGGCCGAACATCATGGCGATGTTGATCAGCAGTGCCACATTGGCGATCACGCCGAACCAGCCATAGGAGGCGATCATGAACACAAGCACGGCCGCCATCGCGACCATCGACGCCACCCGCCCGGCCTCGATGCTGTCCTGCCCGAGTTCAGGGCCGATGGTCCGCTCCTCGAGGAAGGTCATTTCCGCCGGAAGTGCCCCTGCCCTCAGCAGCACCGCAAGCTGGGTGCTTTCCTCGACCGAGAAGCGCCCGGTGATGATGCCTGAACCGCCAGCGATATGGCTCTGGATCACCGGCGCTGAAATCACCTCGTCATCCAGCACGATGGCAAAGGGCGATCCGATGTTCTGCGCGGTATAGTCACCGAACTTGCGCCCGCCCGATGGGTTGAAGCGGAAGTTCACCGCAGGCCGGCCGTTCTGATCGAAGGCGGGCTGTGCATCGACCAGTTCCTCGCCGGTGACGACGGGATTCTGTTCGACGATGTAATAAAGGCCGGGCGTATCAAGCGACGGCAGGATCAGGTTGCGGGGGCCGGGATCTGCGGCCGGATTGTCCGAGGTCCCGACGACCGGGTGGAAGGTGAGCCGCGCCGTGGTGCCGATCAGTTCCTTCAACTCGGCAGCCGAGCCGATGCCGGGCACCTGAATCAGGATCCGGTCCTCGCCCTGACGCTGGATCGTGGGTTCCCGCGTTCCCACCTCATCCACGCGGCGGCGGATGATCTCCAGCGACTGCTGGATTGTGCGGTCGTCGGTTGCCTGGCGCTCGGCCGAGGAAAGGCTGACGATGATGACATCGTCCAGGGCCCGCACCTCAAGGTCATTCGCGCCCATCCCTGTCAGCGTGACGACCGGACGGGCAAGACCGCGCACGACCTCCAGCGCCCGCGCCATCCCGGCCGGGTTGGAGATCTGGACATGCAGTTCGCCACGCGGAGATTCGACACGACGGACATTGCCAACCGCGGCGCGTTCGTTGCGCAGTGCGTCGCGCACGTCGGGCCAGAGACCATCGATGCGTCCCGCATAGACATCGGCAACCTGAACCTCGGCCAGAAGATGGGCGCCGCCCCGCAGATCAAGGCCGAGGTTGACCAGATTGGACGGCAGGAAGTCGGGCCAGAGTGCCAGCGCCGCCTCCTGCTCGGGTGTCGCCGTGCCGCCCTGGGCCGCAATCGCCGCGGCGGCGTCGTTATGCTGCTCGACCCGCGAGTAGAAGAGGTTCGGCATGGCCAGCAGCAGGCCGAGGGCACAGGCCCCCCAGATGAGAACCCTTTTCCAGGCAGGTATTTGCAGCATCGACAGGCGCCTCGCAGCGTTGGTTCAGTTAGGGGCTCAGGCGTTCGCGGCCGGTTCGGTCTTGTTCAGAACCTGCGCGACGGTGTGCCGTACGACGCGCACCCGCACACCATCGGCGATCTCGACTTCGAGCTCGCCATCTTCCTTGACCTTGGAGACCTTGCCGATCAGCCCGCCGGCAGTGACGATCTGATCGCCCCGACGCAGCGCTTCGACCATGGTGCGATGCTCTTTCAGTTTCTTCTGCTGCGGACGGATCAGCAGGAAATACATGATCGCGAAGATCAGGATCAGCGGGACGAAGCTGGTAAAGGCGCTGGCGGCGCCGCCGGCAGCCTGGGCATAGGCGGGTGTGACGAACATCTGGTCCTCTCGGTCTTGATGCGGGACAGGCCCGCCTTGCGAATGGCGCGCACCCTATCTATGGGGAATAACCTTGGCAAGCGAAGCCGGCCTTCGCCCGAGCCGCGTTTTCCCGGTTCAAATGCCCGCAACCATCGGGCATATGAAGGGCAAAGCGCTGTCAATCAATCAAAGGCTGGTCACATGCACGACATCCGCATCATTCGCGACACCCCCGCGGCCTTCGATGCCGCCCTTGCGCGCCGCGGGATCGAGCCGCTGTCGCCCGGGGTTCTGGCGCTGGATGAGGCGCGCCGCGCAATGATCCTTGCCGCCGAAACGGCGCGCGCGGAACAGAACGCCGCCTCGAAGGAGGTCGGCGCGGCCAAGGCCCGCGGAGACGAGGCCGAGTTCGAGCGGCTGCGCGCCCTTGTGGCAGACAAGAAGGCCGAGGTGGCGCGGCTTGAAGATGAGGCCAAGCGCAAGGACGCGGAACTGCGCGAGCTGTTGCTAACCCTGCCGAACCTTCCTTTGGCGGATGTGCCCGATGGCCGGGACGAGGCCGACAATGTGGAGCTGCGGCGCTGGGGCACACCCCCCGCCTTCGATTTCGCGCCGCGCGAGCATTTCGATCTGCCCTCCGTCAGAGGGGCGATGGATTTTGCCACGGCAGGCAAGCTGTCCGGCAGCCGCTTCGTGGTGCTGCGCGGCGCCGTGGCGCGGCTGCATCGCGCGCTGGCGCAGTTCATGCTGGATGTTCATACGACCGAGAACGGACTGACCGAAATGAACACCCCGGTTCTGGTCCGCGACGAGGCGATGTATGGCACGAACCAGTTGCCGAAATTCGCCGAGGACAGCTATCAGACCACCAATGGCTGGTGGCTGATCCCCACCTCGGAGGTGACGCTGACCAACACCGTCGCCAACGAGATCCTCGATGAGGCGTCCCTGCCGCTGCGCATGACAGCCCATACGCTCTGCTTCCGTTCGGAAGCCGGATCGGCCGGCAAGGACACTTCGGGGATGCTGCGCCAGCACCAGTTCGAGAAGGTGGAGATGGTCAGCATCACCACCCCGGATCAAAGCCTTGCCGAGCATGACCGGATGACCGCCTGCGCAGAGGATATCCTGCAACGGCTGGGCCTGCCCTACCGGACCGTCGTGCTTTGCACCGGCGACATGGGCTTTGGCGCCCAGAAAACCCATGACATCGAGGTCTGGCTGCCAGGGCAGAATTGCTACCGCGAGATCTCCTCGGTCTCGGTCTGCGGCGATTTCCAGGCGCGGCGGATGAATGCGCGCTATCGTCCCGCGGGGGGCAAGCCGGAATTCGTGCACACGCTGAACGGATCGGGGCTTGCCGTCGGGCGATGCCTGATCGCCGTGCTGGAGAATGGCCAGCGTGCCGATGGCTCGGTCCTGCTGCCGCAGGCGCTGCATGGCTATCTCGGCGGCAGGACGCAGATCACGGCAGAAGGTGTGCTGGAGTGAGATCCGGCGCAAGCCGATCGGTGGCGCGTGACCGAAGCGCCGCGCTGCTGCATGCCCGGAACGCCGGAAGCCGCTGCTGACCGGCCACCAGCACGTCGCGTCGCGCCTCTGGCAGCCTGGACGGACGAGGCAAAAGGCAGATCTCCCTGCAAGCTCCCGTTGCGCCCCGGCGTGACGAGGCGCGGAGCGATGCGGCCCGCCCTGACGCGTCAGTCCCGAGGGGCATGGGCAACGCCCGTTGCGTGGAGTCCCGGGGGCATGGGCAACGGACGTTGCGCGGCGTCCCGGGGGCAGGCTCTCCCGCCCGTCTTCGATGCTGCGCATCTCATCCCGTTGGGCCGGGCGCCGCTGCGCGGCGCGGGCACGCCCCTGCATGAGGAACGGGAACTGTTGCCGCCTTGCTGCGTAGATGAAGCATGAGACGCATGAAAGCCATTCTTGTTCTGGTCGCCGCGATCGCCTTTGTTGCCTCGCCGCTCTGGTCTCCGGGGTTCAACGGTTTTGATCCCAACCTGTTTCCGGTGCCGCAGGAGGACCCGCCCGTTCAGCCCGCCGGCTGGGCCTTCTCGATCTGGGGGCTGATCTACACGCTTCTGATCCTGCACGCGGGCTTCGGGCTGCTGCGGCGCGACGAGGATCCGGGCTGGGATGACATGCGCTGGCCGCTGTTCGTGAGCCTTGGCATCGGTGCCAGCTGGCTGGCGGTCGCTCAGACGGATCCCATCCTCGCGACGATCCAGATATGGGTGATGCTGATTGCTGCGCTTGCCGCGCTGTTCCTGTCGCCCGGGCGCCGCACCATGACCGATGCCGGCCCCGAGCCCGCACCCGCCACCAATCCCTGGCTCGGCCGTGTGCCGGTAGGGATCTATGCGGGCTGGCTTACGGCGGCGAGCTTTGTGTCGATCGGGCTGCTGCTGGGCGGCTGGGGAATGACAGGGCTGACAGGGGCCGCGCTTGTAGTACTGCCGGTGCTTGTCGCCTTCGCGGTGATCTTCCAGCTATGGCTCGACCGGGCACCGGAATACGGGCTGACGGTGATCTGGGCCATGCTCGGCATTCTCGCCGCAAACTGGGGCACGGGTTGGCCTGTTCCGGCGCTGGTCCTTGCCGGTATGGCGACCGTGGGCCTGGCGGTCGCGCGCGTCTGGCATCGACAGAGCCGGCGGCGCAACTAGCAGAAACTGCGGAGCCGGAAGCCCCTGCACATCCGACAGATGGGGGATGCTTGAGGCACGCGCCGGGGTGCTTGGGGCCTTGCTGCCACCCTGCCCTTGCCGGCGCGCCGGCCTTCGCCTGCCCCGGCCGGGACCGACGCAGGGCCGTGCGATCGCGGGCGACGATCCCGGATCGGCGATACCGGCACGGGGCACGGGCACGCGAGCCCTGGCGCCCCCCGAGCCCATGCCGATGATCCCGGCCGCGCCTCGCTCAGGCGACGGGCATCCGCTCTTCGATGATCCCTGCCCACCAGCTGCATCCTGCCGGGATCGCATTGTCGTCGAAGTTGTATTCCGGGTGATGCACGCCTGCGGTGTCGCCGTTGCCGATCAGGATGTAGGCCCCCGGCCGCACGTCGAGCATATAGGCGAAATCCTCGCCACCCATGATCGGGGGCGTGTCGGTGACGACGGTGCCGGAGACCTTGCGCGCCACATCGGCTGCAAAGGCCGTCTGCTGGTCCGAATTCACCATCACCGGATAGCCGCGGTTATAGGCGACCTGTGCCGTCCCCCCGAAGGCCGCGGCAATCTGGGCGGAGATGGCCTTGATCCGCTCTTCGGCCATGGCGCGAACTGCCGCGGCATGGCTTCGCACCGTTCCCCTGAGCTGGACGTTTTGGGGAATGACGTTGAAGGCCTCTGTTTCGGTGCGGAAGCTGGTGACCGATACCACCACCGCCTCGAGCGGGTCGGTATTGCGTGATGCGATCGTCTGAAGGGCGAGCACCAGTTGCGCCGCAAGAACGGTCGTATCCACGGTTTCATGCGGCTTGGCGGCGTGACCTCCCCGCCCCTGAAGATCGATGGTAAACTGATCGGTGGCGGCGAAGAAGGCGCCCGGGCGTATCGCGAAGGTGCCGACGGGAATGCCGGGCATATTGTGCATGCCGTAGACTTCCTGGATGTTCCACCGCTCCATCATCCCGTCCTCGACCATGGCGCGCCCGCCTGCGCCACCCTCCTCGGCGGGCTGGAAGATCACCACGGCCGTGCCGTCGAAATTGCGTGTCTCGGCGAGGTATTGCGCGGCACCGAGCAACATGGCCGTATGCCCGTCATGGCCGCAGGCATGCATCTTGCCCGGCATGGTCGAGACATAGGGCAGACCGGTCGCCTCATAGATCGGCAGCGCGTCCATGTCGGCGCGCAGACCGATGACGCGGCCGCGCGTGTCGGTGCGGCCGCGGATAACCCCGACCACGCCGGTGCGGCCGATGCCGGTCGCCACTTCGTCACAACCGAAGGCCCGCAGCTTGTCGGCAACGATGCCGGCAGTGCGGTGGCAGTCATAAAGAAGCTCGGGGTGGGCGTGAAAGTCGCGGCGCCATTCGGTGATCTCGGGCAGAAGTTCGGCGAAACGGTTCTTGATCGGCATGAATGGCCCCCGGCCTGTCTGAGTATCTGAAAATGATGGCGCAGCGTGGCGCAAAGCGGCACTGGCGGCAAGGATCAGAGCGACGGGCCCGGCCGGATCGCCGAGCCATCGCTGAAGCGGCCCAGCCGGAAGCGCGCAAGATCATGGCCAACGGGATTGCCCAGCACCAGATCCGCCACCACCCGACCGATCCCGGGGCCGATGCCGAAGCCGTGGCCGCTGAGCCCCGTTGCGATCACCAGCCCCGGCAGCGCCGCCACATGGTCGATCACCGGCACCGCGTCGGGCATGGTGTCAATCATGCCCGCCCAGACGGTGCGCAGGTCCGGCGCGCCCAGCGCCGGGAAGGCCTCGGCAAAGGCCGCCTGCACGCCCCGCAGCGCGCGCATGTTCGGCTGCGGGTTCAGGATCCGGCAGCGTTCGAACGGGCTTTCGCCGCTGCCCCAGCGGCGCGGCGTGCGCCAGGCATCCGGATAGCCTGCCGGCGCGGCAAGCCGGAAACGGGTTCCCAGCGGATCCTGACGCAGCTGCGGCAGATAGCTCAGGCCGTGGCGCAGCGCGTCGGGGCCGATGAAGAAATCATGGGTTGATCCCGGCGCGAGCGTATAGCCACCATCGGCCCGGCGACGGAAGGCAAAGCGGCGGTCGGCGGCGTTTCCGGCAAAGACTTCGGGCATCGGGCCGGTTGCCGCGACCGAGGACAGGACCGAAAGCTGCGGCAGCGCAATACCCTGATTGCGCGCGAAAAGCCCTGACCACGCCCCGCCCGCGAGCACCACCGCATCGCAGCCGATCCGCCCCTGTTCGGTGACGACACCTGCCACACGGCCCGCGACGACGTCGAGGGCGCGGACCGCGCAGCCCTCAACGATCTGTGCCCCCTCTCGCGCCAGCGCCCGCGCCAGGGCAGGAACGGCGACCCAGGGTTCGGCCCGCGCGTCCGAGGCGGTCCAGAGCGCCCCCTGCCACTTGCCGCCGCGCACCCGTTCACCAAGCTCGGCGCGGGTCAGCAAGCGCGTATCAAGCCCATGTTCGCGCGCATGGGGCAGCCATGCCTCATAGCGTGCCAGATCGGCTGCATCGCGGGCCAGGTACAGCACCCCCTCCTGCCGGAAACCGAGATCCGCCCCCGCCTCGGCCTCGAGCCCCTGCCAGATGCGGTTCGCCTCGATCATGATCGGCAATTCTGCCGGATCGCGGCCTTGCTGGCGAATCCAGCCCCAGTTACGGCTGGACTGTTCGGCGGCGATCCGGCCCTTTTCGCACAGAACGACGCGCTGCCCCTGCCGCACAAGGAACCAGGCAGTCATGACGCCAGCGATGCCGCCGCCGATTACCACGACGTCGGCGCGGTCGGGAAGCCCGGCTTTATGCTCGATGGGCCGTTCAAGGGTAAAGGGGAAGGTCATTGCGATAGCTCCTGAACAAGACGTTCCATGAAGGCCCAACCGGCCTCGAATTGCGCAACGGTGATGTATTCGTCAGGCTGATGCGCCTGGGCGATATCGCCGGGGCCACAGACAATGGCCGAATACCCCTCGGCCTGAAACTGGCCGGCTTCGGTGCCGTAGCTCACCACATGGGTGGCGTTGTCGCCCGTCAGCTTGCGCACCAGCCGCTCGGCGGCCCCCTCGGGTTCGGGCACGAGGGGCGGCAGGAGAAAGCGCCGGGTGATCTCGATCCCTGCCTCGGGCCGGATCTCCTTCATCTCGGCCTCAAGGGCTGCGGCGCGTTCATGCAGCGCCGCGCTCCAGTGCTCGACGGTTTCACCGGGCACACAGCGGAAATCGATGCCAAAGCGGCACTCGCGCGCAGTGATGTTCGCCGCCGTGCCGCCCGAAATCGTGCCCACATGGATCGTCGTGAAGGGCGGATCGAACAGTGCGGCCATCGCTGCGGGGGTTCGCGCCCTGTTGGCGGCATTCTGCTGGTTCGCCCAGTCGATCAGTCTGGCGCCCTCCATGATCGCGCTGACACCCCGGTGCAGGATCGAGGAATGCACCTCGTATCCGCGCATGTGGATGTCAAAGGCTATCCCGCCCTTGTGGCCATTGACGGCCTTCATCATGCTGGGTTCGCCCACCACAACGGCTGCGGCGCGCGGCAAAAGGGACGCCATGTGCGCGATCATGGGGGGCGCCCCCAGACAGCCCAGCTCCTCGTCATAGGACAGGGCGATCTGCAGTGGACGCCGCAGATTTGCCTGCAACGCCAGGGGCACCGCTGCCAAGGCCAGCGCCACGAACCCCTTCATGTCGCAGGTGCCGCGGCCGTAAAGCCGGCCTTCACGTTCCATCAGGCACCAGGGATCGCTGCTCCAGGCCTGGCCATCCACGGGCACGACGTCGCTGTGGCCCGACAGGATCACGCCGCCCTCCTCCTCGGGTCCGATATGGGCAAAGAGACTGGCCTTGTTCCCGCAGGGGCTGGGCACCCGATGCGCAGACACCCCGAGGTCAGCCAGATAGCGTTCGACCCAATCCACCAGTTCGAGATTGCTGTCGCGGCTGACCGTCGGAAAGGACACAAGCCGCGCAAGGATGTCGCGGGCGCTCAGGGCATCGGGCATGGAAACTCCGGCGGTGCATGGTGCTGGCAGCGTGATCGTTGCGATGCCGCAGGTCAAGATGGGCCGATCAGGAGCCGGACGCGTGGCGACATGGCCAACCGGATTTGAGTGCAATTGATGCATGTGCCGCAGGGCCTGCCATTTTCGAGCCATCACCGATCCGGCAGAACGGAGCGTCCGAGGACAAGGGGCGGAGCCGCAGCCGCAGGACGATCATGGGGTCGGGCGCCCCGCTTGGGGCGGGTTCGCACGTCTCGGACATCTCTCGCCGGGGAGGCCTGGGCCAACCTGCCGGAAGACAGTATCCATGACGCTTTGACCGCGATCATCATCGGATCCAGTTCGGGCATCGGCCTTGGGGGTGAAGAACTGGCCCGTGCCGGGGCAGATATCCTCCTCAGCTCCTTCACCGACCGTACCGGGCGCGACCCTACTGCACGCCAGCGATCCCATGTGCATGACCGTGAAGGCAGTTGCGGCTGCTGACAGCTGCCTGACCTGAACTGCTTGCGTCAACGCGAAGAAAGCTAGCGCGCTGAGGATGACAAGCGACTTGCCAGAAGATCGCCCGTTTCCGCCAGGATCGGATAGGCGACCATCGTGAACGAGGTATTGGTCAGCTTGAGCGCGCGCAGCGTTTCCTGATGGATGTTCGATGTCTCGATGCTTTCGTGGCGGCCCTCGCGCAGCCGTTCCAGATGCGATCTCTGCAGGGCTTGCTCGACCTCGCGCACCCGCTCCTTTTCCTCGACAAGAGCCCGGGCGGCATCGGGGTTCAGCGTCATCAGCACGCTGAGCGCCGCCTGCGCATTTGACAGCACCCGATCGTGGAAATCCTCGAGTTCCTGCCGGCCAGCTTCGGAAAACGCGAGGTTTTCAGTCGCGAGCCGCTGCGCAAGGCCCAGCATCACCCGCGAAACGGCGTCTCCCGCCGCCTCGAGATGCGCGGCCATGTCGGCCAGATGCAGCGCGCGTTGCGCGATCTCTTCATCGCGCGCGTCCCGCGTCAGCCGCGCGAGGTAGAGCTTGGTCTGGAAATGCATCCGGTCCACCGCCTGCTCTTTCTCGCGGATGGCGGCGGCGATGCCGTCATCCCACTGGCGGTAAAGCCGGTGAACGTGGCGCAGCATCACCTCCACCTCCTCGCCCATGTGCAGGATCTCGCGCGCGGCACAGGCAAGGGCCTGTTCGGGCCGGGCAAGTGCAGCCGGATCAAGGGCGGACTGCCGTTCCAGCGTCACCGGCGCTTCGGGTTCGCGCAGCAGATGCCCCAGCGCTGCCAGAAGCGGGCCCCTCAGCGGCAGACCGATCGCCGCGACCGCAAGATTGAAGGCAAGGTGCAGATTGACCAGCTGTCGCGCCGGGGCAGCGCCAAGCTGCTCCAGCAACGGCAGGATCAGCCCAAGCCCCGCCAGCGCCAGAACCGCACCGCCGCCCCGCAACAGAAGGTTGCCCAGGATGACACGCCGCGCCTCGGTCGCCGCGCCGACAGTCAGCATCCAGGCAATGACGCTGCCGCCCAGGTTGGCGCCCAGAACCATCGCCGCCGCCACCGTCACCGGCATCAGCCCCTGCGCCGCAAACGTGACGCAAAGCAGCACCGCCGCTACACTGGAATGCACCGCCCAGGCAAAGACCGCCCCGATCAGGAAGGCCGTCACCACATCGCCACCCAGATAGCGCATCGCTGTCATCAGCCCGGCGCTGTCGCGCAACGGCTCGGTCGCGTCGCGGATCATGGCAAGCGAGACGAAGATCAGCGCGATGCCGATCAGGATCCGCCCACCCTGCCGGGTCATCTTGGCCCGCCCGCGCAGGAACAGGGACACCCCGCCCAGCAGCAGCAGCGGCACCAGCCAGTCGGAGCGCAGCATCAGGATCTGCACCACCAAGGCCGAACCGACATCCGCGCCCAGGAGGATCGCCAGCGCAACCGGGGCTGCAAGCGTGCCGGCCGCAGTGAAGTTCGCGGCCAGCATTGCCACCGCGGTAGAGCTTTGCAGAAGCAGCGCCACCACCACCCCCGACCCGGCCGCAATGATCGGGCGCCGCGCGCTGTGGCGCAGCCAACGGCGCAACTGCACCGCAAAGGCACGCTCGACCCCCGTGCGCACCAGACGCACCGCCCAGATCAGCAAGGCTGCCGCGCCGGCCACATGCAGCAGAAAAGGCACGAGTGAGGGGCTTTCCAAGATCGTTCCATCCTGATGGCGCCGAATAGGCGCAGCGGTGATGTCCAGAATGGCGCGACTTGCCCTGCATGACAACAAGTCCTTGCGCGTTTTTGTTCGTTTTGACGCCTTTTCTCAGCAGTTCAGCCGATGTGGCGCTTGATCCGCCGGATCATCATCCAGACCGCAAGGACCACCACCGGCGTCAGCGCCGCCGTCATGGCCCCCTTGCTCAGCCCCAACGGTTCGGCAAGGGGATAGGCCATATAGGCGGCAAGACTGACGGCGTAGTAGCTGATCGCGACAACCGACAGCCCCTCTACCGTGTGTTGAAGCCGCAGTTGCAGATCCGCTCGCCGATCCATGCTTTCCAGCAACCGCTGGTTCTGGGCCGAACGCTCCACATCGACACGGGTGCGCAGAAGCTCGGCCGCCCGGACCGACCGTTCCGCCATCAGGTTCAGCCGCCGCTCGGCGGATTTGGTGGTGCGCATCGCCGGATCAAACCTGCGCATCATGAATTCCCCGAAGGTTTGCCGGCCCTTGTAGCGTTCCTCGCGCAGCACCTCGATGCGCTGATTGACGATGGCCTCATAGGCGCCCGTCGCACCAAAGCGGAAGGACGAGCGCACGAGCAGATTCTCCAGCTCGGACGAGATCGCCAGAAGCTTGTGCAGCGTCTCCTCCGGGCTGCGGTCCGCACTGGTCATGTCGCCCACCAGCGCCGACAGCTGCATGTCGAGCGTGCCCATCCGCGGCGCAAGCTTGCGCGCCCGCGCCAGCCCAAGCATCGACATCGACTTGTAGGTCTCGATCTCGCACAGCCGCTGGATGATGCGGCCGATCCGACGCGCGCCTGTTTCGGGCCTCACGAAGGCCACGATGCGGGTATGCCCGGCGGGGTCGATGCGGAAATCACAGGCGATGATCGCATCGCCATCCAGCACCCGCGAACAGGCGAGGCTTTCGGGCACGAACCATTGCGCAAGCTTGTCCTCGATCTCCCGTTCATCCTGGGGCATGAACTCGACCCGCAAGAGCACCGAGGTGATGCGGTTGCCCGGTGCGCTGGCAAGCCAGTTCTCGGGAAAGACATCGAACAGCGCCGGATCAAAGGCGCGGTCGGTCAGGCCGCTGCAGAGGGCCGTGTAGGTCACGAACTCGGTGTGGCTTTCCCATTTCAGCCGGTGCTGCCCCAGATCGCCGAAGAAATGCGTGGCATCCGGGGGCGGATGCGCGGCGCCGTTCCGGTCGAGCAGCGCCAGCAGATGGCGGCGATCCGCGTCACGGTCGCGCCCGGCCGCATCGATCGGCTGCTTCACCGCGAGGAAGATCGCATGGCAGGGCGCGTCAAATGCCGGGAACGGCCGCGCGTGCAGTTCGTTCGCAAGGGCATAGCGGAGCGGATGGTCGTCGATGGGCGGCATCAGAAGCTTCTTTCAGAACCTGTCCGAGACTAACGCGGAACATCAGCAAGTAAACAGGAAAACCGTTTGAAATCGGAAGGTTGCCGGAACAAAATGGTATGCGAAACGCAGATGCCCCGCCACGGGGCGGGGCATCCGGATCAAGGTCTTGGCGGGCGTCAGTCGATCATGGGCAGAAGCGCATCGATCGATTTCTTCGCATCGCCATAGAACATCCGCGTGTTTTCCTTGTAGAACAGCGGGTTCTCGATCCCGGAATAGCCGGTGCCCTGCCCGCGTTTGGACACGAACACCTGCTTGGCCTTCCAGACCTCCAGCACCGGCATGCCGGCGATGGGGCTGTTCGGATCCTCCTGCGCGGCCGGGTTCACGATGTCGTTCGAGCCGATGACGATCACCACGTCCGTTTCCGGGAAATCCTCGTTGATCTCATCCATCTCGAGCACGATATCGTAGGGCACCTTGGCCTCGGCCAGAAGCACGTTCATGTGCCCCGGCAGACGGCCTGCGACGGGGTGGATCGCAAAGCGCACGTTCTTGCCCTTGGCGCGCAGCTTGCGGGTCAGTTCCGACACCGATTGCTGCGCCTGCGCCACGGCCATGCCATAGCCCGGCACGATCACCACGCTGTCGGCATCGTTCAGCGCCGCTGCCACGCTTTCCGCGTCGATGGCGATCTGCTCGCCCTCGATCGCCGCAGCCGGGCCGGTGGTGCCGCCAAAGCCGCCCAGGATCACGCTGACAAAGCTGCGGTTCATCGCCTTGCACATGATGTAGGACAGGATCGCACCGGAAGAACCGACCAGCGCACCCACAACGATCAGCAGGTCGTTCGACAGCGAAAATCCGATCGCCGCCGCCGCCCAGCCCGAATAGCTGTTCAGCATCGACACCACGACCGGCATGTCGGCGCCGCCGATACCCATGATCAGGTGATAGCCGATGAAGAGCGCGGCCAGCGTCATCACGAACAGCGCGAAGCCCGAGCCGGTCTGAAGATAGACGATCAGCAAGACGAACGACAGCAGCGCCGCACCTGCGTTCAGCATGTGCCCGCCCGGAAGCTTCGTCGCCTTGGTATCAACCTTGCCGGCCAGCTTGCCGAAGGCCACGACCGAGCCGGTGAAGGTGACCGCGCCGATGAAGACGCCGAGGAAGGTTTCGACCCGAAGGATCGAATGCTCCACCGGGCTCTTGTAGGCCAGAACCGCCGCGAAACCGTGCAGCGTATCGCGCAGCACGATATCCATGCCCAGCACCCGGGCAAGCTCGATATGCGTGTTGAAGCCGATGAAGACCGCCGCCAGACCGACGAGCGAGTGCATGGCCGCCACAAGTTGCGGCATTTCGGTCATCTGCACGCGTTTGGCGATGGTCCAGCCGATCGCGCCGCCCCCGGCGATCAGGATCAGCGACAGAAGCCAGAGTCCCGAGCCCGGCCCGAACAGCGTGGCAATGACCGCCAGCGCCATACCGGCAATCCCGTACCAGACGGCGCGCTTGGCGCTTTCCTGCCCTGAAAGCCCGCCCAGCGAGAGGATGAACAGGATGGCCGCAACGACATAGGCGGCCGTGGTAAATCCGAAGTCCATTACCCTGTTTCCCTTACGATTTCTGGAACATGGCGAGCATGCGCCGCGTGACGAGGAAGCCGCCGAAGATGTTGATCCCGGCCATGAAAACCGACAGCGCCGCCAGCAGGATCACCAGGAACGAACCCGAGCCGATCTGCATCAGCGCGCCAAGAATGATGATCGACGAAATCGCGTTCGTCACCGACATCAGCGGCGTGTGCAGGCTGTGCGAGACGTTCCAGATCACCTGGAAGCCGACAAAGACCGCCAGCACGAAGACGATGAAGTGCTGCATGAAGCTGGCCGGCGCCACAAGGCCCAGGCCCAGCAGCAACACGCCGCCTACCCCCAGCAGGGTGACCTGGTTCATCGTCTGCTTGCGGAAGGCAGCGACTTCGGCTGCGCGGCGCTCCTCCGGTGTCAGTTCCTTCGGCTTTTCCTTGGGCTTGGCAGCGGCGATGGCGGCCACCTTCGGCGGCGGCGGCGGGAAGGTGATCGCGTTTTCATGCGTCACGGTCGCGCCGCGGATCACGTCATCTTCCATGTTGTGAAGAATCACGCCGTCCTTGGCCGGGGTCAGATCCGTCAGCATGTGGCGGATGTTTGTGGCGTAAAGCGTCGAGGACTGCGCTGCCATTCGGCTCGGAAAATCGGTATAGCCGACAATGGTTACCCCGTTCTCGGTGACAACCTTCTGATCCGGCACCGTCAGATCGCAGTTGCCGCCACGTTCGGCCGCAAGATCCACCACGACCGAGCCCGGCTTCATGGCTTTCACCATATCCTCAAGCCAGAGCTTCGGCGCATCGCGGCCGGGGATCAGCGCCGTGGTGATGACGATGTCCATGTCGGGCGCAAGCTCGCGGAACTTTTCCAGCTGCTTTTCGCGAAACTCGGGGCTGGAGGGGGCCGCATAGCCGCCCGTTGCCGCGCCGTCCTGCGTATCCTCGAAATCAAGGAACACGAACTGCGCGCCCATCGATTCGATCTGCTCGGCCACTTCGGGCCGCACATCGAAAGCATAGGTAATCGCGCCAAGGCTGGTGGCGGTGCCGATCGCGGCAAGGCCCGCGACGCCCGCACCCACGACCAGCACCTTGGCCGGCGGCACCTTGCCGGCAGCCGTGACCTGACCCGTGAAGAAGCGGCCGAAGTTGTTCCCGGCCTCGATCACCGCGCGGTACCCGGCGATATTCGCCATCGACGACAGCGCGTCCATCTTCTGGGCGCGGCTGATGCGCGGCACCATGTCCATGGCGATGACCGTCGCGCTCTTGTCCTTGGCTCGTTCCAGCAGCGCGCTGTTCTGCGCGGGATAGAAGAAGGAAATCAGCGTCTGGCCCGGGCGAAGCATGTCCACCTCGGCCTCGACCGGCGGGCGTACCTTCACCACCACATCTGCCGCGCCAAAAAGCGTGGCCGGGCCATCGACGACAGTCACGCCCGCTGCGGCATAGGCCTCGTCCGAAAAGCCGGCAAGCTTGCCCGCGCCCGCTTCGACAAGACATTCATGCCCCAGCTTCTGAAGCTGAAGCGCGCTTTCCGGCGTCATGGCCACGCGGGCCTCGCCCTCGAACAGTTCCCTCGGTGCCCCGATCTTCACGCCCGTCATCCCCCTTGTCCCTGGTGGCCCGGCAGCACCGGGCCGGCCTAACCGCCCTCATAGCACTAGAGCCCGAATTTTCACAAGTCGGTGACATCACGCACCACCCGCACCAGCGACGTTTCGGCGCAGCCCGGTCTTTCATGCAACGCCCGTGAGACAGCTGCAGCTTGACCCCTCGGGCCGGCCCGTGCAAAGCCATGACGGGAGGAGCCGCCATGACCGACCTTTTCAAAGCCACGAAGGCGATGTTTCACCTGCCCCAGGGCATGATCTATCTCGACGGCAACTCGCTTGGACCCCTGCCACGGGCGGCGTCGGAACGCGTCGCCCGGATGATGCAGGACGAATGGGGCGAAATGCTGATCACCGCCTGGAACCGGGCCGGCTGGATGGATCAGCCCGCCCGGCTTGGCGACCGGATCGGCCGGCTGATCGGTGCGCCCGCCGGAACCGTGGTCCTGGGCGATACGCTGTCGATCAAGGTCTTTCAGGCGCTGGCCGCTGCGCTGTCGTTGCGTTCCGATCGGCGCGTGATCCTCTCGGACAGCGGCAACTTCCCCTCGGATCTTTACATGGCCGAAGGACTGGCCGGACTGCTTGGACAGGATCACGTGCTGAAGATCGCCCCCCCCGAGGATCTGGGCGCGGCCATTGACGAAGATGTGGCCGTCCTGCTGGTGACCGAGGTCGATTACCGCACGGGGCGGCGCCATGATCTGGATGAGCTGACGCGCCGCGCCCATGCCGCCGGCGCGCTGGTGATCTGGGATCTCGCCCATTCGGCGGGGGCGCTGCCGGTGGATGTCACCGCGGGGGGCGCCGATTTCGCCGCGGGCTGCACCTACAAATACCTCAACGCAGGCCCGGGAGGCCCAGCCTTCATCTATGTTGCGCCTGCGCTTGCCGACAGGGTCCGCCCGGCTCTGTCGGGCTGGCTGGGTCATGAGGCGCCCTTTGCCTTCGACCGCGACTATCGCCCCGGTCGCGGGATCGAGCGGATGCGCGTCGGCACCCCGCCCGTTATCCAGCTTGCTGCGCTCGAGGCCGCGCTGGATGTCTGGGACGGGGTGGACATGCTGGCGCTGCGGGCGCGCTCGCTTGCCCTGACCGATCAGTTCATCGCGGGGGTCGAGGCTTCCTGTCCCGAACTCGTGCTTGCCACACCGCGCGATCATGCGCGGCGCGGCAGCCAGGTCAGTTTTCGCCACGCGGAGGGGTTCGCGATCATGCAGGCGCTGATCGCAGAAGGCGTCATCGGCGATTTCCGTGCCCCCGATGTGCTGCGCTTCGGCTTCACGCCGCTTTACATCGATGCGGCCGATGTGCAGGGGGCCATCGACATCCTTGCGCGGGTGATGCGCGACCGGCTGTGGGATCGGCCCGAGTATCGCCAGCGCGGCAAGGTCACCTGAGCGATCGGGCGGACCTTTGCCCTGGGTCCCGCGTTATGAACGAGCGCCGCCGATCCCTGTCGGGGACAGGCCTGCGTCCTATCTGACATCCTGTCGTGACAAGAAAGAGATATGACAAATGGAGATCAGCCGCCGACGGTTCTGCCTTGCGTCCCTCACGCTGCCGCTTGCGGGGTGTCTGCAGCCGCCCCCGCCCCCGCCGGAACTCGCACCGCTTTCCTATGCGGCGCGGCGTGACGGGGGGCATGTTGTGCCGGCCGTCCCGATCGAACAGATCCCGCAGGATTTCCACCGCCAGATCGTGCCGCTCGCCTCGGAATTCGAGCCCGGCACGCTGATCGTGGATACCGGATCGCGTCACATCTATCTGTTGCTCGAGGATGATTACGCCCTGCGCTACGGAATCGGCGTAGGACGCGAGGGGTTCGGCTGGACCGGCGCCTCGCAGGTCTTTGCCCGACGGTCCTGGCCCACCTGGACACCGCCGCCCGAGATGATCAAGCGTCAGCCGGAACTGGCACGCTGGGCCGAAGGCCAGCCGGGCGGGCCACGCAATCCGCTGGGCGCGCGGGCGATCTACCTCGCGGTCGACGGGCGCGATACCGGCTATCGCATCCACGGGACACCCGAATGGCAATCGATCGGGCAGGCGGCGTCATCCGGCTGTTTCCGGATGATCAATCACGATGTGATCGACCTGTTCGACCGGGTCCGTGCCGGCACGAGCGTCATCGTCGTCTGATCGGCGGAATGGGCACCGACCGGATGGTTGCGGAACACGGCTCCGAGCCAGCCTGTCCATCCGCCTCCGCGAACGTCGGGAGGCGTTCTGCCAATGTCAACGGGATCCGCAGCGCACAGCGAGGGCAGAAGCGCCAGATCGGGTGAATTATGGCTGGTCCCAAAGCATGTGCCGGGTCCGCTCTGGTCTTGATGCGGAAGTGGAACCGGTTCAGGGCCGTCTGGCGGCAGGGCGGGCGCGCGGTTGCCATTCGCCCGGGCCGATCATCCTGCGATGGCTGAAGTGCACCCTGCGAAGCGGCCCCCCGATCGGATCCTGGCAGAATTCGATGAAGCGGAAGAGCCGCGGATCGTCCGGCGCCAGATCATAATCCTGTCAGACAAGGCGGTCGACCAGCACATGCCGGTAATCGGTCGTGTGGTGCGCGGATCCGGTTGCGGCCCGCGGGCCGCCCCTCCATCGCGATCCCGCAGCGTATCCGGCCATTGGCAACCAGTGGCTGCGACCAGCACGATCCGGCCCTCTATCGCGCCGCGTTCAGGCCTGCCGGGACGGGCGGTTCATGCCTCGTCCGACGCCGTTCAGGCGCGCGGGCGGTTACAAGCGATCCACCGTCCTGTTCGGCGGCGCCCAGTTCCGCATCAATTCCTACCGCAGCGGGATGGAACCTTGTCCGCAGCCGCGCGTGACAAGAACGCGAGAACCGCAGCATGGCGGGCGCGGGAAGTGAACCCGGCGCGGACCTTGCGTGCTGGCGTGCGGGAGCGCGCACTCCCCTCGCCGGAACGGTCGCGACCGCCAACACGCCACGGCAGAAACCTCAGGCGGAAAGCCGGCCGGGGAGGCGGCGCTTGCGGGCGAAGGCGGCGACAGCCTCGCCGAAGGCCGCGAACAGCGGGCGCGACACCGGATCGTTCATCGCGTTCCATTCGGGGTGCCATTGCACCGAAAGCGTGAAGCCGGGGGCCTCGGCGATATGGATGGCCTCGGGGGTGCCATCCGGGGCATGACCCTCGATCTGCACGCGGCAGCCGGGCGTCTTGATGCCCTGCCCGTGAAGCGTGTTGGTCATCACCTCTTCGGCGCCGAAAAGGCGATGAAAGACGCCGCCGCGCGTGAACCGAACCGGATGCCGCAGGGCGAACTTCTCCTCGAGCGTGCCATCGGGGGGCATTCGGTGGTTCATGCGCCCCGGCAGATCGCGGATTTCGGGATGCAACGTCCCGCCCATCGCCACGTTCACTTCCTGAAAGCCGCGGCAGATCCCGAGGAAGGGCTGCCCGCGGTCCACGCAGGCCCGGATCAGCGGCAGGGTGATCGCATCGCGGGCCCGGTCAAAGGCGCCGTGGGCCGCAGTGGGGGATTCACCATATTCCTCGGGGTGCACATTCGGGCGTCCCCCTGTGAGCAGGAAGCCGTCACAGGTCGCCAGAAGCTCGTTGACGGAAAGAAAGCGTGGGTCGGCAGGGACCAGCAGCGGCATGCATCCCGCGACATCGGCCACCGCTTGCGTGTTCATCGTGCCACCCGCATGTGCGGGATACTCTTCATTGATCAGATAGCTGTTCGATATGATGCCTACGATCGGGCGGCTCATGACATTCCCCTGGGTTGTGACCGCAGAATAGGTATGGACCCCAGCAACGTCGAGAGGGCGCGGCAACACAATCCTTCAAAGCTGCGGCAATTGCCCGATTTTCAGGCATGCCCAGGCGGGGAACCTGTCAGAAATCGAACCGCAACTGGTTATCGGGCGTGCCGGCGCTGCGCCGCCGGATGCGAGTCGAGCGCGGCGCGCCGGACGCAGCCGGAAGGCTGCGGCGGGCGTCGCGTGCCGCCCGGGCAGGATCGACCACCGGTTCCGGATAACGTCGCCCCAGAACGCGCTGCGCCTCGGACCATGTCCAGGGGGCGTGAAGATGCGCGGTCGGCACAAGGCCCAGTTCGGGCACCCAGCGGCGGATGAACGCGCCGGTCGGATCAACCGCGCGGCCCCGCGCAAGCGGATCAACAATCCTTGCCCGTCCCTCTTGCCCGACGCCCGCCGCGTGCTGCACCTGCATCCAGTGCACCGCCGCCTCGTAGTCGGTCAGGCGCCGGGCCAGAACCAGACCGGCACTGCGCCAGTCAAGACCCAGCAGGTGGCATCCGACCGAGACGAGCATTCCCCGCAGCGGCGCCGAGATCCAGCCGCTTGCCGCAAGATAGCGCAGGCAGGCATCGACGAAGGGAAGGCCCGTCTCGCCCCGCTCGAAGGCCTCCAGAAGGCCGCGATCCGCCGATGGCGCGGTAACGGCATGGGCCGCAAGCGCTTGCCGCTCCAGCGCGGGATGCCGCTCCAGCAGTTGCAGTGCCCGGTCACGCTGGAGCAACCGCGAATCCAGCCGGCGCAGGCTGGCCATATCAATCCCCGAGCCGGCCAGATGCGCCAGAACCTCGCGCACGGAGACAGCACCACAGCCCAGGTGTGCGGACAGACGGAGACCACGGCGCTCGCCCGCAAGCGTCTCGGTCCCGCCATGCAGGCGTGCGGTGTGGCTGTGCAGAAGCATCAGGGCCTCTTGCCGGCCGCCCCGCTGTCGATGCGGGCAGGGGTCTTCGGGCAGACGCAGGATGCGGGCTGTCGGAATGGGGCCGGGCTCGACCCCCGACACGGCCTCCAGCGCCGGTGGTTCGGCCGGGGGACCGGCCAGGAACCGCCGCCGCCGTGCAGACCAGCCGGCCTCGTCCCGCAGCCCCCGCACCACGCCGCCCTGCGGCAACTCATTCCATGCAACCCCCTGCCCCGCCGCCCAGGCCGCAACCGCCCGGTCGCGCGCAAAGGTCCAGAGCGCGCCGGTTTCCTGCTGCGAGACGATCTGCACTACACCATGAGCGCGCCGCAGGGTTTCCAGCACGGCGACGGCCTCGCCCAGGCGCACGATCAGCGGTTGTCCCAGCGCAGCCAGCGCGTCGCGCAGATCGGACAGCGATTCAGCCAGGAACGTCCATTGGCGGGCGGATCGATCCGCTTCGCGCCATAGCGCGGGTTCAACGATGAACAGCGGCAGGACAGGCCCCTGCGCGGCGGCAAGCGCTAGTGCGGGATTGTCGGCAACCCGCAGATCGCGCTTGAACCAGAAGATGATCGGAGGCCGGGACATGCCGGCTAGATAGCAGGTCCCGCCCCGGCTGCAATCTGGGACGGGAGAGGAACGGCGTGCCGCTTACTGGTTGGCCGGCGGCGCGGTGTTGTCAACGGCGCCACCGGGCGCGGTGCCGCTTGCCGGGGGCGATTGGGGCGTGCCCTCGGGCTGGCCGGGTGCGACCGGATCGTCGACCAGCGGATCCAGCGCCGGATCGACCACGGGCGGCGCCGCATCGGCAGGCGGCGGCGGGGCCACACCATCGCCCACGACCTCGGGCGTGGTGGAGAAGGCCTCGTCGCCGGTGGTGCTGGGCTCGCCCGTGCGGCCGTCGATCTGCACGGCGGCGCCCTGCGGCCCTTCGGATTCGATCGCCTCTTCGGCGGGCCAGTACACAAGCATGAGCACGACAAAGATCACCACGATCACGCCCATGCCCAGCAGCGGTGCCCAGTGGCGCCTGCGCTGCTTGGCCAGGTTGGTTTCGGATGCGGACATGAGAGCCTCCTTCCTGAGGTTCGGCACGGGAAGGCGTGCGCGGGTTGCAGAACGTTCGTCACGGACATAACGTCAGGACGGCGCGGCGGTTCCGGCATCCCGTCTGTTCCCGTCGCCTGCCCTTTTTTTCGCCCGCAATCCGGAGGTATCGATGAAAGACGCCGCACCGCAGGTCATCCGACTGGCTGATTACGCGCCGCCTGCCTGGCTTGTGGACGAGGTTTCGCTCATCTTCCGTCTGGATCCGGCCGCAACCCGCGTTCAGTCGCGGATCAGCTTTCGCGCCAATCCGGCGGCACCGGGGCATCACGACCTCTGGCTGGACGGCGAGAATCTGAAGCTGCTGTCTGCCCGGATCAATGGAGAAGCCCGCAGTGTGACCCCCGGCCCCGAAGGGCTGCGGATCCCGGCGACCGAATTGCCGGAAGGGCAGTTTCTGTGGGAAGCCGAAGTGGAGATTGCGCCCGAAGGAAACACCGCGCTTGAAGGGCTGTACATGTCGCGGGGCATGTATTGCACCCAGTGCGAGGCGGAGGGCTTCCGCAAGATCACCTTCTATCCCGACCGTCCCGATGTCATGGCCACGTTCCGCGTCCGGATCGAATCGGAGCTGCCCGTGCTTTTGTCGAACGGAAATCCGACAGCCCAGGGCGCAGGCTGGGCGGAGTGGCATGACCCTTGGCCCAAACCCGCGTATCTGTTCGCGCTGGTCGCTGGCGATCTGGTTGCCCAGTCCAACCGCTTCACCACTGTCTCGGGCACCGAGGTTGCGCTGAATATCTGGGTGCGGCCGGGCGATGAGAACAAATGCGCCTATGCGATGGACGCGCTGATCCGCTCGATGCGCTGGGACGAAGAGGTCTACGGGCGGGAATACGATCTTGATGTGTTCAACATCGTCGCCGTGGACGATTTCAACATGGGCGCGATGGAGAACAAGGGGCTGAACATCTTCAACTCGCGCTATGTGCTTGCGAGCCCCGAAACCGCGACCGATCAGGATTACGAGAACATCGAGCGCATCATCGCGCATGAATACTTCCACAACTGGACCGGCAACCGCATCACCTGCCGCGACTGGTTCCAGCTCTGCCTCAAGGAAGGGCTGACCGTTTACCGTGACCAGCAGTTCACCGGCGACATGCGCAGCCATGCCGTCAAGCGGATCGAGGATGTGCTGACCCTCCGTGCCCGCCAGTTCCGCGAGGACAACGGCCCGCTGGCCCATAACGTGCGCCCGGAAACCTATGTAGAGATCAACAATTTCTACACCGCGACAGTGTATGAGAAGGGCGCCGAACTGATCGGGATGCTGCGGCGGCTGGTGGGTGATGACGCCTATCGGGCAGCGCTGCGCCTTTATTTCGAGCGTCACGATGGCCAGGCCTGCACGATCGAGGACTGGATCCGGGTGTTCGAGGACACGACCCATCGTGACCTGTCACAATTCAAGCGCTGGTACAGCCAGGCAGGCACGCCGCGCGTGATGGTCGAGGACAGCTGGGCCGACGGCACCTATGTCCTGCGCCTGCACCAGAGCGTTCCGGCCACGCCCGGCCAGCCGCTGAAGGAACCGCTGGTGATTCCGGTGGCCGTCGGCCTTCTGGGCCAGGACGGCCGGGAACTGCAGCCGACGGTGGTGCTGGAGCTTTCCGAACCGGTGCAGGAGTTCCGCTTCGAAGGACTGCCGCAACGTCCGGTCCCTTCGATCCTGCGCGGATTCTCGGCCCCGGTGATCCTGCAACGCGATCAGACCAGTGCCGAACGCGCCGTGCTTCTGGCGCATGACACCGACCCGTTCAACCGCTGGGAGGCGGGGCGAAGCCTTGCCCGCGACGTGCTTCTTGCGATGATCGCCCGCGACGAGGCGCCATCCACGGCGTTCCTCGAGGGACTCGGAAGCCTGCTGCGGGATCCGGCTCTTGATCCGGCGTTCATTGCGCTTGCGCTGCGTCTGCCTTCCGAGGACGATCTTGCCCAGGCCCTGCACGAGGCCGGCGAGGTGCCCGATCCTGCACGTATCCACGACATGCGCAGGAAGCTGACACATCTGCGGGCAGAGCACCTTGCCGAGGATCTGCACCGGATCCACGATGCCATGGCCAGCACCGGCGCCTATGATCCGGCAGCGGATCAGGCAGGCAGGCGCGCCCTGCGCAATGCGGCGCTTGCCGGGCTCACGCATCTCGATCAGGGCGCGCGGGCCTCGCGGCAGTTCGCAACAGCGGACAACATGACCGAACAACTGGGCGCGCTGTCGGCCCTGCTGGAAATCGGGGCCGGCGCAGATGAACTTGCCGCCTTCTACGACCAGTGGCGTGGCGATCGGTTGGTTCTGGACAAGTGGTTCGGCCTTCAGGTCATGTTCGCCGCGCCCGATGCCGCCGCCGAAACCGCCGCGGGGCTGGCCGCGCACCCGGATTTCGACTGGAAGAATCCCAACCGGTTCCGGGCCGTGATCGGCGGGCTTTCCGCCAATGCCGCAGGCTTCCACCACGCCTCGGGGGCAGGCTATCGCTTTGTCGCCGACTGGCTGATCCGGCTGGATCCGCTCAACCCGCAGACGGCCGCGCGCATGTCCACCGCCTTTGAGACCTGGCAGCGCTATGATCCCGGCCGGCAGGCGCTGATCCGGGCCGAGCTGGAGCGGATGCGATCGGCACCCACGCTCAGCCGTGATCTGGGGGAAATGGTCGGACGCATGCTCGGCTGATTTCCGCCCGGGGCCATCAGGCGCTATCGACGCCGCAGCGGCACGACATAATCTTGTGATGAAGCCGAGACAAGAAGACCGCCATCATCATGCGCGACCGACTCGATCCCCTGATTGCCGAACGGGCCCCCTGGCTTTTCACAGGCCGGCCGCATCACAGGCTTGCACTGGGGGTTCTTTCCTCGATGCTGGGCTACGAAAGGACCGTCGGCATTGCGACCGAGATCCGCGACTGGCCGACACCGCGCATCATGGGCCATATGGCCGGGCTCATCGCACATCACGTCGAGGCGACGGGGCTTGAAAACCTGCCCAAGACCGGGCCGGCACTGGTGGTTTGCAATCATCCCACCGGCATCGCCGATGGCATCATCCTGCATTCGCTGATCGCGCCGCTGCGGCCCGATCTGTTCTTCTATGCCAACCGCGATATCCTTCGCGTCCTGCCACAGATGGAGGATCTGATCGCCCCCGTGGAATGGCGCATGGAAAAGCGCAGCCATGCCAGAACCCGCGAAACGATGGATTTCACGCGTCGCGCCGTTGCGGCGGGGCGGCTTGGGGTGATCTTCCCGTCGGGGCGGCTGGCCAAGCGGCGCGGCCTGCGTCTGCACGAACGGCCGTGGATGGCCTCGGCGGCGATGATTGCGCGCAAGTTTTCGCTGCCGGTTGTCCCGGTGAACATCCGGGCGCGCAATTCGTCGCTGTTCTATCTGTTCGACCTGATCCACCCGACGCTGCGCGACATCACCCTGTTCCATGAAACGCTGAACAAGCACCGGCAACCCTTCGCCATCAGCATGGGCGCTGCCATCCCGGCCGAACGCCTTCCCGACAACAGCCAGGAGGCGATTGCCCTTCTGCGCGCCGAGACCCTCGCCCTTGGGGGCGCCCATGCGCCGGCAGTGTCACTGTTGCAGATGACCGGAACCCCCGACTGGCTGCGCCGGCCTGCAATCCTGCGCAGCAACGGTGCGATCTGACCGGATCATGCGGGGAACAGTTGTCCCGCCGGGGGGTTGTCAGGGAACGCCCCTCATCCCCTATGAAAGGATATTCTCATGCTGATCCGTCTGATCATCGCCGCAATTGCCGTCACGACGTTCCGGAACTGGCTGCGTCAGTCGCAGCACCAGGGCAGTGACGCCCTGGCCGCAGGCAGCGGATCCTCCTCGCGTCAGGCCTTGCGCTGACAATACTGCTGACTGGCCGTCCAGCGTGCGATCTCGGCACGTTTCGAGG
The DNA here is from genome assembly GCF_042666235.1 of Halodurantibacterium daqingense. Taxonomy (NCBI): domain Bacteria; kingdom Pseudomonadati; phylum Pseudomonadota; class Alphaproteobacteria; order Rhodobacterales; family Paracoccaceae; genus Halodurantibacterium; species Halodurantibacterium daqingense. The sequence continues at coordinate 296,018 of NZ_JBHTFQ010000003.1, read as the reverse complement.
CATCACGCATCGGCATCCAGTCGGCGGCAATACCGCCCCAGGCGCCCGGCTTCCCTGCGACGACTCCGGTCCGCGCCACCTGACGTGATGCGATCCGGATCGCGCAAGAGAGATTGGCCGCACCATCATAAAGGCCGCGATCCGTCGCCGCACAACCGTAGTTGCGCGCGGTTTGCGGTGAGATCTGCAGAAGGCCCCGGTAGCGCCCGCCTGCCCCTGCGGCCTCGGGGCGCCAGGTGCTTTCATAACGGGCAAGCGCCGACATGAGGCCAACCCAGAAGGCGGCACGATCGTCCTCGCTCGCGGTTGCGTAGCCAGGGCAGAAGGTTTCGATATCGGCCGGCAAGGTGGCCGGCAGCGCCGCGCCATGGGTTTCCACCGCGGACAGCGCTGCGCGTGTCCAGTCGGCAGCTTCGGGGCGATGATCCCAGCGGGTCACCGGCAGTTCGGCGGGGGCGGATTGCTCGGGCGTTGCAGCACAGGCTGCCGGCAGGGCAATGACGATGGCCAGAACGGCACGGCGAAGGGCGCTGGAATAAAGCATCGGACCTGACAAGCTGCACCGCCAATCCTTGCTGCGGCGTGCGGACGATGCAGGCAAAGCAGCGGTTCATCAACCATCCTTTCCGGCAGCACATGGCGCCTGAGCGGAATCCTGCGCGCCCCTGCGCGGAATATCGCACAAAGGCGCCTCTTGCCCCCTTCCGGCCCCTGCCCTAGAAAAGCGCCAAGCCCGAAAGGATGACCCATGCTTGACCTCGCCTACAAAGCCCCCGAACCCAAGGTGATCGCCGGTGCGAAAGACGATTGGGAGCTTGTGATCGGCATGGAGGTGCATGCCCAGGTGGCGTCGAACGCCAAACTGTTCTCGGGCGCCTCGACCACCTTTGGCGCCGAGCCGAATTCGAACGTCTCGTTCGTGGATGCGGCAATGCCGGGGATGCTGCCGGTCATCAACGACTTCTGCGTGGCACAGGCAGTGCGGACGGGGCTGGCGCTGAAGGCCAAGATCAACCTGTTCTCGGCCTTCGACCGCAAGAACTACTTCTATCCCGACCTTCCGCAGGGCTATCAGATCAGCCAGCTTTACCATCCCATCGTGGGTGAGGGTGAGATCCTTGTGGACATGGCACCCGGTATCGCGCGGCGCGTGCGCATCGAACGCATCCACCTTGAACAGGACGCAGGCAAGTCGATCCACGACATGGACCCGAACATGTCCTTCGTGGACCTGAACCGTACCGGCGTCGCCCTGATGGAGATCGTGAGCCGCCCCGACATTCGCGGCCCCGAAGAGGCAGCGGCCTATGTCGTGAAGCTGCGCCAGATCCTGCGCTATCTTGGCACCTGCGACGGCAACATGCAGAACGGCAACCTGCGCGCCGATGTGAACGTGTCCGTCTGCCGTCGTGGCGCCTATGAGAAATTCATCGAAACGGGCGATTTCGGCTACCTGGGCACGCGCTGCGAGATCAAGAACATGAACTCGATGCGCTTCATCCAGGCCGCCATTGAATACGAAGCGCGCCGCCAGATCGCGATCCTCGAGGATGGGGGCACGGTGGTGCAGGAAACCCGGCTCTACGACCCGGACAAGGGCGAAACCCGCTCGATGCGATCGAAGGAAGAGGCGCATGATTACCGCTACTTCCCCGATCCCGACCTGCTGCCGCTGGAACTGGAACAGGCCTGGGTCGATGACATTGCGGCGTCCTTGCCCGAACTGCCGGATGAGAAGAAGGCACGGTTCGTGCTGAACTACGGCATGACGGAATATGACGCGGGCGTCCTCACCGCCGAGGCCGAGAATGCGGCCTTCTTTGAAGAGGTCGCGACGGGGCGCGACGGCAAGCAGGCCGCGAACTGGGTCATCAACGAACTGTTCGGCCGACTGAACAAGCAGGGGCTGACGGTGGCGGAAAGCCCCGTATCGGCGGCACAGCTTGGCGGGGTGCTGGACCTGATGGCCAAGGGCGACATCTCGGGCAAGATCGCCAAGGACCTGTTCGAGATCCTGTGGTCCGAGGGCGGCGACCCGGCCGAAATCGTCGAATCGCGCGGCATGAAACAGGTTACCGATACCGGCGCCATCGAGGCCGCCGTGGATGAGATCATCGCCGCGAATCCGGCACAGGTTGAAAAGGCCAAGGCCAATCCCAAGCTGGCGGGCTGGTTCGTGGGTCAGGTGCTCAAGGCGACGGGCGGAAAGGCCAACCCTGCCCTTGTAAATGATCTCGTGGCGCGGAAACTCGGCAACTGAGCCGGAACTTCTGCGTTAGGATCGCAGGGCAGATCGTTCTGCCGAAAGCCCGTCGCCGACGGGATACCGCAGGGGAGGCAGTGCATGCCGCGCTATGAATACAAGGTCGTCCCGGCCCCGATGCGGGGCCAGAAGGTCAAGGGCATCCGCGCAACGCAGGAACGTTTTGCCCATACTCTTTCGGCCATGATGAACGAGATGGCAGCGCAGGGCTGGGAATACCAGCGCGCAGAGACGCTGCCCTGCGAAGAGCGGCCAGGCCTGTTTGCGCGCAAGCAGACGAGCTATCAGAACATGCTCGTGTTTCGCCGGCTGGTTGAAGCGGCGGCGCATACCGCCAGCGTCGCGCCCCCGCCACGCGCTGCCGTGCATGTGACAGAGCGTGTGCCGCCCGAACCGGGCCTCGCGGTGGTGCCCGACGCTCCAACACCGGCCGCCATGGCAGCATCGCTGACACCCTCGGCCGTGGAGGGCACCGCACCCCGTCTGGCGCCGGTTGCCCCCGCGCAACGGCTTCGACGTGAAGATCCCGCGCCGGCACGTCCCGGTGGCACCCGCATGGAACCCGGGGCTCCCGGCCATCGCGGCGAATAGCCTCGCGATGATCGGGCCGTCGCTGCCGCCGACGGGCCGGCGAACGGGCGAAACGCTCTGGCCCCGGATTATGATGCAAAGTCACGCGACCGGGTGACGCGCCTTGGCCGCTCGCGGCGACAGTCTGAGGCTGCCAATGCGTCTGGTCAGGCGCCGATATCCAGCGCCAGGGCGTGAATGCGCCCGACAAGATCTGAACCCAAGGCCGCGTGAACCGCGCGGTGCCGCTCGATCCGGGACATGCTTCCGAAGGCAGGCGCGCGGAGCGTCACATTGAAATGCGTTTCGCCACCCTCGCGCCAGCCGCCGTGACCGCGGTGCGACTCGCTGTCGTCCACCACCTCAAGCAGCGTCGGCGCGAAGGCATCATACAGCCTCGCATGAATGTCATCCGCCAAAGCCATTTTTTCTGTTCGCCCCCTTCACCCTTGCGCAGAAAACCCTAGACTGCTGCGTCCGAGTCGAAAAGGGCCTTGCCGATGACCAATCGTTCGCCGTTTGATTTTGACCTCCGCGTCTCGACCGACAAGAAACGTCGGACCAAGGGCAAGCGCGGCATGTCCGGTGCATTCGAAACCTCGAACCGCCCGTGCGACAGCCCCGGCTGCGCCGAAGCCGGGCAGTATCGCGCCCCCAAATCCCCCGAGCGGTTGGACGAATACTTCTGGTTCTGCAAGGATCACGTTCGGGAATACAATCTGAAATGGAACTTCTTCACCGGCCAGACCGAGGAGGAATTCCAGAAGTTCATGAACACCGATCGCGTCTGGGGCCGCGAGACCAAGCCCATCGGCAAGCCCGACGAAGGCCGCGCCTGGGCCCGGCTGGGGATCGAGGACCCGCATGAAATCCTCGGCGAGAAAGCCACCCAGAACCCGGGGAAATCGACGCCCACCCACACGCGGCGCCTGCCGCCCACCGAACGGCGCGCGATCGAGATCCTCGAAGCGCGCGATCACTGGACACGGGTCGAGATCCGCAAGCAATACAAGAGCCTTGTGAAGGATCTTCATCCCGACATGAACGGCGGCAACCGCGCCGACGAGGACCGGCTGCAAGAGGTGGTCTGGGCCTGGGATCAGATCAAGGACAGCCGAAACTTCAGGGACTAGGCCGCTGGCCCTTCCCCTTGCACCGGCGGACGATATGTTTCACACAAAGCGGGACAGGCTTCCGAGCGTTGGATGAGGACAGGATGGCGGACGGCATGATGGACAGACAGGCAAAACCCACCGAGGATATTTCCGTCCGCGAGGTCTTCGGGATCGACAGTGACATGACGGTCAGGGGCTTTGCCGAACGCAGCGACCGTGTCCCCGACGTGGACAGTACCTACAAGTTCGATCAGGATACCACGCTCGCGATCCTGGCGGGGTTTCAGTACAACCGCCGCGTCATGATCCAAGGCTATCACGGCACGGGCAAGTCCAGCCACATCGAACAGGTGGCCGCCCGGCTGAACTGGCCCTGCGTGCGCGTCAACCTCGACAGCCATGTCAGCCGGATAGACCTGATCGGCAAGGACGCGATCAAGCTGGTCGACGGCAAGCAGGTGACCCAGTTCCAGGAGGGCATCCTGCCCTGGGCGCTGCGCAACCCCTGCGCCATCGTCTTTGACGAATACGACGCCGGCCGCGCAGATGTGATGTTCGTGATCCAGCGGGTTCTGGAAACGGATGGCAAGCTGACGCTTCTTGACCAGAACGAGATCATCACCCCCCACCCCAGCTTCCGCCTGTTTGCAACCGCCAACACCGTGGGCCTTGGCGATACAACCGGTCTTTACCACGGAACGCAGCAGATCAACCAGGGCCAGATGGACCGCTGGAGCCTGGTGGCGACGCTCAATTACCTCAGCCATGATGCCGAAGCCGCGATCGTGCTGGCGAAGAACCCGCATTACAACAACGAGAAGGGCCGCCGCCAGATCGGCCAGATGGTCACGGTTGCCGACCTGACGCGGACCGCCTTCATGAACGGCGACCTGTCAACCGTCATGTCGCCGCGCACCGTCATCGCCTGGGCGGAAAACGCGCGGATCTTCCGCAATGTCGGCTATGCCTTCCGGCTGACCTTCCTCAACAAATGCGACGAGCTGGAGCGGCAGACCGTCGCCGAGTTCTATCAGCGCTGCTTCGACGAAGAACTGCCCGAAAGCGCGGCAAGCACCAGCCTCGGTTGAGGTTCATGCGGCTGTTGCCCGACCAAGCGCGAACCGCGGCGCCAGGTTGGTGCAGAAGGCGGCGCCGGCCGGCCCGGATGGCCGGGGCATCGGGACGGGCTCTGCGGCCGGGCATCGGCCGGGCGATCGGTCTTGAGCAGGAACGGACAAGCGATGAACAAACCGACTGACAACCCCGCCGAACCGTTCAAGAAGGCCCTTGCCGAGGCGACACGCACGCTTGCCGATGATCGGGAACTGGCGGTCAGCTATTCGGTCGATCCGCCGGGCATGTCGGGCGACGGGATGCGGCTGCCACAGGTCAGCCGCCGCATGACCCGTGACGAGGTGCTGCTGGCCCGTGGCACCGCCGATGCCTTCGCACTGCGCCGCAAGTATCACGACACCGCCACCCACAGCCGTTATGCGCCCGAAGGCAATGTGGCGCGCGAGCTTTACGAGGCGCTTGAAACCGCGCGCTGCGAGGCGGTGGGCGCCCGCACGATGCCGGGCACGGCCGGAAACATCGATGCAAAGATCGGCCATGAAGCGGCCCGCAAGGGCTATGGCCAGATCCGACAGGCCGCCGACGCCCCGCTGGCCACAGCCGCCGGCTATCTGCTGCGCCACCTCGCCACGGGGCGCCCGCTTCCGCCGGATGCGGCCAATGTGATGGAGCTGTGGCGCCCCTTCATCGAACAGCAGGCTGCGGGCACCCTTGCCGATCTGGACACCGTTCTGGGGGATCAGGCGGCCTTCGCACGCTTTGCCCGCCGGATCATCACCGATCTGGGCTATGGGGACCAGTTGGGCGACGACCCCGATGAGGCGGATGACGACAGCGGCGACGAAGCCGAAACCCGCGAGGAGGAAACGCAGGACCAGCAGGCCAGCGACCAGGACGACAGCGAACAGTCCGACAGTTCCGAACAGGAGCAAAGCGACCAGAGCCAGGACATGAGCCAGGCCCAAGCCAGCCTTGACGACAGCGCTGATGCCGAGCTTGCCGAGGAAACCGAACTGCCCGAGGGCGAGGCACCGCTTGAACCGCCGCCCCCTGCCCCGCATTCGGCCGCCGATCCGAACTACGCCGCCTTCACGACCGATTTCGACGAAGAGATCCGGGCCGAGGAACTGGCGGAAACCGCCGAACTCGAACGGCTGCGCGCCTATCTTGACCAGCAGCTCGAACCGCTCAAGGGGGCAGTCAGCCGGCTCGCAAACAAGCTGCAGCGCCGTCTTCAGGCCCAGCAGAGCCGCAGCTGGGAATTCGACCGCGAGGAAGGCATCCTGGATGCCGGCCGTCTGGCACGGGTGGTGGCAAACCCGACAACCCCGCTCAGCTTCAAGGTCGAAAAGGACACCGAGTTCCGCGATACCGTGGTGACGCTGCTGCTGGACAACTCGGGCTCGATGCGGGGCCGTCCGATCTCGATCGCCGCGATCTGTGCCGATGTGCTGGCGCGGACGCTGGAACGGTGTCAGGTGAAGGTCGAGATCCTGGGCTTCACCACCCGCGCCTGGAAAGGTGGCCAAAGCCGCGAACGCTGGCTGGCGGCGGGCCGCAGCCAGCAGCCGGGGCGGCTCAATGATCTGCGCCACATCATCTACAAAAGCGCCGATGCCCCTTGGCGGCGCGTGCGGGCCAATCTTGGCCTGATGATGAAGGAAGGCCTTCTGAAGGAAAACATCGACGGCGAGGCGCTGGAATGGGCGCACCGGCGCATGCTGGGCCGCCCCGAGGCGCGCAAGATCCTGATGGTGATTTCCGACGGGGCGCCGGTGGACGATTCGACGTTGTCGGTCAATCCGGCCAACTACCTTGAGAAACACCTGCGCGATGTGATCGCGATGGTTGAACGGCGCAAGGCCGTGGAGCTTCTGGCCATCGGTATCGGCCATGACGTCACGCGATACTACCAGCGTGCCGTGACAATCACCGATGTCGAACAGCTTGCCGGGGCGATGACGGAACAGCTTGCAGCGCTGTTTGACAGCGATCCGCGCGCCCGCGCCCGAGTCATGGGGATCAAACGCTGATGTTTCAAGGATTTACCGCTGCGACCCGCCCCGAACAGGGGCCGCCGCGTCTGGCACTGCTGCGCGCCGAAATGCGTGCCGAAGGGCTTGAGGGCTTTCTTGTGCCCCGCGCCGACGCCCATCAGGGCGAATATGTTGCCCCCCATGACGACCGGCTGGCCTGGCTGACGGGCTTCACCGGCTCGGCCGGCTTCTGCATCGCGCTGCAGGATCAGGCCGGCGTCTTCATTGACGGCCGGTATCGGCTGCAGGTGCGCGCGCAGGTGGATCTCGCGACGTTTTCCCCGGTCAACTGGCCGGAGACCAAACCTGCCGCGTGGTTGCGCGCAAACCTTGCACCGGGGGTGGTTGGCTTTGATCCCTGGTTGCACACGGCCGAAGAGATCGAGACGCTCGAAAAAGAGCTCGCGGGCAGTGGCATCACGCTGCGGCGGGTTGAAAACCTGATCGACCGGATCTGGGCCGATCAGCCGCCCCCGCCCTGCGGCAAGGTCATCGTGCATCCCGAAGCCCTTGCCGGTGAAAGCAGCACCGACAAGCGGACGCGCCTTGCGGCGGTGCTGCGCGCGGCGGGCCAGGCGGCAGCGGTGATCACCCTGCCCGACAGCCTGTGCTGGCTGCTCAACATCCGTGGCAGCGACATTCCCCGCAACCCGGTGGTGCATGGTTTCGCGATCCTGCGCGATGATGCGCGGCTTGCGCTGTTCATCGACGCGGCCAAGCTGGACCCGACCGTGATTGCCCATCTGGGCGATGTGGAGATCCTGCCCCCCGAAAGCCTTGGCCATGCGCTGCAGGCGCTTCCCGGCCCGGTGCGGGTGGACAGGGCCACCGCGCCGCTCTGGGTTTCCGACCGTCTGTCGGCGCGGCCGGACTGGGGCCAGGATCCCTGCATCCTGCCAAAGGCGCGCAAGAATGCCGCCGAGTTGGAGGGGGCGCGGGCGGCCCATCTGCGCGACGGCGCCGCCATGGCCGAGTTTCTGGCCTGGCTCGACGCCCGACCGGAAGGGTTGACGGAGATCGACGTGGTCCGGAAGCTCGAGGCCTTCCGCAGCCGCTCTAACCTGCTGCGCGACATCAGCTTTGAAACCATCGCCGGCGCCGGTCCCGACGGTGCGATCGTCCACTATCGCGTGACCGAAGGCACCAACCGCCCGCTGCGCGAGGGCGAGCTTCTGCTGGTGGATTCCGGTGGACAATATGCCGATGGCACCACCGATATTACCCGCACCATCGCCCTCGGAGAGGTCGGAACCGCCGAGAAAGAAGCCTTCACCCGCGTTCTGCAGGGCATGATCGCCATGTCCCGCGCCCGCTTTCCCAAGGGGCTGGCTGGCCGCGATCTGGATGCGCTGGCACGCTATCCGCTATGGCTGGCCGGTCAGGACTATGACCATGGAACCGGTCACGGTGTGGGGGCGTTCCTGTCGGTGCATGAAGGGCCGCAGCGGCTTTCCCGGGTTTCGGACGTGCCGTTGGAGCCGGGGATGATCCTGTCGAACGAACCGGGCTATTACCGCGAGGGCGCCTTTGGCATTCGGATCGAGAACCTGATCGTGGTCCAGCCTGCCCCGGCGCTGCCGGGCGCCGACGCCCGGGAAATGCTGAACTTCGAGACACTCACGCTCTGCCCCATCGACCGGCGCGTGATCCTGCCGGATATGCTGTCGCAGGCCGAGCGTGACTGGCTGAACAGCTATCACACGCGGGTCGCTGCGGCCCTTGCCCCACTGGTCAGCCCCGAAACCCGGGACTGGCTGGTTCGCGCGACCCAGCCGATCTGAGTCCGCAGGGAGCCCCACCGACGAACAACACGGAGAACGACATGCCCGACCAGATCAAGATCCAGAAGGCAGAGGGAACCTGGGTGGTGCGCGCCGGCGGAGCCGTGCTGGGCGAAAGCCAGGCCGCGCTTGAAGTCACCGAAGGGCGGGCCACGGCCGCGATCTATTTCCCGCGTACCGATGTCGCAATGGCCTTCCTTGACCGGTCTGACAGCCGGACGATCTGCCCGCGCAAGGGCGCGGCGAGTTACTATAACCTCGTGACCAAAAGCACCACGATCAACGATGCCTGCTGGTCCTATGAGGATCCGAAGCCCCTGGCGGAAGAGCTTCGCGACTACCTGTCATTCTTCCCCGATCGGGTCACGGTGGAACAGATCTGACCGGAAGATCAGGCGCCGCTCCGGGCTTTCGCAGCGCCAGCGTTTGTCATAATGTGCCGGAAAAATTCAGAGGCACGCATGACCATTGCACAGGCGCTTGACGCGCTCGCCGCCCGTCTGGGGGACCGGCTCGGCCGCTCGCCCTCGGATCTGGCGCTGCACGGCGCAAACGAGGCACATTTCCCCGCCATGCCGCCCGATGCGGTGGCCTATCCGCAAGATACGGCCGAGGTCGCCGCGATCGTGGGGATATGTGCAGCCCATGGCTGCCCGGTTGTGGCCTGGGGGGCGGGAACTTCGCTTGAAGGGCACGCCCTGCCGGTGAAGGGCGGCGTGACGGTGGATTTTTCGCGCATGAACCGGCTGATTGAGGTTCGGCCCGAGGATATGCTTGCCGTAGTGCAGCCCGGGCTGACCCGCGAGGCGCTGAATACCGACCTGCGCGCGACCGGGCTGTTCTTTCCGGTCGATCCGGGCGCGAACGCGAGCCTTGGCGGCATGGCGGCCACCCGCGCCAGCGGCACGACCGCCGTGCGCTATGGCACGATGCGCGACAATGTTCTGGCACTCGAGGTGGTTCTGGCCGACGGGCGGGTGATCCGCACCGGAAGCGCCGCGCGCAAATCTTCCTCCGGTTATGACCTCACCGGCCTTTTCGTCGGATCCGAAGGCACCCTGGGGCTGATCACCGAACTGACACTGCGCCTGCAGGGCCAGCCCGAAGCCGTGGCAAGCGCGGTCTGCGGCTTTGCCGAAATGGCCGCCGCCGTTGAAACGGTGATCGCCACGATCCAGAGCGGCATCCCGATGGCACGGATCGAGTTCCTGGATCGGGCCGCCACCGCCGCGGTAAACGCCTATTCCCAGGCGGGCCTGCCGGAACAGCCGCATCTTCTGGTCGAATTTCATGGCTCGGACGCCGCGGTGGCCGAACAGTCGGCCCGCTTTGGCGAGATCGCGGCCGATCTGGGCGGCGAGGATTTCCGCTGGGCCACCCGCCCGGAAGAACGCAACGCGCTCTGGAAGATGCGCCACAATGCCTATTACGCCTGCCTGGCCCTGCGCCCGGGCGCGCGCGCCATCATCACCGATGTCTGCGTGCCGATCTCGGCGCTTGCCGCGGCAGTCGAGGAAACCGCAGCCGATATCGCCGCAAGCAGCATCGAGGGTCCGATCCTCGGCCACGTCGGCGACGGCAATTTTCACGCCATCCTTCTGGTTGACCCCGGCAGTGCATCAGATCATGCCGAAGCCGCGCGCCTGGCCGGGCGCATGGCCGAACGCGCGCTGCGTCTGGGCGGCACGGTGACAGGCGAACACGGGATCGGCATGGGCAAGATCCCCTATATGCCCGCGGAACACGGCGCAGCATGGGAAGTGATGGGCAGTCTCAAGGCCGCACTTGATCCGCAAGGGATCCTGAACCCTGGAAAGGTGGTTCCCCAGTGACCCTTCCCCCCAGCCCCGAAAGCTTTGCCCGCGCCTTTTCCGACGCATTCACCGCGCGCGATGCGCCCCGGATGGCGGCGCTTTTCGCCCCCGAGGCCGATTTCATCACGCCGGAACACGGCTGGTGGGAAGGGCAGAAAGCGATCACCGAAGGGCACCTGCAGGGCTTTGCCGGCGTCTGGCGCAAGGCGCGCCTTGTGACCGGCAAGGGCCGTGCCCGGGAACTCGCGCCCGGTCTGGTACAGGTTTGGCAGCGCTATATCCTCTCGGGACTTTTGCGCCCCGATGGCTCCGAGGCACCGCGGCGCGCCGTGATCTACGGCTTTGTGCTGCGCAAGACCAAGACAGGCTGGCAGGCGCTTTCGGCGCAGGCCGTGCACGGGGTGGACTGAGCGCCCGGGCACCTGCGGCACCGAAGCAGGGGAACGCCCATGGACGCGCGGCCGTCACCGCGTTGCAGTCCCAGGTCGCCCTCGCAACCCCTGCTGCCGCCATTCAGCTCGCGCAACCTGCGAGGCGGGGCCTTGACGGCCCCGGCTGCACATCGGGCACCCCTTCCGTCCGATCCGGCCGCCGCTGCCCAGGCTTCGAAAGCACTCAGGTGGCCGCGATCAGCGCCCGCGCGGCTTCGCGTGCCGCCTCTGTAACGGTATCGCCCGCAACCATCCGGGCGATTTCATCCACCCGCGCCTCGGGGCCAAGCGGCACCACTGTCGAGGTGGTCATCCCCGCCGCAACCCGCTTCTCCACCCGCCAGTGATGCGCCCCCAGCGCGGCGACCTGCGGCGAATGGGTCACGACCAGCACCTGCGCATCCTCGGCCAGCGCGCGAAGCCGCCGCCCTACGGCATCAGCGGTCGCCCCGCCGACGCCACGGTCGATCTCGTCGAAGATCATGGTCAGCCCATCGCTGCCGCGAGTCAGGCAGACCTTCAGCGCCAAGAGGAAGCGCGACAACTCGCCCCCCGAAGCGATCTTGTTGAGCGGCCCGGCCGGCGCGCCGGGATTGGTCGCCACCGTGAAGGCCACGGCATCGATGCCCTCGGGGCCGGGTTCCGCCGCCGCAATCTCTGTGCGGAATACCGCCCGCTCCATCCGCAGCGGTGCCAGTTCCGCAGCCATCGCAACATCAAGGCGTCGGGCTTCCGCATGGCGCGCTGCACTCAGCAGATCTGCCGCAGACTCATAAGCCGCGTGGGCCTCGGCCGCTGCCGCGCGCAGTGTCGCAACCTGTTGTTCGCCGCCGTCCACAGCCGCCAGGCGACGGCGCAGATCAGCCGCAAAACCGTCCAGGTCGTCGGGCAGAACACCATGCTTGCGCGCCAGCGCCCGAATGGCGAACAGCCGTTCTTCCACCAGCTCAAGCTCGCCCGGGTTGAAATCCAGCGCCTCGAGGCAGTCTTCCACGCCCTGCTGAGCCTCGCCCAGTTCGATGAAGGCGCGGTTCAGAGCGGCAAGCGGCGCTTCCAGCGCCCCACCGGCGCGCTCTGCTGCCCCTTCGAGCCAACGCATCGCATCGCCCAGAATGCCCTCGGCCCCCTCGAGACCAAGCGCCGCATGGGCCCTTGCGATATCGGATCGGATCTTTTCCGCGCCCTGCATGGCCCGGCGTCGGGCATCAAGGCTTGCCTCCTCGCCGGGCTGCGGATCAAGCCGATCAAGCTCGGCCACGGCATGGCGCAGGAATTCCTCCTCCTCGCGCACGGCCGCGAGCGTCGCCTCGGCTTCGGCGAGGGCGTTCCGGGCTGCGCCCAGTCTCCCCCAGGCCTGACGCACCGGGCCGGTGTCCAGCCCGCCGAAGGCATCCAGCATCTGCCGGTGGCCCCGCGGGTTGAGAAGGCCGCGGTCGTCATGCTGGCCATGCAGCTCGACCAGAACATCCGAAAGCGCGCGCAGCACCTCGCCCGTGGTGCGCCGGTCATTGACCCAGGCCGTCTTGCGCCCATCAACCGAATTGACGCGCCGCAGGATCAGTTCCTCGCCTTCAGGAAGGCCGGCTTCGCGCAGGATCCTGCGCGCGGGGTGGTCGGGCCCAAGGTCGAACCAGGCCACCACTTCACCCTGTTCTGCCCCGGCGCGCACCAGTTCGGCCCGGCCACGCCACCCCAGCACGAAGCCAAGCGCATCAAGAAGGATGGATTTTCCCGCACCGGTTTCCCCGGTCAGCACGTTCAGGCCCGGCTGGAAGGCAAGCTCCAGCCGGTCGATGATCAGCATGTCGCGTATTTCAAGCCCGCGCAGCATGGGCGGCCCGCCTCACAGCCAGTCGCCGCGCACCGTCTGACGATAGACCTGCGACAGCCAGCCGTCACCACGTGCCTCGGGCGCAAGACCGCGGCCGTTCAGCAGGCGGAAGCTGTCTTCATAGAACGGGCTGGACTGGAAGTTGTAGCCCAGAATTGCGGCGGCGGTCTGCGCCTCGTCCGTCAGGCCAAGGGCGAGATTGGCCTCGACCAGCCGGTGCAGCGCCTCGGCGGTATGGGTCGTGGTCTGGAAGTCCTCGACCACCACGCGGAAGCGGTTGATCGCCGCTGCATAATGCCCGCGCCGCAGGTAATACCGGCCGATTTCCATCTCCTTCGCCGCCAGGTGATCGAAGGCCAGATCAAACTTGAGAACCGCGGACCGCGCATATTCGCTGTCCGGATACCGCTCGATCACCGCGCGCAACGCCTGAAGCGCCTGGAAGGTAAGCCCCTGATCGCGCCCGATCGCGTCAATCTGGTCGTAATAGGACAGCGCCAGCAGATACTGCGCATAGGGCGCATCCTCGTCCGCCGGATAAAAATCGAGGAAGCGCTGTGCCGCCGCGCGCGCTTCTTCATATTCGCGGTCGCGGTGGTGGGCATAGGCCTGCATGATGAGCGCCCGGCGCGCCCAATCGGAATAGGGATAGAGACGCTCCACTTCCGAGAAATAGCTGACGGCGGTGCCCGCCCGCCGGCTTGTCTCCAACTCGTATTCGCCGCGCCGGAATATTTCCTCGGCGCTGAAGTTATCCAGTGGGACATCGCGATTCGAACTGCCGCAGGCCGCGAGGGTCACCGCCAGCAGAACCCCCCCGGCGCCGCGCACCAAAAACCTGCCGAATGCCATGATCCGCCTACCCCATCCGTTTCGCGCCGGCAGCAGCGGCGCCAGTTGGCTTCGTCCTAGCACAGAAAAATCCGGTGCGCAAAACGCCTTTGGCAGGAAAATGCCCGTTCAGACCAGCGCCGGAAGGTCCGCCGTGGTCACGCCGGCACCCGGCAATTTGCGACCGCACAGCGCCGAGCAATCCACCCAGACATGGCTGCGCGGATTGGCAAAGACGGCGCGCAGCAGAGCGTTGGTCATGGCATGGCCCGCACGGTGCCCGATATAGCGGCCCAGGATCGGCCCGCCCGCCAGGCCAAGATCGCCAAGCGCATCCAGCATCTTGTGACGGACCGGCTCGTCTGCAAAACGCAAGCCCCCCGGGCTGACCACGCGGTCACCATCGACCACCACGGCATTGTCGAGCGTCCCGCCAAGGGCAAGCCCGTTTGCGCGCATCGCATCGACGTCCGACTTGCGGCAGAAGGTGCGGCTGTTGGCAAGCTCGCGCACGAAGGCGCCGTTCGCCATGTCCAGAGCCTTGTCCTGGCGTCCGATCGCAGCATCGGCAAAGTCGATGTGAAACTTGATTTCCAGCGACTCGGCCGGTTCAAGCCGGGCGAAGGCAGAACCCTCCGACACCTCGACCGGCATGAGGATGCGCAGCGCCCGCACGGGGCGGTCCAGTCGGCGCACCCCTGCGGGGACCAACTTGGCCACGAACGGTGCGGCGCTGCCGTCCAGGATCGGCACTTCCGGCCCGTCGATCTCGATCAGTGCGTTGTGAATGCCACAGCCCACCAGCGCCGCCATGATATGCTCGATCGTCGAAACCGTATCTCCGTCGGCATTGGCGATCAGTGTGCACAGGCGCGATGGCACCACCCTGTCCCAACGCGCCGGAATCGTGCGGTCCCCGGCCATGCCATCGGTCCGCCGGAACTGGATACCATAATCCGCCGGGGCCGGATGCACCGTCATCCGCACCGCCGCGCCGGAGTGAAGGCCGACGCCGGTGAACGAAACGGTTTGGTTGATCGTGGTCTGCACGGGAGCCTCATCTCGGTTGCGCAACGGCGATCCGTCGCTGCAAGCCCGAGGTAAAGGCTGCCCCCATTCTCTACAACTCAATCTTTGCAACGGGATGAAACATAGTCGGCACAACCGCAGGCAGCAGTTGAAACCAGCCGCCGTCAGCCGGATCAAGTTTCTGGAAATGCGAAAGAAAAAGGCCGGCTTACGCCGGCCTCTCGTTTGGGTGAGCTCACAAGAACTGAACCGGTCAGTTCGCTTGCCGACGCAGGAAGGCCGGGATCTCGATACGCTCCTGTTCGGGATCGTTCGCCTGCTCTTCCTCGTATTGGTTGCCCTGCGGCTGCTGACGCAGGTTCGGCTGCGGCGCGTGGCGGGGCTTTTCTTCGGCGGAATGGCCCGTCATCCGGTTGATGAGCGAGTTGATCCCGAAGCGGGGCTTTTCCTCGGCCCGCGGCGCGGCTGCCGGCTGTGCCTGACGCGACGGAACCTTGTTCACTGCCGCCTGAAGGCGGGCCATCGCCTCGGGCGTCGGGGTGCCGGCGCCTTGCTGACGCGGCGCGGGACGGGGGGCGACAAAGGCGGCCGCATCCTGCTCCGAGCCATAGCCCCCGCGCGGTGCCTGTTGCTGGCGCACGGGTTGCTGTTGCGGCTGCGGACGATAGACGGGCGGCGGCAGATCATCCTGCGCGTTGCTTTCAAACAGCGGCTCGTCATCTTCGGGCGCATGATCGAACAGGTTGTGCTGCGGCTCGGCCCGCTGGGCGGCAGGCGCATATTGCGGCGCCGGGGCCTGCTGTGCGGGGCGCTGCGGCGCTGCGGCGGGTTCGGGCTGGGCCGGCTGAAGCGGCTCGGCCAGGCGGCGGCGCGGCACCGGCACTTCAGCCGTGGCAGGCGCCGCGTCGATCCCGGTCGCAACGACCGACACGCGCATCATGCCTTCCATCGCGGTATCAAGCGTCGAACCGACGATGATATTGGCGTCGGGATCAACCTCTTCGCGGATCCGGTTCGCGGCCTCGTCCAGTTCGAACAGCGTCAGGTCATAACCGCCGGTGATGTTGATAAGCACGCCCTTGGCGCCGCGCAGGCTGATTTCATCCAGCAGCGGGTTGGCGATGGCTTTCTCGGCGGCCTGAATGGCGCGGTTTTCGCCCGTCGCCTCGCCGGTGCCCATCATGGCCTTGCCCATCTCGTCCATCACGGCGCGCACATCGGCGAAGTCGAGGTTGATGAGGCCGGGGCGCACCATCAGATCCGTCACGCCCTTGACACCCTGATAGAGCACATCATCGGCCATCGCGAAGGCTTCGGTGAAGGTGGTCTTTTCATTGGCGAGCCGGAACAGGTTCTGGTTCGGAATGATGATCAGCGTATCGACGACTTTCTGAAGCGCCTCGACACCTTCCTCGGCCTGCCGCATCCGCTTGGTGCCTTCGAACTGGAACGGCTTGGTCACCACGCCGACCGTCAGCACCCCAAGCTCGCGCGCGGCCTGGGCGATGATCGGCGCCGCGCCGGTGCCGGTGCCGCCGCCCATGCCGGCGGTGATGAAGCACATATGTGCGCCGGCCAGGTGATCGACGATTTCCTCGATCGTTTCCTCGGCTGCCGCGGCACCCACTGCGGGACGGGCGCCGGCACCAAGACCTTCCGTCACCTTGACGCCCATCTGGATGCGGGCGGGTGCGTTCGACTGCTGCAGCGCCTGCGCATCGGTATTGGCGACGACGAACTCGACCCCTTCGAGCTGCTGCTCGATCATGTTGTTCACCGCGTTGCCACCGGCGCCGCCCACCCCGAACACCGTGATCCGCGGCTTGAGCTCTTCCCGCTCGCTCATCATGAGATTCAATGCCATCGCTTTTCCGCCTGCTTATGATCGGCTGCGCCGAATTGTTCCGGTTTTCTGAGATTCTACAGGTCCCCGCGCCGACGGTCACCAGTGAATCGGTCCCTACTCACAAAATCTAGCACGTTTTCGAGATTTTCCGGCGGTATTTTGCCGAAGCGTCACGATATTGCGGTCTACCAGTTGTCCTTGAACCACTTGAATGCCCGTTTCAGCGACCGGGCCGGAAGCCGGTCCGAGGGGATGTCGAAATCCCACCATTCATCCTGCGGATGCGCCGCAAAGAGGCAAAGACCGACGGCACTGGCAAAGGCTGCCCCCGTCGCGGCCTGCGGCAGGCCCTGAACGCGCAGCGGCCGCCCCAGCCGAACCTGCTGACCAAGAATGCGCGCGGCAAGCCCGTCCAGCCCGGGGATCTGGCTGCCGCCCCCGGTGAGCACGATCTGCTGGCTCGGCAGATGCTCGAACCCGGCCGCATCCAGCCGCGCGCGCACCTCTTCCAGGATTTCCTCGACCCGGGGGCGCATGATGCCGATCAGTTCGGCGCGGCTGACGGTGCGGCGGTCCTTTTCCCAGTCGCCGCTGTCGCCGCCGATCTCGATCATCTCGCGGTCATCCATTCCGGTGGCGACCACGCCGCCATAGAAGGTCTTGATCCGCTCGGCCGTGGTGTTGGGTACCTGGAGGCCCTTGGCGATGTCGCTGGTCACATGATCGCCGCCCAGACGCACGCTGTCGGCATAGATCATGTGTTTCTTCATGAAGATCGACAGGCCCGTCGCACCACCCCCCAGATCGATGCAGGCGGCGCCAAGCTCCTGCTCGTCCTCGACCAGCGACGAGACGCCCGAGACATAGGCAGACGAGGCAAGCCCGGCCAGTTCAAGATCGCAGCGCTTGATGCAGTGAAGGATGTTCTGCACTGCACCAGCCTCGACGGTGAGAAGATGCATGTCGCAGGCAAGGCGATTGCCGATCTGCCCGCGCGGATCGCCAAGGCCGCTGCGGTGATCCAGCGCAAAGTTCACCGGCTGTGCGTGCAGCACGTCGCGGTCATGGCCGAAATCGGGCACGTCGCAGGCGGCCAGAACGCTGGCCACATCCTGTTCCGACACCGGCGCACCGGCCAGTTCGATCTCGCCGGCCAAGCCATAAGACCGCGGGCGTGCCCCGGCGAAAGTGGCGATAACGTGATCCACGCGCACCTGCGCCATCTTCTGCGCCGCCTGAACAGCGGTGCGGATCGCGCGTTCGGTTTCCTGCATCGTGTCGATTTCGCCGAACCGCACGCCGCGCGACCGGGTCGTCGCCGCCCCGATCACCCGGAACGAGGATTGTCCCGCCATGGAGCCCACGCCGTCGGCTTCACGGAACTGTTCTGGCCCGTCGAACCGCAGGATCAGGCAGGCGATCTTGGAGGTGCCGATATCAAGAACCGCAATCACACCCCGCTGCATCGCGGCGCGGCGCATGTTCCGCATGGCTCGTTGCGACTGATACAGATCGGTCATCTCATCCCCCATTCGTCAATCCGCGCACGCGGCGGAATTCGGTCATTGCATCCGGCCCCAGCCGCAGCGTCGGGCGCAGGGCGCTGCGCAGATCCACCACCAGCACATCGCGCGACAGAAGATCGCGCGCCTGATCCAGCACGATCACCCGCTCCAGCGCGGCGACCGGGGCAGTTTCGGGCAGCAACACCCGCTGATCGCGGTCCAGAACCAGATCCCAGCGGCGTTCGCCCATCCTGACAAGCCCGCGAACCCGCTCCATGATCGGCGCCGCTGCGGCGAAAAGTGCAAGGGCCTCTTCCACATGCTCATCCGCACCGAGGCCGGCGATCAGCGGCAGATCCGCCCGCGCAGCGCGTTCATCCAGCACGCCCGCACGCACGCCTTCGGCGTCCAGCAGCGCCAGCCCTTCGGCATTGCGCCAGACGATGACCGGCACGCGTTCCGCGATCCGGATGTCCAGCGTGCCGTTGGGGCGCATGCGCAATTCGGCCCGGGCAACGGGATCCAGCGCCTCGATCCGGCGGCGCAAATCTTCAAGATCAAGCGCCCAGGAACTGACAGGGAAGGCAAGGCCAAGCGTCGCGCGCACCTCTTCCACAACCGGGTCCGAGGCGCCCGTCACGGCAAGTTCGGTCAGCATGAACTCGGGGCGTTCCTGGATGGCAAGCCGCAATGCCTCGTATTGCGCGACAAGGGCGTCCCGGCGCTCGGCGCTTGCAAGATAAAGGCCCACGATGAACGCCAGGATGAACGAGGGCACCCCCACGCGCAGCAACTTGCGGAACATCGGCGTCAGCAACAGCCGGTTCCAGCGATAGGCCCAGCGGCTGGGCGCGGGATCGCGGCGCAGCCCGCCTACCGGTTGCATGATGCATCCTCCACGATCCAGCGGCACAGGTCCGGGAAGGATATCCCGGCATGGCGCGCCTGTTCGGGCGAAAGCGAAGTGGGCGTCATGCCGGGCTGGGTATTCACCTCGAGCAGGATCAGCCCCTCCAGGCCGCGCGCCTCATCCCAGCGGAAATCGGTCCGCGAGAGGCCGCGGCACCCAAGGGCGCGGTGGGCGCGCAGGGCAAAGTCCAGACAGGCGGCCTCGATCTCGGGCGGGATCTGCGCCGGCACAACGTGATGGGACCCGCCGGGCTTGTATTTCGCGTCATAGTCATACCAGCCGCTGGTCACGATATCCGTCACCATCAGCGCCCGGTCACCCATGACGGTCGTGGTCAACTCGCGCCCGGGCGCATAGCTTTCGACCATGACCGTGGCGGGCATTTCCGCGCCGAGTTGCGGAGGGCCGTTCGCAGCCTCGTGCACGAGATAGACGCCGACCGAGGAACCTTCGTTGTTGGGCTTGACCACATAGGGGGGCGCCAGCACATGGCCGCGGCGCACCTCTGCGGCACTGGCCAGCACACTTTCGACCACCGGCAGGCCCGCAGCCCGGAAGGCCGCCTTGCTGCGCGTCTTGTCCATGGCAAGCGCCGAGGCCAGAACACCCGAATGGGTATAGGGGATGCGCAGCCATTCCAGCAGCCCCTGAACGCAGCCGTCTTCACCCCAGCGGCCATGCAGCGCGTTGAAGACCACATCGGGGGAAATTTCCTTCAGGCGCGCCGGCAGGTCCGGACCGGCGTCCAGCTCTGTCACGATATAGCCTGCGTCCCGCAGCGCGGCCGCGCATTCACGCCCCGACGACAGTGACACCTCGCGCTCGGCCGAGGGGCCACCCATCAGTACCGCCACCTTGGGGGTTGTCCTGCCCGACATACCGCCCTCGTGCCTCTGGGCCTTTTGCGGCCCGTATTGTTGTTTCTTCGGTCAGCTCCCGGCGCCTGGTTCGCCTATGCGCCTGATTTCCCACTCTAACTGAATTCCGGCGTTTTGGAACACCCTTTTTCGGACTTCCTCGCCCAGCATCTCCAGATCGGCCGCTGTGGCGGTGCCGGTGTTGATCATGAAATTGGGATGTTTTTCCGACATCTGCGCGCCACCCAGGGTGAAACCCCGCAAACCTGCGTCATCAATGACCTTCCAGGCCTTCAAGGCATGGTTTTCGCCCTCGATCCCGGTCGAGGAATGGCCCACAGGGTTGCGGAAGGTCGAACCCGCGCTGCGGTCACGGACCGGCTGGCTCGCATCGCGCCGCGCCAGCTGATCGGCCATTTTCCGCTCAAGCGCCGCGGGCTCGCCCTCTCCGGCCTCGAACGCGGCCGCCACGATCACCCAGCCCTCGGGCAGGTCGCTGTGGCGATAGGCAAGGTTCAGATCGGAGGCCGGCAGATCGCGCACCTCGCCCGCCCGGGTGATGACCCGGACCGAAACGAGATGATCGGCGACATAGCTGCCATAGCACCCCGCATTCATCCGCACCGCGCCGCCGATTGCACCGGGAATGGTGCGCAGGAAGGTCAGGTCCAGCCCGGCAGTCGCCGCACGTCGTGCGACATGGGCATCCAGCGCCGCAGCCCCCGCCGTGATGCGGTTGCCGGTGATCGAGATCTCGTTGAAACCACGTCCCAGTCGGATCACGACACCACGAATACCCCCGTCGCGCACGATCAGGTTCGATCCCACGCCCAGCGGAAACACCGGCACATCCGCCGGAAGTGCCGCAAGGAAGGCCGCCAGATCCGCCTCATCCGCAGGCTGGAACAGCCAGTCGGCGGGCCCGCCCACCCGGAGCCAGGTGAGTTCGGCCATGGGGCGGCCAGGCGTCAGCGTGCCGCGCGTCGCGGGCAGGATGTCACGCGAGAGGATCATTGCGGCCCGGAAAGCCAGCGCTGCACGCGCCGAGCAAGCGGCAGATGCGGCCAGCACAGCAAGAGCGCACCTGCAACCAGCAGCAGGCTGCCGCTGAGCGGCCCGTGTTCCCAGGTAACCAGGCCGAGGATCGGGATGCCGATCACCACCAGCAACCAGACCACGCCCGACAGACCACGCAGCGAGGAAAGCGCCAGCGCGCCCGCGCCGAGAAACCAGATCAGAACCAGCGTTATCGCAACGCTCACGCCACTGCCTCCGCCGCCCCCAGACGTGCCGGAAGCCCGTTGGCCCATGCCGAGATCGTCCCCGCCCCCAGGCAGACAACCATATCACCGGGACGGGCCTGTTCTCGCACCAGGCGCTCCAGATCATCCTCGGACACGATGGCACGGGCATGGCGATGCCCGTGGCGGATCAGCCCCGAAACAAGGTCATCCCGGCTTGCGCCGGGGATAGGATCCTCGCCAGCGGCATAGACCTCGGCGATGGCGACCACATCCGCCTCGTTGAAGCAGGTGCAGAAATCTTCGAACAGGCTTGAAAGCCGGGAAAAGCGGTGTGGCTGATGAACGGCTATGATCCGCCCCTTCGTAGCCTGCCGTGCCGCACGCAGCACCGCCGCAATCTCGACGGGATGATGGCCGTAATCGTCGATGATGGTCACGCCGTTTACCTCACCAACCTTGGTGAAACGCCGGTTGACCCCACCGAAAGCGGCGAGCGCTGCGCGAATCTCGTCCTTCTTCATTCCCAGGTGCCGCGCGACGGCAATGGCCGAAAGCGCGTTCGATACGTTATGATCCCCGGGCATCGGCAAGCTGCACCCTTCGATCACCTGATCCTCCTGCTGCAACGCCACGTCAAAGCATGCGCCGCCATTTTCATAGCGCAGATTGATCGCGCGCACATCCGCCTGGGCGTTGAAGCCGAAGGTGATGACGCGACGATCCGTCACGCGGCCCACCAGCGCCTGCACTTCGGGGTGGTCGGTGCAGCAGACCGCAACGCCATAGAAGGGAATATTCGAGACGAAATCAAGAAATCCCTTCCGCAGCGCGTCGAAGCTTCCCCAATGCTCCATGTGTTCCGGGTCGATATTGGTGACGATAGCGATTGTCGCCGGCAAACGGTTGAAGCTGCCATCGCTCTCGTCTGCTTCCACCACCATCCACTCACCTGCCCCCGCCCGCGCGTTGGAGCCATAGGCATGGATGATGCCCCCATTGATGACGGTGGGATCGAAGCCGCCCTTGTCGAGCAGCGTCGCCACCATGGTGGTGGTGGTGGTTTTGCCATGCGTGCCTGCCACCGCGATGTTCGACCGCAGCCGCATCAGCTCAGCCAGCATCTCGGCGCGTCGCACCACCGGAAGCCCGCGGCGGCGCGCCTCCTCAAGCTCCGGGTTGCCCGGTTTGATCGCGGAGGAAATGACCACGACCTCGGCCTCGGCCACATTCTCGGCCCTCTGGCCGATGAACACCGTCGCCCCCAGCTCCTCCAGGCGGCGCGTAATCGGCGTCGCCTTGAGATCCGACCCCTGGACGCGGTAGCCAAGGGTCATCAGCACCTCGGCAATGCCCGACATGCCGATGCCGCCAATACCCACGAAATGGATGGCGCCAAGTTCGCCGGGAAGTTTGGTTGCGGCATTCATTCTGTTGTTCTTTCTTTCCTTGCAAGCGCCTCGACCATCTGGACAAGGCGTTCGGTCGCATCGGGACGGCCGCAATTCAGGGCGTTGCGCGACATCTGCAGCGCCCCGTCGGGATCATTCAGCACCGCCGCCACATGCTCGGCCAGGCTGTCGGGGTCCAGAGCGGCCTCGGGTATCAGGATCGCGGCGCCCGCGTCAACCAGCGCCCGGGCGTTCACCGTCTGATGATCGCCCGCCGCTGCGGCAAACGGGACCAGAATCGCCGGGCGGCCAATTATGGAAATGTCGGCGATCGAGGATGCCCCCGAACGCGAGATCACCAGCTGCGCCTCGGACAGCCGGCGGGGAATGTCGTTGAAGAAGGTTTCGACTTCGGCATCGACGCCGGCCTCGCGATAGGCGGACCGCACCCGATCCAGATCCTCGGGACGTGCCTGATGGGCCAGCCGAAGGCGGCTGCGCAGCTCCTCGGGCAGGCGCGCCACGGCCTCGGGCACGATATCCGACAAGACCCGCGCGGCCTGGCTGCCGCCGATGACCAGAAGGCTCATGGGATAGGCGCCCGGCGGAATATAGGGTGCACCGGCGCGTTCCAGCACCGCCGCACGCACCGGATTGCCCGTATGCACTCCGTCAACGCCTTGCGGCAGGTCGGTGGGCCAGGTGCCACAGGCCACGGCATCGACCCGCGGCGCGAAACGCCGGTTCACCTGCCCCAGGATGCCGTTCTGTTCATGGATCATGCGCGGAATTCGCAAGACCCCTGCGGCGGCCAGTGCCGGAATCGTCGGATAGCCCCCAAAGCCTACCACGACATCCGGCCGGTCGCGCGAGAGCGAGGCAATGGCCCGCGCCACTCCACCCAGGATGCGCAGCGGCACCACAGCCCTGGCCAGAACGCCGCCCCGCGCAAAGGTTGCACTTGCCACCTGTTCGACACCGACGACATGGGGAAACCCACCGGCATAGCGCGCACCCCGCGCGTCGGTCGAAAGCTTCACCCGCCAGCCACGCCGCACCATTGCCTCGGCCAGGGCCTGGGCAGGAAACATGTGGCCGCCGGTTCCCCCCGCAGCGATCAGAAGAAACGGTTGCCGGGCCATCAGCGCCCCCGGCGGATCAGGATGTCACCGATTTCGCCCTGCGGACGGGTGCGCGTGAAGGCGAGGAGCATGCCCACCGCGATGCCCGCCGCGATCAGCGACGACCCGCCATAGGACACGAAGGGCAAGGTCATACCCTTCGCCGGCAGCAACCGGACGGCCACGCCCATGTTGATCATCGCCTGCACGGCGAACATGCAGGCCAGGCCGGTTCCGGCAAGGCGAATGAACGGGTCGCGTTCCCGCATCAGCCGGAACAGCGACCGGACGGTCATGGTGGCGTAAAGCAGGATGATCGCAAGGACCAGGACTAGCCCGTATTCCTCGGCAGCGACCGCGATGATGAAGTCGGTATGCGCGTCGGGCAGAGACCATTTCACCTGCCCCTCGCCCACGCCCACGCCAAAGAAACCGCCTTCCTGGATCGCATTGGTCGCATAACCGAGCTGCGTGCGCGGATCGACCTCGGGCGAGAGGAACCCATCGATGCGGCGGGCAAAGTGCTCCGAATTGTTGTAGGCGAAAAGGCCGATCAATGCCACGATCCCGCCGACCCCGGTCAAGAGAAGCATTGGCGCGCCGGCCACGAAATACATCACGCCCCAACCGAACAGCACCAGCGCCGCCTGCCCGAAATCGGGCTGCAACGCCAGAAACGCCACGATGATCATCGTGACGCAGAATGACAGCAGCTTGCCGGGCGGGCCGTTGATGTCAAAGCTCGCTGCCATGAGCCAGGCCACCAGAACCACGAAGAACGGCTTGAGGAACTCCGAGGGCTGGAACGAGGCGAAGCCAAGCGAATACCACCGGACCGCGCCCTTGCCGAAGTCGGTGCCAAGCACCGGCAGAAGCGCGAGCGCCCCGAAGGCCACGAAGAACCCCATCACCCCGATCCGGCGCAACTGGGCCGGCGACATCATCGATGTGAACAGCATGGCAAGAAGGGCCATCCCGCCGAAGAACGCCTGCCGCTGAACGTAATAGAACGGTGGAAGCCCGTTACGGGTCGCCAATGGCGGCGAGGCCGCGAGCCCCAGCAACAGCCCGGTTCCGAAGAGAAGCAGTATGCATCCCATCGTCCACTTGTCCACCGTGCGCCACCAGCGCGGTATGACCGGTTCGCCTGCCCGTACCGGCATGGCGCCATAGACCATTTCCGTCATGGTTCTGCCTTTTCTGCCCTCTGGTTCGCCCGTTTGCCGGGTCTGACGCAGAGTCTAGCCAGAAAAGCCGCGCGACGCCAGAGAGCAATCGCGCCCCGGCGCCGATCGGCAAGGATCCGGCACGGGCGGGCCTGCCGCCGCGATGGACGCTCACGTCTCTTTCACTCGACGCGGGGGGCACTACGGGACAGAGCTGAAGGCCCTCCGGTCAAGCGCCGGCACGGAGCTCGGGACAGGCGCGCGCCGAGCGAGGAGCTGTGGTGCAGGTGCCGCGGCAGAAGCCAGAAGCGGGCCGTGCCAAGCTCGGCGTGACGCTCAAAGTGCTGATCCAGCAGTTGGTGCGGCAGACGGACGCCACGAAAGCGGCCTGACAAGAACGGTTCGCCCGCAGCCCGAAGCAGATCGTCGAAAGATCCCTTCAGTCGGAGTTCAGGAAATCGCCCACGATCGGCGCCACCATCGGAAAGCTCGGATCCTGATCGGCATCTTCGTCCGAGGGCACATCAAGGTCAAAGGCCAGCGGCGGAGCGCTCGGGAGATCCGGCATGCTGGACGGCGCCGGCGCAAGGGCTTCAAGCGAGTCATCCCCGTCCGCACCGGAATCGGCTTCGCACAGGCGCAGGGCGCGCAGTCCCTTCAGGGCGCCGAGCTGCCCCTCGATCAGGGGGCGCCCGCCCTTGCCCTGCAGGATCACATGATCCAGTGCTGCGGCAGGCAGTGGCACCAGCGTTCCGGGGGCGAAACCGGCCACCGCCGAAAGCGGCAGGGTCATGCGGTGCAGCACGGCCTCGACCTCGGCGGGCGCCGCCAGAACAGCCTTGCTCAGCGCTTCGCTCCAGGCACGGCCATCCTGCTGCGTGAGCGCCGCCGCCGAGGCCCTGTCCCGCAGCGGCCTGCGCAAGACTCCGCGTCCCCGCGCGGGCACCGCAAGAAGCACCTCTCCGCGACGCAGGCCGGCCGCCAGCCTGACGTCGATCCGGAACACCCGCAGCGGCGCGTCGTCGAGGATCAGCGCAAGGGGCCGCGCCTCGGGCAGGAACGAGGCATAGCGAAAACCACCCGCCCAGATCTCGTCCGGAGTGCCCGAAAGCCCCTCTTCGAAGCCCTGCATCAGGCAATCGATGAACGTGGCCGTCATGACCGCGTCGGTCCGCGTCGGGCGGCGCGCAGGCGCCTCGGAGGCCGTGACACGGCCTGTCGTCTGCATCTCGATCAGCCCGGCCAGCACGCCGGGAGAAATCGCAAGAAGCCCAAGGGCATCGCGCGGCCCTTCAAGAACCGCGAAAAGGGACAGATCCTCGGTCAGCTCAAGAAGCTCGGCAAGGGACAGGATCTCATCCAGCACCACAGTTGCCAGCGTGTCGAGTTGCAGAACCTGACGCGATGCCTTGCCCAGCGCCAGCGTCAGCGCCCGTTCCGGCGTTACAGGCGCAGGTTCGGGCCGCTGGCGCATGCCCGCTGTCTTGCGCCGGAGAATTGACTGCACACCATGATCAAGCATGTCCCATCCGCCTTGCAGAACCGACGGCAAGATCCCGTCTGCCCCCAGCATGGCGCGACAGAGTTACCAATTCGTTGACCTTGCTGCCCGCTCAGCCCTTTGCAGGTGTCCGCGGGAAACTGACCCGGAAGGATGCGCCCCCCTGCCCGGGAATATAGGTAATCGTTCCGCCAAGTTTCTTCATGATTTCCCGGCAGATAGCCAGCCCCAGCCCCGCTCCGCCCGCCTTGGTCGTATCGGTGAGCCGTGCGAATTTCTCGAAGATCAGGCTTTGGCTTTTCTTCGGGATGCCGGATCCGTTGTCGGTGAAATCCACCCGGACGATGCCGCGCCGCTCCTTCACCCTGATGCTGAGTCGGGGCGCCTCGGCATCGCAATACTTGCGCGCATTCGAAACGATGTTGATGAACACCTGCGTGAGCCGCCCGATATCGGTGGTGACCGTCACCTGTTCGGTACTCAGGTCGCGGTCGATGGTGAACTCGCGTTCCGGGGCGATCGAGGCCGAGGCGATCACCGCCCGGTCGATCAATGTCTTGAGGCTGGCGGTTTCTTGGTCAAGCTGGACTTGTCCATGTTCAAGAACGCTCAGATCCAGAAGGTCGTCCAGCAGCCGCGTCAGCCGGATCGCTTCATCATGGATGATCCCGGAAAACCGCACGCGCGCCTCTTCATCCAGCGCCGCGCCGTCGCGCAATATCTCGGAAAAGGCCCGGATCGAGGTCATCGGCGTGCGCAGCTCATGGCTGATCTGCGACAGGAAGGCATCCTTCTGAACGGACAGCTCGGTCAGCTTTTCGTTCACCTCGCGCAGCTGGCGGGCCGTGCGCGACAGCTCTTCGGACTTGGCCTCAAGCTGGCTGGAGTATTCCATGATCTCGGCCCGCTCGTTCGCGACGGCCATCAGATCCTCGACGGAAACAAAGGCGCCACCGACGATCTGGCCGACCATCGCATGCGCCGTGGCCGAACCGACCGAGCCGGCAAGGCGCCGCTCCAGTCTTTCGATGAAATCGGGCGTGGTGTCGGGAAGCCAGCCGGCCTTGCCCTGTGTTTCGGCCTCGGACTGGAAGAAGGCCTGCGCCTCGTCGGGGCCCAGGATACGCTGCGCCATGACCAGCAGGTCTTCCGCCTCGGCCGAGCTTTGGCTCCAGCTCCGCGTGCCGGTGTTCAGGTCAAAGACATTGACGAATTGCGCGCCCTGCACGCGTTCGATCGGGCTGGGGAACGTCGCGATCGAAAAGATGAAGAAGGACACGACATTCAGCAGCAGACTCCAGACGATCGAGTGCAGAAGCGGGTCCATCCCGTTGAGCCCCATGAGCGCCCAAGGCCGCAACCAGCCGATCCCCCACGGCCCCTCGGCCAGAAGCGCCGCGGAAAAGACCACATCCGGGCCGAAGGACGGCAGGAACAGGGTATAAAGCCATATCGCAAAGCCCACCAGCAGCCCCGCCGCTGCCCCGATCCGCGTCGCCCCCCGCCAGAAGATGCCCCCCAGAAGCGCGGGCAGAACCTGCGCCAGGCCCAGGAAGGCGATAAGCCCGATCGAGGCCAGCGCCTCGGACCCGCCGGTGATGCGGAAATAGGCATAGCCCAGGGCCAGCACACCGGCGATGGAAAAGCGCCGCGCCCGCAGCACCACCCGGCGCACATCCCCCTGGCCACTGCCGCCGCGCGCCGCGAGCGAGAGCCAGAGCGGCATGACCACATGGTTCGAGACCATCGTCGCAAGCGCAATCGCAGCGACAATCACCATCGAGGTCGCCGAGGAAAAGCCCCCGAGGAAGGCGAGCATCGCCAACCCGCCGCGATCAAGCGCCAGCGGCAATGTCAGCACGAAGAGATCGGGATTGGCATCGGCGGGCAGAACCTCGAGCCCGATCACCGCGATCGGCACCACAAAGAGGCTCATCAGAAACAGATAAAGCGGAAAGGCCCAGCTTGCCGTGGCCAGATGGCGCTCCTCGGAGTTCTCGACCACCATCACCTGAAACATCCGTGGCAGGGTCAGGATCGCGGCTGCGGACAGGAAGATCAGCCCGGCCCAGCGCCCCGGATGCGGCTGCCATTCGGCAAGCGGCGATGCGGCAATGCGCTGTGCCATGTCGCCCAGACCATCCGCCACTACCCAGACAACAAAGACGCCGACCGCCACCAGTGCCACCAGCTTGACGACGGCCTCGACCGCGATGGCGATCACCACACCATGATGCTGTTCGTTGGCGTCGAGATTGCGGGTGCCAAAGAGGATCGTGAACAGGGCAAGCCCCGCCGCCACCCAGATCGCGGTCAGGTTCAGATCGGCCGGCGCCCAGCCTGGCGTGTCGGCGGCAAAAACCGCGAAGGACAATGTCACCGACTGCAGTTGCAGTGCGATATAGGGGGTAATTCCCACAACGGCGAGCACCGTCACGATCACACCCAGCAGGTTCGATTTGCCATAGCGGGCCGAAACCAGATCGGCGACCGAGGTGACGCGGTGGATCTGGCCGATGCGCACCAGCTTGCGCAACACCCACCACCAGCCCACGAACACAAGCGTCGGGCCCAGGTAGATCGTCACGAATTCAAGCCCGGACCGCACGGCATAGCCCACGGCGCCATAGAAGGTCCAGGCGGTGCAGTAGATCGACAACGACAGTGTATAGATGACTGATGAGCGCAGCCAGCGCAGCCGTGCCCCTGCGGCGCGCCGTTCGACCAGAAAGGCTACAAGGAACAGCATCGCCACATAGGCGAGGCAAACGACGACCAGGATATTGAAGGGAACCATCAGCCGGGACCGGACTCGTCGCCCGGCGGGCGGGCGTCAGGTTCGTCATCCTCGCTGCGGATCAGGGGGTGCGACAGAAGGGCGGCAACGATGATCAGCAGCAGCCATAAGGCGAAAAGGTAAAACTTGGTCCGGGCGGTATCCAGAGCGCCGCCCGACGGCATCCACAGCAGCGGCATCAGCATCAGCACCGCGCCCAGCACCGGCAGCAGCCGCGCCGCATCCATCATCCGCCGCCGCCGATAGCTTTGCCGGGCAAGATAGAGCGGCCGACGCGGGTTCGGCGCGGCGGCCATCTCAGGCCCCCTGCCCCAGCAGCTGGCGCACGGCCTCAAGCATCTCGGCGTTCGAGAAAGGCTTGGTCATGAACCGGCTCGCGCCATAGCGCTCGGCCAGATCACGGTCACGCGGCTGGCCCTTGGCGGTCAGCATCAGCACGGGCAGCGCCGCGAGCCCCGCATCGCTGCGCAGATCGTGCAGGATGTCGAAGCCACTTTGCCCCGGCAGCATCACGTCCAGGATGATGAGATCGGGCGCGGCATCGCGGATCCGGGCAAGCGCCGTTGTGCCGTCGGCATGGCTGCTGACCTGCCAGCCTTCGCGCGACAGGATGAAGCGGATCGCCTCGATGATGTTCGGCTCATCCTCGATCAGAAGGACATGCTTGTCCATTTTCCCCCTTCGACCGTCTCCTCCCGGCCCTGGTAACTATCGACAGTTTCTGCAGCGGTGTCAAAACCCCAGTGGCCTATCCTTCTGCAACAAGCGAGGGCTCGCGGCGGGCCGGGCATCCGATCCTGGGGCAGATCCTGCAACTGCTGCCCACCGCCTGCGCCGGGGCAGCCTCGGTGCCCGGAGCCGGCAGGATCAGCATCAGTGCCTGCAGGACCTGCGGCCCGTCGAAGCCACCCGGATGCGACGGTTGGCAGAATGCGAAGGTCAGAAAGCGGCGAGGAACCCGCCCGGCCATTTCCACGGTCGCCCGGATCGGCGTCATGGGGCGCGACAGCGCCTGATACAGCGGCCAGAGAGGACAGGCTGCGCCGAAGCGGGGCAGTGGAAAGCCCTCGATCGCCTTGCGGAACGTCAACGTCCCCGAGGCATCGCAGCTTACCAGGCCCATGGCGCCATCTTCGTTCGGAAGGCTCGCAAGCCGACGGAAGACCGCAGGCAGATCGGTGCCGAACCGCAGGGCAAGCCGCCCCGGATCGGGGCCTTCCTGCACCAGCGCCGCCCGGAACGCCGCCAACGGCATCGCGCGCGCATCCGCCAGATACCGATGCAGGTGATCACGTGCCAGCGCTCGTGCCGAGGTGCTCGCCAGTTCCCCCGCCGCGGCGATCAGCGCGTCGGGCGCCGGCGGCTGCGCGCGCTCCAACGCCGCGATGTGATAGCCTTGGGCCGCAAGCCATTGTTCAAGCTCTTCCTGCGGGGCAGCAAGGCCGGTCTCTTCCTCGGCCGATGCATCGAGATACGCCACAAGAGCCTCGGCCCCTGCGGCCAGCCGTTCGGTATCCGCCTGCAGGTTCCGGTGGAAGCGCGCACGCCAGTCGGGATCTATATCCTCGGTTTCGGCCAGGATGGCCGCGGTCGAGCGCACCGACGTCACCGCCGAAAGCACCTCGTGCAGCGAGGAGGACAGATGCGGGTCATGGGTCATGCGGTCGGTCAGCCGCTCGACCGTCTGTTCAAGCGCGATCATGCGCGCATATTGCGCCGCCAGAAGCGCCGACCAGCCCGGAAAGCGGCCGACGAACTCCTCGATCCGGTCAAGCTCGGGGAACGGGGCGCGGTTGGCCGAGGCCGCCGCCCCGCGCAGCCCCTCCAGCAGCGCGGCCTCGGCCCCTTCAATCAGCGCCGCCGGTTCGACCCCCAGCGCATGTGCAAGGGCCGCCAGATGCGCCTCGCCCACCCGGCGGCGGTTATGCTCGATGAGGTTGAGATAGGATGCGGATATACCGGCGGCGCGGGCCAGTTCGGCCTGGCGCATGCCGATCAGCACCCGCCGTTCGCGGATCCGCGTTCCCGTCAGCGCATTGCGCGGCATCGTCCCCCCCGGCGCGCGTCATACGCGCCAGGGCAGTTTACAGGCTTTTCACGCCACGCCAAGGGTTTGCGGCCGACGGCGTGGCAGGACAGGTCCTCTAGTCTGCAAGGGCCGCGTCGGTGATGGCAAGGGTGTAGGCGCCTTCGGGTTCCGCCGAGATCACCGGATCGGACCCGCCGCCCAGCAGGGTTGCCACGGTCCGTTCGTAATCCTCCACGTCGAGGGCACCGTTCGATCCGGCGGTCAGCTTGGCAACCTCCGTCATCATGCGGATCTGATGGCCTTCGGTCTGCGCGCCGGTATCATCATAGTCCAAGACGATCATCGCGGCCTCTTCGGGGTTTTCCTCGGCCCATTTCCAGCCGCGCATGCTGGCGCGGACAAAGCGGACCAGACGGTCCTCGAATTCCGCGTCGCCCAGACGATCCTCAAGAACGTAGAGCCCGTCCTCCAGCGTCGCCACCCCCTGATCCTCGTACTTGAAGGTAATCAGATCGTCCTCCGAGATGCCCGCGTCGATGACCTGCCAGTACTCATTATAGGTCATCGTCGAGATGCAGTCGGCCTGACGCTGCAGAAGCGGATCGACGTTGAACCCCTGCTTGAGCACGGTGACACCGCCCTCGCTGCCGTCCGTGGGAATGCCGAGCGTGCTCATCCAGCTCAGGAACGGGTATTCGTTGCCGAAGAACCAGACGCCGAGGGTGCGGCCAGGAAAATCATCCGGGCTGGTGATGCCGCTTTCACGCAGGCAGGTCAGCATCATCCCCGATGACTTGAAGGGCTGCGCAACGTTGACCAGCGGCAGCCCCGCTTCGCGCGCGGCAAGTGCCGCCGGCATCCATTCCACGATGGCGTCAGCACCACCACCGGCAATCACCTGCGGCGGCGCGATATCCGGGCCGCCCGGCTTGATCGTGACGTTCAGGTCCTCTTCTTCGTAGAACCCGTTCTCAAGCGCCACGTAATAGCCCGCGAACTGGGCCTGCGTGACCCATTTGAGCTGCAGCGTGAAGTCATCCGCCGCCTGCGCCGCACCTGCAAGGCCGGTCAGGGCCAGCGCGCTCGTCATCAGCTTCTTCATTCTTCTTACCTCCGTGTTGTTATCCTTATCCACGGCCCCGCTGAGACGGGTGCCAGAATGTCACCCGCCGTTCGATCACCGAGACAAGCCCGTAGAAGGCCGAGCCCGCTAGGGCCGCGACCGTTATCTCTGCCCAGACCATATCAAGCCCCAGCCGCCCCACCTCGGTCGAGATGCGAAAACCCATGCCGCGGATCGGGCTGCCGAAAAATTCGGCAACAATCGCCCCGATCAGCGCCAGCGTCGTCGAAATCTTCAGCCCGTTGAAGATGAAGGGCATCGCGGCCGGCAGACGCAGCTTGATCAGGGCCTGCCAGTAGCTGGCGGAATAGGTATGCATCAGGTCGCGCTGCATCGCATCGGCGGCCCGCAACCCCTCGACCGTGTTCACAAGCACGGGGAAGAACACCATCACCACAACCACGGCCGCCTTCGACTGCCAGTCAAAGCCGAACCACATCACAAGGATCGGGGCGATGCCGATGATGGGCAGGGCCGCGACGAAGTTGCCCACCGGCAGCAGCCCGCGCGTGAGGAAGGGCGAACGGTCGATCAACACGGCGGTGATGATGGCAGCCCCGCAGCCGATGGCATAGCCGCTCAGCGCGCCCTTGACAAAGGTCTGGACAAAATCCACCCAGAGGATGCTGGTGCTGGTGGCAAAGCGCGCGGCAATCGCCGACGGCGCGGGCAGGATCACGCGCGGCACGCCGGCGCCGGTCACCGCCGCCTCCCACAGCCACAAGAGCGTCAGGCCGAAGATCACCGGCGCGGCCAGGCGCAGCGCCCTCCCCGCGGTCGAACGTTCGGCGATCCATGACACCAGCATCCATGCGCCCAGCCAGACCCCGGCGACCGCAGCCCAGTATCCGGAACCCGCCGAACCGTCGGCCGCCGCCAGAACCCACATTGCCGCCAGAACCAGCAGCACCCCGGCAATGGGTGCCCGCCACGCGAATTGAAGCCAGTCGCGGGCAAGGCCCAACGCCGCAAGCAGCGCCAGTGCCAGCGCCGCCGCAACGGGCGCATCCAGCGCCAGCGCCAGAACCACGGCGATCACCAGGCCCAGCGCCTGAGCGTTTCCTGCCGCGCTCATCGTGCCATTCCCATGCGGCGCAGGGTCAGACGTTGCAACCAGCCGATTGCACCAACCATCAGCCCGGCCAGAACCGCAGCCCCGATCAACGCCGCCCAGATCTGCACCGTCTGCCCGTAATAGCTGCCGGCCAGAAGCCGCGCCCCCAGCCCAGCCACCGCGCCGGTCGGCAATTCGCCCACGATCGCCCCGACAAGCGACGCCGCGATCCCGACCTTGAGCGAGGCAAACAGGTAAGGCATCGACGACGGCAGCCGCAGCTTCCAGAACACCTGCGGCTGACTGGCGCTGTAGGTCTTCATCAGATCAAGCTGCATGTGGTCCGGCGCACGCAGCCCCTTCACCATGCCCACCACCACCGGGAAGAACGACAGATAGGCCGAGATGATCGCCTTGGGCAGCAGCCCGGAAATCCCCACCGAATTCAGCACCACGATGATCATCGGCGCAATGGCAAGGATGGGGATCGTCTGACTGGCAATGGCCCAGGGCATGACCGAAAGGTCCATCGCACGATTGTGCACGATCCCCACCGCGAGAAGAATTCCCAGCCCGGACCCGATTGCAAAGCCAAGCAGCGTCGCCGAAAGCGTAATCCAACCGTGATAGATCAGGCTGCGGTTCGACAGTGTCCCCGACTGCACGATGCCGCGCCGAGAGGTAAGTTCCTCGACCACGGTCGAGTTCCAGAGCTCGACCACCACCTGATGCGGCGCGGGCAGCACCGGACGATCCTGGGCAAGTGTATCGCGCAGGATGTCGGAGAACGTGACCTCCTGCCCCGCCCGCGCAGCCTGATCCCGCGTCCATTGCGCGTTCATCCACACCGCGCCCGCATACCAGATCACGATGATGGCCATGACGACAGTCAGAACCGGCAGGGTGTTACGCATGGGCATGCCTCCGCCCCGGACCTGCAACCGGAAGGTCGGAATGCCATGCAGCGCGGCCGCAGAACCAGACCCCCGTGCAGAGAGGCAATCCCGGCGCAGGTGCATCCGGGGCGCGTCCCGTCCAATGACGCACATCCCGAATTGGCCTGAGGCGGCTGCCCAGCCCCTGCTCCCGCTTTGGGGCATCGGCACGGATCTCTGCAATCGGCCCTTCGCAAGTGATCCTGACGGAACCCCCTGTCCCTGCATCCTTGGCCATGAAGCCCCGGCCGGCTCTCGGCCGGTGGAGGCCGCGCGTCGTTTCGGAACCCGTCGGCTTGTTGAGCCGAGCCAGCCAGCCGGCCGCGTCGATCCATCGATGGGCAGTCCCGGCCTTGCACGGCGGGACCGCGACAGGACCATGGCTGGCCTTCGGAGTTCGCCCCTCAGTCATGACCATGCCCCGCACGCAGCCCTTCGCGGACCCGGTGCGCCACCTCGATGAATTCCGGCGTGTCGCGGATGTCGAGCGGGCGTTCGCGCGGCAGTGGGCTTTCGATCACATCGGTGATGCGGCCGGGGCGGGGCGACATGACGACGATCTTCGTGCTCAGATACACCGCCTCGGGGATCGAATGGGTCACAAAGCCGATCGTCTTGCCGGTGCGCGCCCAAAGCGCCAGAAGCTGTTCATTCAGATGGTCGCGCACGATTTCGTCCAGCGCACCAAAGGGTTCGTCCATCAGCAGGATGTCGGCATCGAAGGCCAGCGCGCGGGCGATGCTGGCGCGCTGCTGCATCCCGCCCGAGAGCTGCCACGGGAACTTGTTGCCAAAGCCCTTCAGTTCCACCAGTTCGAGAACCCGTTCCACCCGCGCCGCCTGTTCGGCGCGGTCAAAGCCCATGATCTCCAGCGGCAGCCTGATGTTGCCCGCGATGGTCCGCCACGGATAAAGCCCCGCCGCCTGAAACACATAGCCATAGGCGCGGGCCTGGCGGGCCGCATCGGGGGTCATGCCGTTGACGGTCAGGCTGCCTTCGGTCGGGTGTTCCAGCGCCGCCACGGCGCGCAGGAAGGTCGTCTTGCCACAGCCCGACGGACCGATGAAGCTCACGAACTCGCCCTTGCCGATCGTCAGGTTCACGTCCTTGAGCGCGTGGACCGGCCCATCATTGGTCTGGAAGGTCAGCCCGAGGCCGCGCGCCTCGATCACTGCATCTGACATCAGACACCGCTCGCCGGGATGCCGCTGCGTTCCACGGGACGCGGCGCCGTCAGTTCCTTCCACTGGCTGAGCGCCCGGTTGACCGGGCCGTTCGGCTCGCGGGCGATGAACTCGCCGTGGCCTTCCTTGCTGCTCATCGCGCCCTCGGTCACGGCGACATGGCCACGGGTCAGGGTGAAGCGGGGCAGGCCCTTGACCTTCTGCCCCTCGAACACGTTGTAGTCGATGGCGGATTGCTGGCGGCTGGCGCTGATTGTCTTTTCCGCCTGCGGGTCCCAGACGACCAGATCGGCATCGGCCCCTTCCAGCACCGCCCCCTTGCGCGGATACATCCCCATGATCTTGGCGACATTGGTAGAGGTCACGGCTACGAATTCGTTCATCGTGATCCGTCCCGTATTCACCCCGTGGGTCCAGAGCATCGGCAGCCGATCCTCCAGCCCGCCGGTGCCGTTCGGGATCTTTGTGAAATCCCCCTTGCCGAACCGTTTCTGATCGGTGGTGAAGGCGCAATGATCCGTCGCGACCACCTGAAGCGAGCCTGCCGAAAGCCCGGCCCAAAGGCTGTCCTGGTGCTGCTTGCTACGGAAGGGCGGCGACATCACGCGGCGGGCGGCATGGTCCCAGTCAGCGTTGAAATACTCGGATTCGTCCAGCGTGAGGTGCTGGATCAGCGGCTCTCCATAGACCCGTTTGCCCTGCATCCGGGCGCGGCGGATCGCTTCGTGGCTTTCCTCGCAGCTTGTATGGACGACGTAAAGCGGCACGCCCGCCATATCGGCAATCATGATGGCGCGGTTCGTCGCCTCGCCTTCGACCTGCGGCGGACGGGAATAGGCATGGGCCTCTGGCCCGCGGTTGCCCTCGGCCAGAAGGCGGGCGGAAAGCTCGGCCACCACGTCACCGTTTTCCGCATGGACCATCGGCAGCGCGCCCAGTTCG
This sequence comes from Halodurantibacterium daqingense, assembly GCF_042666235.1. NCBI lineage: Bacteria > Pseudomonadati > Pseudomonadota > Alphaproteobacteria > Rhodobacterales > Paracoccaceae > Halodurantibacterium > Halodurantibacterium daqingense. The sequence continues at coordinate 259,641 of NZ_JBHTFQ010000003.1, read as the reverse complement.
GCGCAGCGGCGGAAGCTCGCGAACAGCTCATCGTCATTGACCATGAGCGCGCCCTTGTAGGCCATGAAATGCTTGAAGCTGGTGATGCCCCGATCCACCACCTCCTTCATCTCGTCAAAGACCTGCTCCGACCACCAGGTGATCGCCATGTGATAGGAATAATCGCAATGCGCACGAGTGGACTTGTTGTGCCACATCGAAAGCGCGTCCAGAAGGCCCTGCCCAGGAGCGGGCAAGGCAAAGTCGATCACCATCGTCGTGCCGCCGGCCAGCGCCGCCCGGGTGCCGCTGTCGAAATCATCGGCGGAATAGGTCCCCATGAAGGGCATTTCCAGATGGGTATGCGGGTCGATCCCGCCGGGCATCACATAGCAACCGGTGGCGTCCAGCACCTTGTCGCCGGAAAGCCCCTGCCCGATCTTCGCGATCCTGCCCCCCTCGACCAGCACATCCGCCTTGTAGGTCAGATCGGCGGTGACGATGGTCCCGTTCTTGATGACAGTCGTCATCTGCAAGCTCCCTGTTTGACACTGCAGGCGGGTTGATCCCGCCTTGCCTCATTCGACGATTTCGGCCGTCTCCAGCACGGCATGTAGCAGGACATTGGCGCCGGCGGCGGCCCAGTCCTTCGTGATCTCTTCCGCCTCGTTATGGCTGAGCCCGTCGACGCAGGGGCACATGACCATGGCGGTCGGCGCCACCCGGTTGATCCAGCAGGCATCGTGCCCGGCCCCTGAAACGATGTCGCGGTGGCTGTAGCCAAAGCGTTCGGCCGCGCGGCGCAGGGCATCGACACAGGCATCATCGAAGGTGACCGGATCGAAATGGCCCGTCACCTGCATGTCGAAGCCAAGGCCCATGTCCTCGGCGATCTTGCGGGCCTCGGTTTCCAGCCGGGCTTTCATGCCGTCCAGCTTCGCCTGATCGGGCGAACGGAAGTCCACGGTGAACACCGCCCGGCCCGGGATCACGTTGCGGCTGTTGGGATAGACATTGGCCTGCCCCACCGCGCCTACCGCATCGGGCTGGTGATCCATCGCGATCTTGTGCACAAGCTCGGTGATCCGCGCCATGCCCAGCCCCGCGTTGACGCGCATGTTCATCGGGGTCGAGCCGGTATGGGCGTCCTTGCCCGTGAGGGTGATTTCAAGCCACCAGAGCCCCTGCCCGTGGGTGACGATGCCGATATCCTTGCCCTCGGCTTCCAGGATCGGGCCCTGTTCGATATGCAGCTCGAAAAAGGCCTTCATCTTGCGGGCACCGACGGCCTCGTCGCCCTTCCAGCCGATGCGGGCCAGTTCGTCGCCAAAGCGTTTACCCTCGGCATCGACACGATCATAGGCCCAGTCGAGGTCATGCAGCCCCACGAATACCCCTGAGGCCAGCATGGCCGGCGCGAAGCGGGTGCCCTCCTCGTTGGTCCAGTTGGTGACGACGATGGGGTGCCGGGTGCGAATACCCATGTCGTTGAGGCTGCGGATCAGTTCCAACCCGCCAAGAACCCCCAGAACCCCGTCATACTTGCCGCCCGTGGGCTGGGTATCCAGATGACTGCCGACATAGACCGGCAGCGCGTCAGGATCGGTGCCGGCGCGGGTGGCGAACATTGTTCCCATCTGATCGACGCCCATGGTGCAGCCCGCATCCTCGCACCACCGCTGGAACAGCGCCCGCCCCTCGGCATCGGCATCGGTCAGGGTCTGGCGGTTGTTGCCGCCGGCAAGGCCGGGGCCGATCTTGGCCATCTCCATCAGGCTGTCCCACAGCCGGTCAGCATTGATCTTCATGTTCTCAGCGGGTGCTGGCATGGTCACTCTCTCTGTTGGTCGTTCGGGGGGCGGTCTTGGTGCCGCCCTTCCGGGCCTTGTCAGGCCAGTTTCCTGAGCACGTCGCCCAAGGTGCCGATGAGCTGGTCGATATGCTCCTTCTCGATGATCAGCGGTGGCGACATGGCGATGATGTCCCCGGTGGTGCGGATCAGCACCCCCTTGTCATAGCAGTCGAGGAAGGCCTGGAAGGCGCGCTTGGTCGGCTCGCCTGCGATGGGTTGCAGTTCCACCGCGCCGATCAGGCCTTCGTTGCGGATGTCGATCACATGCGGCAGGCCCTTCAGGCTGTGGATCGCCTCTTGCCAATAGGGGGCGAGTTCGGCCGCGCGTTCAAACAACCCTTCCTCGCGGTAGGTTTCCAGCGTGGCGATGCCGCAGGCCGCCGCAATCGGGTTGCCGGAATAGGTGTAGCCGTGGAACAGCTCGATCATGTGTTCAGGGCCTTGCATGAAAGCATCATGCACCTCGGCCGTGGTCAGAACCGCCCCCATCGGGATGACGCCATTCGTGAGGCCCTTCGCTGTCGTCATCATGTCGGGCAGCACGTCGTAATGCTGCGCGGCAAAGGCACTGCCCAACCGGCCGAAACCGGTGATGACCTCGTCAAAAATCAGCAGGATGCCGTGCTTTTTCGTGATGGCGCGCAGCTTTTCAAGATACCCCTTGGGCGGCAGCAGCACGCCGGTCGATCCGGCCATCGGCTCAACAATCACAGCGGCGACCGTTTCCGGGCCGTGCAGCGCGATGATCCGCTCCAGATCGTCGGCCAGATGCGCGCCGTGTTCGGGCTGGCCCTTGGTGAAGGCGTTTTCCGGCAGATGCGTATGCGGCAGATGATCGACACCGGCCAGAAGCGTGCCGAAGAACTTGCGGTTGTTGACGATCCCGCCGACGGAAATGCCGCCGAAGTTCACCCCGTGATAGCCGCGTTCGCGCCCGATCAGCCGCGTGCGCGTTCCCTCGCCCCGCGCCCGGTGGTAGGCGATGGCCAGTTTCAGTGCGGTTTCCACCGACTCCGACCCCGAGTTGGTGTAGAACACATGCTCGATCCCCTTGGGCGCGATGTCGATGATGCGGTTTGCCAGCTCGAACGCCTTGGGATGGCCCATCTGGAAGGCCGGGGCATAATCCAGCTCGGCCGCCTGTTTCTGGATCGCCTCGACGATCCGGGGCCGTTTGTGCCCGGCATTGCAGCACCAGAGACCGGCGGTCCCGTCCAGCACCTGCCGCCCGTCGGCGGTTGTATAGTGCATGCCTTCCGCCGCCACGAACATCCGCGGCGCCTTCTTGAACTGACGATTGGCGGTAAAGGGCATCCAGAACGCATTCAGATCGTTCGGGACTGCATTGCGATCGAGCGCCATCTGGCGATCCCCCATGTTCCGCTGCCGTGCGCCGGCGGCGCGGGTTGCTTACATATTTGACCAAATGGTCAATCTCAGGCTAACAGAGCGCGATACCCAGTCAAGGCGAGAGATCCGCGCTTTGCAATGGGCATTCGGCACCTGCCCGTTTTTCAGGCGATGAACGAACAGGCGCTGCACCGACCGGGGCGGGGCTTGAACTTTGCCGCCAAAGCGGGCGGGATACGCGACCAAGAACGACAGGAATGCCATGCCTCCCTCGCAACCCACAAGCGCCACCACCCCAGCCCCGAGAAGCCGCACGCGCATCCAGCGCAAGAACCGCAAGGCGATCCTGGATGCGGCGCTCGATGTGTTCTCGCAGCACGGATTCCGCGGCGCGACGCTTGACCAGATCGCCGAGGGTGCGGGCCTGTCCAAGCCGAACCTGCTTTACTACTTCCCCTCGAAAGAGGCGATCCATGTCGCGCTTCTGACCGGTTTGATGGACACCTGGCTTGACCCGCTGCGCGATCTTGATCCCGATGGCGACCCGGTCACCGAGCTTCTGGCCTATGTGCGGCGCAAACTGGGCATGAGCCGGGACTTTCCGCGCGAAAGCAGACTGTTCGCGAACGAGATCCTTCAGGGTGCCCCGCGAATGCACGAGGCGATCCTTGCCGAACTCAAGCCCCTTGTGGACGAAAAGGCGAAGATCATCGCCAACTGGGTCGCCGCGGGACGGATCGCGCCGGTGGATCCGCATCATCTTGTCTTCACCATCTGGGCCACAACCCAGCATTACGCCGATTTCGACATTCAGGTGCGGCTGATCCTTGGCGACACGACAGATCCGATCGCCGGGGCCGAGGCCCATCTGCAGACCTTGTTCCGCCGTCTTCTTGCCCCCGCCCAGTCGCCGCGGTGAATCCGGCGGCGGCCAGAACCGCCGCCAGAATGCCGACTATTCCGCAGCACGGGCCATGGGGTTGTTGGGGTGCATCGTCCAGTCCTGCGGCCGCGCTTCGACCACGCGACCGGTGCGCGGATCGGCGGTGCCGGGCAGAAGCTGCTCCATCGTGATGCAGTTCTCCACCGGACAGACATTGACGCAGAGGTTGCAGGCGACGCATTCGTCGTCCTTCACCTCGAACACCCGGCCGGGGTTGATGGCAATGGCCTGATGGCTCGTATCCTCGCAGGCGGCATAGCAGCGGCCGCATTTGATACACAGGTCCTGATCGATCCGCGCCTTGGTCACATAGTTCAGGTTCAGATACTGCCAGTCAGTCACATTCGGCACCGCCCGGCCGACGACCTCCTGAACCGAGGTGATGCCCTTTTCGTCCATCCACTGCGACAGGCCCGAGATCATTTCCTGCACCACCTTGAAGCCATAGGTCATGGCGGCGGTGCAGACCTGCACGTTGCCGGCGCCCAGCGCCATGAACTCGGCCGCGTCGCGCCAGGTGGTGACACCACCGATGCCGGAAATGGGGATGCCGCGCGTCTCGGCGCTGCGGGCGATCTCGGCCACCATGTTCAGCGCAATCGGCTTGACCGCCGGCCCGCAATAGCCGCCATGGGTGCCCTTGCCGTCGATCATCGGCTCGGGGCTGAAACTGTCGAGGTTCACGCCGGTGATCGAGTTGATCGTGTTGATCAGGCTCACCGCATCGGCACCGCCCCGCTTTGCGGCCTCGGCCGGTTTGCGAATATCGGTGATGTTGGGGGTCAGCTTGACGATGCAGGGCATGCGGCTGTGCTGCTTGACCCAGCGCGTCACCATCTCGATGTATTCCGGCACCTGCCCCACGGCGCTGCCCATGCCGCGTTCGGCCATGCCATGCGGGCACCCGAAGTTAAGCTCGACCCCGTCCGCGCCGGTATCTTCGACATGTTTCAGGATCGCCTTCCAGCTTTCCTCGTCGCAGGGCACCATGAGGCTGACGATCAGCGCCCGGTCCGGATAGTCGCGCTTGACCGACTTGATCTCGCGCAGGTTCACCTCCAGCGGGCGGTCGGTGATCAGTTCGATGTTGTTGAGGCCCAGAAGCCGCCGGTCCGCGCCCCAGACCGCGCCGTAACGGGGACCATTGACGTTGACGACGGGGGGCCCTTCGGCGCCCAGCGTTTTCCAGACGACGCCGCCCCAGCCGGCCTCATAGGCGCGGCGGACATTGTATTCCTTGTCCGTCGGCGGGGCCGAGGCCAGCCAGAACGGGTTCGGTGACTTGATGCCGATGAAATCGGTCGCGAGATTGGCCATGATGCTGGTCTCCCTGATGTCGGATGCGCCCCCGGTTGGCCCGGAGACCTTTGTGTCAGGCGGTAAGCGCGGCGTGGATGTCCTCGGCGGCGTCGCGGCCCTCGGCCACGGCAGTCACGGTCAGGTCGTCGCCGCCCCGCGCGCAGTCGCCCCCCGCCCAGACGCCCGGCAGGGTGGTGCGGCCGGCGCCGGTGACGGCGATCTTGCCACCCTCGATCGCAAGCCCCTCGGCCCCGCCCTCCAGCGTCTGGCCGATGGCCTTGAAGAGCTGATCGGCCTTCAGGCGGAACGTCTCGTTCCCGATGGTCAGCCCCGCGCCGCTGTCATGGGTATAGGCGAATTCGACCTCGCGCACTGCGCCGTTGCCGATCACGCGCAGCGGCACCGCGTTGCAGATGATCCGCACGCCGGTCACCTGCGCATGTTCCTGTTCATGACGCGAGGCGCTCATCCGGTCCTGACTGCGCCGATAGACGATGGTGACATTCTCGGCGCCCAGAAGCCTGGACTGCACCGCCGCATCAATGGCCGTCATGCCCCCCCCGATCACCACCACATCGCGGCCCACAGGCAACAGTGTCTTGTCCTCGGCCTGCCGAAGATCGGCGATGAAATCGACGGCGCTGCGCACCTCGCCCTTGTCTTCACCCTCGACCCCCAATGCGTTCACACCAGCCAGCCCGACAGCGAGAAAAACCGCGTCATGTTCGGCCCGCAGCGTCTCGAGGCTGATGTCACGGCCAAGGGCCATGCCGTTGCGCAGCACGATGCCACCGATCGACAGAAGCCACGCCACTTCCTCCTGGGCAAAACGCCCGGCAGCCTTGTAGGCCGCGATTCCGTATTCGTTCAGCCCCCCGGCCTTGGGGCGGGCGTCATAGATGGTGACGTCATGGCCCTTCATGGCCAGCCGATGCGCGCAGGCAAGGCCCGCAGGCCCCGCGCCCACGACCGCGACATGCCGCCCCGTCGGCTCGGCCCGCACATAGGGATGCACGCCGCGCGCCATCAGCGTGTCGGTCGCAAAACGTTGCAGGCGCCCGATTTCAACCGGCTTGCCTTCGGCGGCCTCGCGCACACAGGCCTCCTCGCACAACTGTTCGGTCGGGCAGACCCGGGCGCACATGCCGCCCAGGATGTTCTGGTCAAAGATCGTGCGCGCCGCCGCTTCGGGCGTGCCCGTGGCAATCTGGCGAATGAACAGCGGGATGTCGATCGTGGTAGGGCAGGCTGTCATGCAGGGCGCATCGTGACAGAAATAGCACCGATCGGCTGCCACCCGCGCCTCGTGCGGATCAAGCCGAGGCTCCAGATCCGAGAAATTGCGGGCGATGGTTTCGGCTGGCAGGCGACCCGGCACCACGCCGGGGGTCAGCTGGCTGTTGGTCAAGGTCGGTTTCTCCCGTTGGTTGGTTGTTCCTTTTTTGAAAACGCTGCCACAGGGCCATTTTTTTATCAAACGGTAAATTTCTACTCCGGATGAATTCCGGAAGCTGCGCGCAAATCCGGCTCTCTCGCAGGGCAGATGCCCGAAAAATGACCGCAGCGGCCCTGGCGGGTGGCCTGCCTTGCCCAGGAGGCGCTGAAAGGGCGCTTTTCACCTCTGCCCTGCTGACGTATAAGCGGCAGAGCTTTGGTCCGGCTGCCCGGCAGTCCGGCCATCAGACCATTCGAGGACGGCATGACAAAAGACCGCAACACCGAAGACGTCGCCTTCATTCAGGCCCTGGCGGAACTTCTCAACAAGAACGATCTCACCGAGCTTTCCGTCAAACGTGAATACGGCGAAAACGACAGCCTGAACGTCCGGGTCTCCAAGCAGACGAATGTTGTCACCACATCGGTCAGCGCCTCTCCTGCCGTCGCCGCACCGGCTTCGGCGCCTGCCGCAGCCAGCGGGGCAAGCGCACCGGCCGCCGACAGTGATCCGGCGCAACACCCGGGCGCGGTGACCTCGCCCATGGTAGGCACGGCCTATCTGGCGCCCGAACCCGGCGCGGATGCCTTTGTCAGCGTCGGCGCCACGGTCCGGGAAGGTCAGACGCTGATGATCATCGAGGCCATGAAGACGATGAACCACATCCCGGCCCCCCGCGCCGGCACCGTGCGCCGGATCCTCGTCGCCGATGGCAGCGCCGTGGAATATGGCGCGCCCCTGATGATCATCGAGTAAGGCACCAGAATGTTTGACAAGATCCTGATCGCCAACCGCGGCGAGATCGCGCTTCGCGTCATCCGGGCCTGCCGCGAGATGGGGATCAAATCGGTCGCCGTCCATTCCACCGCCGATAGCGACGCAATGCATGTGCGCATGGCAGATGAGGCGATCTGTATCGGCCCGCCGGCCTCGTCCGACAGCTACCTGTCCGTCCCGGCCATCATCTCGGCCTGCGAGATCACCGGCGCCGAAGCCATCCACCCCGGCTATGGCTTCCTGTCGGAGAACGCCAATTTCGTTCAGATTGTCGAGGATCACGACATCACCTTCATCGGCCCCTCGGCCGAGCATATCCGGATGATGGGCGACAAGATCACCGCCAAGGAAACGATGAAGGCACTTGGGGTGCCCTGCGTTCCCGGCTCCGATGGCGGCGTGCCGGACATGGACAGCGCCCGTCGTGTGGCGGAAGAAATCGGCTATCCCGTCATCATCAAGGCAACGGCCGGCGGCGGTGGACGCGGCATGAAGCTGGCCCGCACCGCCGAGGATCTGGAAAATGCCTTCCGCACCGCCCGTGCCGAAGCAAAGGCTGCCTTCGGCAATGACGAGGTCTATATCGAGAAATACCTCGGCCGGCCGCGCCATATCGAGATCCAGGTGTTCGGAGATGGCAAGGGCAGCGCCGTTCACCTGGGTGAGCGGGATTGTTCGTTGCAGCGCCGCCACCAGAAGGTGTTCGAAGAGGCCCCCGGCCCCGCCATCGACGCCGAGACCCGCGCCCGCATCGGCAAGACCTGCGCCGACGCCGTCGCGCGCATCGGCTACCGCGGCGCCGGCACCATCGAGTTCCTGTTCGAGGACGGCGAGTTCTACTTCATCGAGATGAACACCCGCCTGCAGGTGGAACACCCGGTGACCGAGGCGATCTTCGGTGTCGATCTGGTGCGCGAACAGATCCGGGTGGCCTGTGGCCTGCCGATGTCCTTCGGTCAGGATGATCTGGTTCTGAACGGCCACGCGATCGAAGTCCGGATCAACGCCGAAAAGCTGCCAAACTTCGCGCCCTGCCCGGGGATGGTTAACGTGTTCCACGCCCCCGGAGGGCTGGGCGTCCGGATGGATTCGGCGCTTTATGGCGGCTATCGCATCCCGCCCTATTACGACAGCCTCATCGGCAAGCTGATCGTGCATGGCCGCGACCGGCCCGAGGCGCTTGCCCGGTTGAAACGTGCCCTGGGCGAACTGATCGTCGATGGTGTCGAGACAACGGTGCCGCTTTTCCATGCGCTGCTGGAAGAGCCCGACATCCTGAACGGCGATTACAACATCCACTGGCTGGAAAAGTGGCTGTCCGAGAATCTTGGCTGATGCCTTTGGGGGGCCCGGTGCGCCGGGCTCCGCCCCGCGGCCTGCACGAGACGCCTTGATGGTGCCGCTGCTGATCACTCCCGACATGCTGCTTGGGGCCTATGCCTCGGGCATCTTTCCGATGGCCGAATCGCGCACCTCGGACGAGGTGTTCTGGATGGATCCCCATCATCGCGGCATCTTTCCCCTGGACGGCTTTCATATCTCGCGGTCACTGCGGCGCCGGATGCTGCGTGGTGCCCATGAGATCCGGATCAACGGCGACTTTGGCGCTGTAATCGACGCCTGCGCGGAACGTCCGGAGACATGGATCAACCGCCCGATCCGCGACATGTATCTGGCGCTCCACCGCACAGGGCACGCGCATTCTCTGGAGGTCTGGGAGGACGGGATGCTGGCGGGTGGCGTCTATGGCGTCACGCTCGGAACGGCGTTTTTCGGAGAAAGCATGTTCTCGCGCCAGCGGGATGCATCGAAGATCGCGCTGGCCTATCTGGTGGACCGGTTGCGAACAGCAGGATTCACGCTCTTCGACACCCAGTTCCTGACCCCGCATCTCGCAAGCCTTGGGGCAATCGAGATTCCACGCGCCGCCTATCGCCGCCGCCTTGCGCGGGCCTTGCAGCGCGAGGCCGACTTCGTCACGGGCGAAATCCCCGCGGCTCAGGATGTGATACAGCGCAACAGCCAGAGGTCGTAGCGCGAATGATCCATCGCATTGAGCGCCGGGCTGTCCGCGATCATCCAGCCCTCGAAAACTGCCGCATCGGGATAGAGCTGATCATAGACCGTCAGATAGGCGAAGGCATTCGAGGAAGGATCCTCGGCCGGATAGCGGCATTCGGTCAGAAGGATGATGAGACGGCCCTGCGTCGCCTCGATTCCGGGTTGCAGTTCAACATCGACCGCCGCACCCGAGACCTTGTCAAGCCAGCGGACAACCGCCCCCTGGCCCGGCAGGACCTCTTGTGCAGCCGCGCCGCTGCTGGCACAGAGCGCCAGGCTCAGCGCAATGGCGCGGGCAAGACGGGCACGGGTCATTCCTCTACTCCGGCTGCCAGGCCTCGTAATCCCGGCGCGGTTCCGGCGCAGCGCGGCGGATCGAGCCCGAGGGCGCATAGGCATCGGCCGATCCGGTCAGGTTTTCCTGATGCGGCTTCTGCCAGGGCTTGTGGACCAGTGGCGCCTCGGTCGGCGGCTCATCCCAGGTGTGATGCAGCCATCCGTGCCAGTCGGGCGACACCCGGCTTGCCTCGGATTCGCCGTTGTAGATCACCCAGCGCTTGGTGCCATCGGCATTACGATAGAAGATATTGCCCTGCTCATCCTCGCCCACGCGGATACCGTTGCGCCAGGTGAAGATCTGTGTCCCCAGCGTCTGGCTGTTCCACCACGTGAGGAGTCGCTTGAGAAACTGCATGAAAGCCTCCGGATAACGCGCGGCCGCGCCGCTTTCATATGACCGAGGAGCGAAGCGAGGTCCAGCGAATTGCGGAAAGACAAAGGGCGGCAGATCTTGTCTGCCGCCCGAAATCTCAGCCCGCCGTTGCAGGCTCACCCTTGCGCTCGGCATAGATCAGAAGCGGCTTGACCTCGGAGTTCACGGCCTCCTCGTTCACGACAACTTCTTCGACGCTGTCCATGCCGGGCAGCTCGAACATGGTGTCCAGCAGGATGTCCTCCATGATTGACCGCAGCCCCCGCGCGCCAGTCTTGCGCTTGATCGCGCGCTTGGCGATTGCGCGTAGCGCGTCATCGGTGAAGGTGAGCTTTACCCCTTCGATATCGAACAGGCGCTGATACTGCTTGACCAGCGCATTCTTCGGCTCGGTCAGGATGGTGACGAGCGCATCCTCATCAAGGTCGGTCAGCGTCGCGATCACCGGCAGACGTCCGACGAATTCCGGGATCAGGCCGAACTTGAGCAGATCCTCGGGCTCCAGTTCCTTGAAAAGCTCGCCCACGCCGCGGCTGTCCTTGTCCTTGACGTCCGCGCCAAAGCCCATGGCCGAGCCCTTGTTGCGCTGGCCGATGATCCGCTCGAGCCCCGCGAAGGCGCCGCCGCAGATGAAAAGGATATTCGTCGTATCGACCTGCAGGAACTCCTGCTGCGGATGCTTGCGCCCGCCCTGCGGTGGCACCGAGGCAACCGTGCCCTCCATGATCTTCAGAAGCGCCTGCTGCACGCCCTCGCCCGACACGTCGCGGGTGATCGACGGATTGTCGGACTTGCGAGTGATCTTGTCGACCTCGTCGATATAGACGATGCCGCGCTGCGCACGTTCGACGTTGTATTCGCTGGCCTGAAGCAGCTTGAGGATGATGTTTTCCACATCCTCGCCCACATACCCGGCCTCGGTCAGCGTTGTTGCGTCGGCCATCGTGAAGGGCACGTCAAGGATCCGTGCCAGCGTCTGCGCGAGCAGCGTCTTGCCGCAGCCGGTGGGCCCGATCAGCAGGATGTTCGACTTGGAAAGCTCGATATCGCCGGACTTGCCGGAGTGATTGAGCCGCTTGTAGTGGTTGTGGACCGCAACCGACAGCACCCGCTTGGCGTGGGCCTGACCGATCACATAGTCATCAAGAACCTTGCAGATGTCACGCGGGGTCGGAACTCCGTCGGTCGCCTTCAGGCCAGAGGTCTTGGTCTCCTCCCGAATGATGTCCATGCACAGTTCGACGCATTCATCACAGATGAACACGGTCGGCCCCGCGATCAGCTTGCGCACCTCATGCTGGCTTTTGCCGCAGAAGGAGCAGTAGAGGGTATTCTTGCTGTCGCTGCCGGAATTGTTCGCCATGTGTTACCTCTGCGGCTCGTCTTTCGCCGTCGGGGGCCCGGAGGCCGTCTTCGGACTGCCCTTCCCTAAAGACTAGGGCAGCCCCCCGTTGTTCACAACGCCAAATTGGTCTCTGCGGCACATCCGCCACAGTCGCCGCTATCACTTTGACGTGTCGTCCATTTTGCCCCGGCTCTCGACGATCTCGTCGATCAGGCCCCATTCCTTGGCCTTTTCCGCGGTCATGAAGTTGTCCCGTTCCAGCGCGTCCTCGACCTTTTCCAGCGGCTGACCGGTGTGCTTCACGTAGATCCTGTTCAGCCGCTCCTTGAGCTCGAGAATCTCCTTGGCATGCAGCGCGATGTCGGTCGCCTGGCCCTGGAAACCGCCCGAGGGCTGGTGCACCATGATCCGGCTGTTGGGCAGCGAAAAGCGCATGCCCTTTTCACCTGCCGCCAGCAGAAGCGAACCCATCGACGCCGCCTGCCCGACCACGAGGGTCGAAACCTTCGGGCGGATATACTGCATCGTGTCATAGATCGACAGGCCCGAGGTCACGACACCGCCGGGGCTGTTGATATACATCGAGATCTCCTTGGACGGATTCTCGGCCTCGAGGTGCAGAAGCTGCGCCACGATCAGTGACGACATCCCGTCATGCACCGGGCCCGACAGGAAAATGATCCGCTCCTTCAGAAGGCGCGAGAAGATGTCATAGGCGCGCTCGCCGCGGCTCGTCTGCTCGACCACCATGGGGACGAGCGTGTTCATGTAGGTGTCGATCGGGTCTCTCATGGAATGCGCCTGCCTGATGTTGGTTCGTCTGTCTAACGCCTGAATACTTACCAGAGTCTTAGTTGTGCCCGGAGACCCCTGCAAGGGGCCGGCGGGATATTCCTGTGTGGCGCCCGGCCACCGTCCGGTGCGGGATCTCTAGAGGATCTCGTCCACACGCACCGCGCGTTTCTCGGCTACGGACCGCAGCGCCGCCTCGGCAAGCGCAAGCGCGGCCAGCCCTTCCTCGCCTCCCGGCTTCGGATCCTCTCCGGCACGCAATGCAGCAATGAAGGCGGCAATCTCGGCCGCATAGGCCGCGGTGTAACGGGTCATGAAGAAATCGTGCAGCGGCGGACGCGTGAATCCGTCGCCATTGGCAAGCTCGATCGAAACCGGCCGCTGGTTTTCGGCGGCGATCATGCCCGCTGCGCCGTGCACCTCGATCCGCTGGTCATAGCCATAGGTCGCCCGACGAGAGTTCGAGATGAGGCATTGGCGTCCCGTCGCCGTGGTCAGGATCAGGCTGGCGCTGTCATGATCGCCCAGCGCAGCAATCGCCGGATCGATCAGAACCGAAGCCGTTGCAAAGACCGTCTCGATGTCTTCACCCAGAAGAAAGCGCGCCATGTCGAAATCATGGATCGTCATGTCGCGGAATATGCCGCCCGACGCCCGAATGTAATCCGCCGGCGGTGGCCCGGGATCGCGCGAGGTGATGCTGACCATCTCGACCGCGCCAATACGGCCTGCATCGATGGCGGCGCGCACCGCCTGAAAATGCGGATCGAAGCGGCGGTTGAAGCCCACCATCAGCCGGGCCCCCGTTGCGCGCACCACCTCAAGACAGGCCCGCACCCGATCAAGGCTCAGATCCACCGGTTTCTCGCAGAAGATGGCCTTGCCGGCGCGGGCGAAGAACTCGATCTGGTCGGCATGTGTGTCGGTAGGCGTGCACAGGACCACCGCATCGATATCATCGGCAGCGGCGATCTCCTCAAGGCTGCGGATCTCGGCACCGTGACGGTCACGGATGCCTTCTGCCAGCGGAAGATGCGGCTCGGCCACGGCCACGAGGCTTGCGCCGGCGGTGCCGGTGATTGCCTTCGCATGAACCTGACCGATGCGGCCCGCCCCAAGAAGTGCAAATCGGATCGTCATGGCCCCCCCTTGTCCTCGCGGCATTTCCGCGCCACGCCGGCCAGATAGCGTGCCGCAACGCGGACGTCAAAGAACCCCGGCCCTCTCCCGCACCGGACCTGCCCTTCTTTCACCCGGCGGGCAGATATGCTAGGGCCGCACAGGCGCCATGGGCGCAGCAGTAACCCGCCGGACCCGCCGCCATGCCCGAACACGATCTCCCTGTCTCCCGCCCCCGGGCCGCTTCGGCTGCGCGGCTTTCGGTGGCCCCCATGATGGACTGGACCGACCGCCACTGCCGTTATCTGCACCGCCTTCTGTCACGGCAGGCGCTGCTTTACACCGAAATGGTGACGGCACCCGCCATTCTGCACGGCGACCGCAGCAAGCTGCTGGATCACGATGCGGCCGAGCATCCTGTGGCACTTCAACTTGGAGGGTCAGACCCGGACGAGCTGCTTCGCGCGGTGCAGATCGCGCGCGACTGGGGCTATGACGAATACAATCTCAATGTCGGATGCCCCTCGGATCGCGTGCAATCGGGCTGCTTCGGTGCGGTTCTGATGGAACGCCCCGCCCTCGTTGCGGACTGCGTCCGTGCCATGCAGGAAGCGGCGGGCGAGGCCGAGGTCACTGTCAAATGCCGGATCGGCGTCGATGATCAGAGGCCCGAGGAGGCATTGCCCACCTTCCTCGACACTGTGCGTGCCGCAGGCGTGCGCAGAGTCATCATTCACGCCCGCAAGGCCTGGCTGCAAGGGCTGAGCCCCAAGGAAAACCGCGATATCCCGCCGCTTGACTACCCGCTGGTGATCGCGATGAAGCGCGCCTTCCCGGATCTGCATATCTCGATCAACGGCGGCGTCGCCACGCTTGAAAGCGCCGAGGCGCTGCTGGCCGAGGGACTTGACGGCGTGATGATCGGGCGCGCCGCCTATCACGCCCCCGCCTCTGTCCTGGCCGAGGCCGACGAGCGGATCTTCGGCGCTGCCCCTGGGCCGGGCGCCTTTGCCGCACTTGAAGCGATGCGGCCCTATATTGCCGACCACCTTGCCAGGGGCGGCCGCCTTCATGCCGTCACGCGCCACATGCTTGGCCTTTTCGCAGGGCGTCCCGGCGCACGCAGCTGGCGCCGCATTCTGTCGGAAGGCGCACATCGTCCAGGTGCCGGGCTTGACCTGATCGACCGCGCCCTTACGGAAGTGAGGGTGCCACCCTCGACAGAGGATTGATCCTGTCGCGGTTGCGAAGGGGACCGGGGTGCAGAAGCTGCGCGAAGGCGGGCACCACGCGCCCTCCAAGCCGAGAAAAGGGGCGCGCACCAAGCCCGTGCGGCATGCCGGCGATAGCACCGATCTTCCCTCGCGAACGCGCCAGCGCCGGCGTCGGGCCCCGTACGGCATGTGCTGGATCGATGAAATCCCCTGTGCGCTTCGATGCGGTCGAGAGGACAGGTTTCATCAGCGGCGAGGCTGACCTCAGCGTAAGCGGTCGCTGGCCCCCACTGTCGGCTTAGCTTGACGGCTTGAAGTTCCAGGGCAGCAGGTCGTCGAGGCGGCCTTGTGGATGGCCGGCGGCGATCGCCGTGAGGGTAGCCTTCAGATAGGCGAAGGGCTCTATGCCGTTAGTCTTGCAGGTCTCGATGAGCGATGCGATGCGACTCCAGCCGCCCTTTCCGCGCCAGCGTGCGCCAGACCGAAACGTGGTTCGCCGGAACACCATGACGCCCGACAGCATTCACCGTCAAACCCGGCGTCAGCGTCTCCGCCACGATCCGGGCCTTCACCTCATCAGGTCACTTCCGGTTACGACGGCCGCGACCGCCAACCGGGAGAACCTCCAATGTAGTCTCCGTGGAGAAAATCCATTCCAACAATCACCAAGGTTCAAAAAACCCGATCAGGATGAGAGCCGGAAGGTAGGAGGCAGGAAACGCTTACACCTCAGCATGATGCGAAGCTGATCAACGTGGAGAGTTTCGCGCTTCACGATGCCGGCCGATATCGGCGGCCATGTCACGGAGGATTATGACATCCGCAGCGAATGACGGCGGTGCCTGCACTCGGTGACGACGATCCTCGGTGCCCCTCCTCCGCAGACTCCGGCGAACTCCGCCTGGTCGATCTGAAAAACGCGCGCGCAGGTAGGGGAGGAATCGCGACGTAGAAGACTTGCACGCGCGGGGCGAGAAAGTCAGCACGGGCCGACTTCATGGTACCGCCTCCCCGGCTCGAACGGGGGACCCCCAGATCCACAATCTGGTGCTCTAACCTACTGAGCTAAGGCGGCACTGGCCGTCATTTACCGCCCGCTGAATCGGATTGCAAGAGGCCCGCGCTTGAAAACGCGCCGAAAGCGGCGTAAGCCTCGCCCCCGTCAAGGAGAGATCACATGGGCATCGACAAGCAAAGCGACACGGCCGCAAATCTTCAGATCGGCCCCACCACATTGGGCATGGTCCGCATCTATGTCGAGGGTGACGGCATCGATCTTCCGCTGGATTTCAGCCCCGACGAGGCCGAGGAAATTGCGGAAGAGCTTCGCGCCGCCGCCAGCCGCGCCCGGGCCATCGACCCCTCGGCGGACGGGGTCAGGAAGAAAAAACGCTGAACTGCGGATCGCGCAGCAGCAACAGGCGGCGCGCGGCCTGTCGGGCAAAAAGCTGTGTAAGCACCCGCCTGCGCGCCGGCGCAAGTCGGCTTTCGGTCGGCATCCTCTGGATCTCGGCGCTATAGGGATCGGCAAGAATCATGCCCGTCTCAAGCGGAAGCAGTTCGGACGGGAAATCGGCATCGACGGCCCAGAAAAACCGGTCGCACCACTCCAGATAGCCCGTCCACTTGCGGTCCGAGGTGAAATCGGCGCGGCTTGACTTGCACTCGATGACCCAGATTTCGCCCTTCGGCCCCAAGGCCATGACATCGACCCTCAGGCCCGGTGCTGGCGCTACCTCGGTCAGCGACGCGAAATCATGGCTTGCAAGCAGCCGGCAAACCCCCCGCGCCAGCAACTGGCCGGGGGCAAGGGGCGCCGCAACGTCGGGCGGGGCATGCAGGGTTGACACCATGCCTTACTATGAACGAAAGGCGAACACTCCGCAACCCCCAGCATCACCGGCCTTGCTCCTTGAAGCCGGGGCGGCGTGGCACTATGTCGGACTCGACGGGTTCTGCTCTTCTCGTGCGGGGCACTTTTCCAGTGGCCGATAAGCATTTCCGAGGGGGCTGGCTCTGCCAGGGTCCTGGCCTTGGTATCTGGCGCCCACCTGATTAGTCAGGCTCTCGGGAAAATACACGCACCCACGGTCGCTGCGGGCCCGTCACCCTTCCTTCTCATTGCAAAGGGCGCGACCCACGGCCGCGCCCAGTTATCCGGCGCATGCGCGCCCTATGCCGCCCCGGCCCTAGCGGAAGCTGTAGACCAGCGAGACACCGATCGTGTTGTCGGTATTGCGACGATCGGGTGCCGGATCGGTGTTGTAGTCGGTGCGCAGGCTGATCCGGGTGGCAAGGCCCTCGGTCATCGCGACGTTGAGGCCGAGGTCATTGGTGGTGAGCGTGTTCACATCCGAATGCAGCACATCGGTGTCGTTGGTGATGAACACTCCCTCATTGACCCGGAAGAACAGCCGCGAAGAGGCGATCAATGCAACCTCATCCGTGCGTGCATCGCCCGTGCGGTTCGACCGCCAGCCGGGGCCAGCCTGGACCCGCCAGGCAACATCCGGCGTGTTGATGATCCGGTAGCCGGGGCCAATCCCCACGAAGGCGTCGCGGGTGTCGGCGAAGTTGTCGCGTTCCCAGCGGCCGAGGCCGAAGACATAGAACTCGGGCGTCAGCGAATAGTTGCTGTCGATGATCGCAAAGGCCTTCTCCTTGGTGGTCGAGTTGTTGTCCTCGCCGTATTCAAGGCCAAAGCCGAAAGTGTGGCTCCAGGGGCCATCGACCAGCCCGAACCGTCCGGCAAGCGCCAGATCCTGGGTTTCGGTATTCCCGGTATTGCCCGAGAATGTCAGCGCCACCGAGCCGGTCCAGCCATCAGCGCCGACCCCCGGCTGGCCAAAGCGCGCGCGGTCGCCGGCCCGCTCCAGGTCGCGCTGCGCCTGGATCTGCACGTCGTCGATCTGGTCATCCAGCTGCTGGATCCCGGTGATCGTGGTTTGCGCCATGGCCGACGTGCCGGCAAGCGCCAGCGTCAGGGCGGAAGCTGCGGCAAGTTTCACGGATTGCTTCATGGCTTGTCCTTTCAAGCGTAGATCTCTTCGGCAAAATGCCGAGTGCTGATCCATCTAACCGCGGTGCAGAACAACCTGAAATTGGGAATGCTCAACCGTGACATGAGTATTACTCGAGCCGGGATTCCCTTGACGGAGGCGCATGGCGCCCCATGCACGACCGGACGCGGAACGCGTTTCGTTACAGAGACTTGGAGGAGGTCGTTTCTGCTGCCCGGAGCAGCAGGAGAGGAGTGTTGCCGCAACGCCGCATCAGATCTGCTCGATCGTCTCGCTGATCTCCTGCGAGAGCGCCCGGGAAAGGGACAGGAGTATCTTTTCTGCAACATCAGCCAGGGCCGGATCAAGATCCTCGCGCCACACATACCAGACGGGATAGGGAAAGGTCGGCGCGTCGGGCACAAGATGCAGAACCCCCTCGGCCAGCCGGGGTGCCACGGTGCGCGCTGGCAGATACGCCGCAACGCCTGCCTGCGTCACGAAACGCTCGGACAGAATGCCCAGATCGAGCGTCAGGCCCCGATGTGTAAGCTCGGGCAGGTTCTGGCCATGGAAATGAAGGAAGTCGCTGCCCCAGTCGATATAGGCATAGCGGTCGGCCAGCGTTTCGCGCCGTGCTTCGGACCAGGGCGCGACCAGAACCAGTTCTTCATCCAGGATCTTGCGGGCGCCAAGCCCCGGCCGCAGGGTCGGCGTCGACATGAGCGCGACCTGCATCACACCTTCGGCCATGGCGCGGCTCAACTGATCTGCGGTTCCGATCTCGGCGCGCAGCGAAAGATCGCCCAGGGCCGCGCGCAATCGTGTCATCCAGCCAAACCCGAGCCGCGGCCAAAGCGAGAGCTCGCCCCCCATCACCAGGCTACGGCTGAATCCTTCCGGCACGGCGATCTGCTGGCGCGCTTCTTCCCAGGCGCGCAGAAGGGCAACGGCGTGGCCCTCGAAATCCCGCCCGGCAGCCGTAAGTTCAACCCCTGATTTGGAACGCAAGAACAGCGG
The DNA here is from genome assembly GCF_042666235.1 of Halodurantibacterium daqingense. NCBI lineage: Bacteria > Pseudomonadati > Pseudomonadota > Alphaproteobacteria > Rhodobacterales > Paracoccaceae > Halodurantibacterium > Halodurantibacterium daqingense. The sequence continues at coordinate 240,744 of NZ_JBHTFQ010000003.1, read as the reverse complement.
ACGGCCAAGCTGGTCCTCCAGCCTCTGCACCCGCAGGCTCACGGCCGATTGAGTAACGAAAAGCCGGTCCGAAGCGGCCGCGAAAGAGCCGGTCGCGGCGACCTCTAGGAAGGTTCGGATAAGCGAGAAGTCCATGCTTCTGGTTACAACCCGCTGCGACAGCGGGCCGCAGGCTGGCGTTTCGGATCAGGGCGCTTCACCTAGCGGCGCAGCGCACGATCGTCGCGGCCGGCACGCACGGGAATTGCAATCCACTGCCGCAGCCGGTGTCCCGATCCGCCATCTGCCGGCGGTTCGGCCAGCCGCATGACAGCGATACCGAACTGAACGCCGGAAAAGACAACGGCATTGGCGAAAACCAGCAGTCCCAGTCCCAGCCAGCCATCGGTGCTGCTGAACACGAGATGACGCAGATTGCCGACGTTGACCACCAGCAGCAGCGCCACAAAGCAGATGGCAAGCCAGGTGCCGATGATGATCTGGGTGATATAGAGCCTTATGAGCGGGGGCATGGCCGCACCTCCTGAAGATGTTTCAAGGGTAGTCCGGCCAGAACCCTGCACAAGCCCGAATGTGCCCGGCCCCGCGCGATGCCCGGCTGTCGTGGGCGAAATCCCGCCGACCTTCAGAAGGACTCGGGCCGTGCTTCACGGGCCATGTGGTCAAGCACTGCATTCACGAACCGCGCCTCCCGCCCCTCGGGGAAGAAAGCTTTGGCAATATCAACGAATTCGTTGATTACGACCTTGGGCGGGGTGGACCGGTCGACCAGTTCGGCGCCGGCGGCGCGGAACAGGGCACGCAACGTCGGATCTATCCGGTCGATCGGCCATTTGGCCACCAAGGCCCGATCGGTCATCTGGTCGATGCGCGCCTGATGGTTGACGGCATCCTCGACGATGCGGCGAAACAGGGGGACGTCGCCCTCGGCCATTTCCTCGCCGTCATAGACCGTGCCCATGCGCCAGCTCTCGAACTCGCGCCGGACCAGATCGACGGTCTGACCGGACGCCTCCATCTGGAACAGCGCCTGCACCGCATAAAGCCGCGCCGCCGAGCGCATCTGTCGTTTGTCTTGGGTGGTGGTCATCGGCCTGCTATCCCTTGTCGCCTGTCTTTGCGCCCAGAAAGCCGATTCCCTTGGTCGCGCGGCCCCATTTGCGCGACAGCGCGACCAGATGCAAGGCCGCCGCGGCCGCGCCGCCGCCCTTGTTCTGCCCCTGCGGATCGGCACGGACCACCGCCTGATCCCGGTTTTCAACCGTCAGAATTCCATTGCCGATGCAGGCGCCGTCAAGGCCCAGCAGCGTCAGCGCGCGGCTGCTGTCATTGCAGACGGTATCGTAATGCGTCGTCTCGCCACGGATCACGCAGCCCAGCGCGACGTAGCCGTGGTAATCAGCCATGCCATGCGCAAGGCGCACCGCGGTCGGGATTTCCAGCGCCCCGGGAACCTCGACGATATCCAGTTCGGCACCCGCAGCCTCGGCCGTGGCGCGTGCCCCCGCAACCAGCGCATCGGCGATGTCCTTGTAGTAGGGCGCCACGACCGCAAGCAGGCGCACCGGCGCATCGAAGCCGGGCAGCGGCAAGGTATGGTGGGTTTCACTGGCGGCCATTGCTTCAGCCTTTCGTTATGGGGCGTGTGCCCTCGATGGACAGGCCATAAGCCTCAAGCCCGACAATCCTGGGTGTGGGTGAATTGGTCACAAGCGTCAGACGGTGAAGCCCAAGCGCCGCAAGGATCTGCGCGCCCAGCCCGTATTGCCGCAGCGTCTGTGGCGAGGCCGCACCATCCACCACAAGCTTCATCGTCGTGTCACGCAGCAGCACGACCACGCCGCGCCCCTCCTCCGCGATCAGGCGCATCGCGCCCTGCACCTCGTTCAGCTCCTGCCCAAGTCCCAGCCCCAGGACATCCTCAAGCGGGTTGAGCGCGTGCATCCGCACCAGAACCGGTTCGGGCGAAGTGATGTCGCCCTTGGTCAGGACGATATGTTCGGCGCCCTGCGTCTCATCGGTAAAGATCCGCATCAGCCAGTCGCCGCCGTGAACCGAGCGGACCGGCCGCACGGCGCTTTCATGCACCAGATTGTCATGCCGCCTGCGATAGGCGATCAGGTCCGAGATCGTGCCGATCCGCAGGTTGTGACGCTGGGCAAAGGCCACAAGATCAGGCAGGCGTGCCATGGTGCCGTCGTCATTCATGATCTCGCAGATCACGCCAGCAGGGTTCAGCCCGGCAAGGCGGGAGATATCGACGGCGGCCTCGGTATGACCGGCCCGCACCAGAACGCCGCCGTCACGGGCACGCAAGGGAAAGATATGGCCGGGGGTCGCAATATCGGCCGCACCCTTCGAGGCGTCGATGGCCACGGCCACGGTGCGGGCGCGGTCATGGGCGGAAATCCCGGTGGTGACGCCTTCGCGCGCCTCGATCGACACGGTAAAGGCCGTTTCGTGGCGCGACGAATTCTGCGACGCCATCAGCGGCAGCCCCAGCGCATCAATACGGCTGCCTGGCAACGACAGGCAGATCAGCCCGCGCCCATGGGTGGCCATGAAATTGATCGCCTCGGGCGTGGCCATCTGCGCCGGGATCACCAGATCGCCTTCGTTTTCACGATCTTCATGATCCACGAGAATGAACATGCGGCCGTTGCGCGCATCGTCGATAATCTCTTCGATCGAAGAGATCGCGTCGTGATAGTCGTTCATTCCCGTCCCCATTCGCGCAAGCGGGCGACATAGCGCGCCAGCGTGTCTATCTCAAGATTGAAGCGATCACCCACACGGGCGTCGCCCCAGGTTGTGACCGCCTTGGTATGGGGGATGACATTGATCCCGAACGTGTCGCGCGTGACCTCGTTCACCGTCAGCGAGGTGCCGTTCAGCGCAACCGAGCCTTTCGAGGCGATGAAGGGCGCCAGATCCGGCGGAACCCGGAAGGTCATGCGCGTGCTATCGCCTTCGTCCTCGGCTGCGATCAGTTCAGCCACCCCATCGACATGGCCCGAAACGATGTGCCCACCAAGCTCGTCCCCCACCCGCAGCGCCCGCTCCAGATTGATGCGCTTACCCACGCGCCAGTCGCTGCGCTGCTGCAGGTGAAGATTGGTGCGGGCGACGGTTTCGGCCGAGATCTGAACGTCGAACCAGCCCTGCCCGCCCTCGGTGCCGGTGGCAACAACCGTCAGGCACACGCCGTCACAGGCGATCGAGGCACCGATGTCGATGGATTCAATCGCATAGGACGTCGCGATCCGCGCCCGCAGATCACCCTCCTGGGCAAGATGCAGCACGCGACCGACGTCAGTGATTATCCCTGTGAACATTGCAGCATCCTTTCGCCTTCCAGTTAACTTGCGCACCCGGCATCCGCAAGCCCGGCCGTGCACCGCCTTGTTTCCATGCAGATCCTCGACAAATCGATGAAAGGCAGGCATATTTCTGCCTGATCGGCAGGCAGTTACCATCCGGGCCTCCCAGAGAGTGACTTTATCCGCACTTTGAGGCAAGAAGGTCAGCGTAATGAGTGCCGTTTTGGAAGTCGGGGTGCAGCATGCGTGAAGGAAATGATGGCCGCGGGCCAGGGCCCGTGAAAGGTTCTGGGCGCGTCTTCCTCTTTCTGCAGGGCCCGCATGGGCCGTTCTTTCACGAACTGGGCCGGATGATACGCCGCGCCGGCGCCAATGTCTGGCGGGTAGGCTTCAACAGCGGCGACAGCGCCTTCTGGCCCGATCGGGACAGCTTCATTCCCTTCACCGCCCCGCAGGAGGACTGGCCCGAAACCTTCCGCGAAATCGTGCGGGACAAATGCGTCACCGACATCGTTCTTTACGGCGACACCCGCGCGATTCATGCCAATGCGGTCGCCGTTGCCCGCGACCTGGGCCTGGGCATTCACGTGTTCGAGGAAGGCTACCTGCGGCCCTACTGGGTGACCTATGAACGCGGCGGGTCGAACGGCAATTCCCGGCTGATGGACATGGGCCTGCCCGAAATGCAGGCGGCGCTCGCACAGCTTGACATGGATCTGCCCGACGCCCCGGCCCGCTGGGGCGACATGCGTCACCACGTCTTCTATGGTGCGCTTTATCATTTCTTCGTCATGACGCGGGGTCGGCGCTTCCGCAACTTCCGCCCCCACCGCGCCATTCCGATCCACAAGGAATTCCGGCTTTATCTGCGCCGGCTGGTCGCGATACCGCTGCACGCGACCGAACGCTTTGTGGCCACCCGGCGCATCCGCCATGGTGGCTTTCCGTATCATCTGGCGCTGCTGCAACTGGAACATGACAGCAGCTTCCAGATGCACAGCCCCTTCAGCACGATGACCGAGTTTCTGGAGCTTTGCATCGACGGGTTTGCCAAGGGCGCACCACAGCATCACCATCTTGTCTTCAAAGCCCACCCGCTTGAGGACGGGCGCGTGCCGCTGTCGCGGGAGATTGCCCGACTCGCCCGCGCGCGCGGGATCGAGGATCGCGTGCATTTCGTGCGCGGCGGCAAGCTTGCGGTGCTGCTCAACCATGCACGCAGCGCCGTTACCGTGAACTCCACCGCCGCGCAGCAGGTGCTGTGGCGTGGCCTCCCGCTCAAGGTCTTCGGCAGCGCCGTCTATGCGAAACCGGAATTCGTCTCGACCCAGCCACTGGCCGAGTTCTTCGCACAGCCGACGCGGCCCGACAGCCGCGCCTACCGCGATTACCGCCACTACCTTCTGGAGACCTCGCAGGTGGCCGGCGGATTCTATTCGGCCGGGGGGCGGCGGAGCCTGCTTCGGCAGGTCGTCGACATGATGCTGGCTGCCGAAGATCCCTATGATGCGCTGCGCTCGGGAAATGCGACCCCACGGCAACAACTCCGGCTCGTGAAATAAGACCGTGAATGTGTGCTGGCATTTTGGCTCGGGCTCGGCTACCCATTCCGCAACCAGAACAAGAAGAGACAGTCAAGGAGCCGTGGCAGTGAAACAGTCGGCATCACGCGGGGTCAAGCTTGTTGCGCTTCTCGCCACCACCGCGATCGTCGCGGGGTGCGCGCTTCCTCGGTCCGGCCCGACCCGATCCGAGATCCTGGCCGGGGCCGAACAGACCGTGGGCGCGCCCTTCATCGTCGCCGTGGATGATCGGATCGCGCGGACGACCAGCGTTGAACCCAAGCTGACCTTCCCCGCCGCCTTCCGCAACATCGGCCTTCTTGGCCCCGACACGATCAATGCCGGCGACACCTTGGGCCTGACCATCTATGAAAACGTCAACGACGGGCTGCTGGCCGGCACGGGGCAGAACATGGCTGTGCTTGAAACCGTGCAGGTGGATGGCCAGGGTTTCATCTTCGTGCCCTATGCGGGGCGGATCCGCGCGGCCGGCAACACGCCCGAAGCGCTGCGCCAGCTAATCACCGCCCAGCTTGAAACCCAGACCCCGGATCCGCAGGTTCAGGTGCGCCGGATCGCCGGCGACGGCGCGGCGGTGGCGATCATGGGCGACGTGGGCGGGCAAGGTGTCTATCCGATCGAACGGCCGACGCGGACGCTTGCAGGTATGCTCGCGCGCGCCGGCGGCATATCGACCGAGCCCGAAACCGCCCTTGTCACCGTCATCCGCGGCGCGACCGAGGGCACGGCCTGGCTGAACGATCTCTACACCGATCCCTCGCTGGATATTCCCCTACGCGACGGAGACCGGATTGTCGTCAAGCAGGACGAACGCACCTTCGTGGCCCTTGGCGCAACCGGAGGTCAGGCGCGCGTACCCTTCGGCAAGCCGGAAGTCACGGCCCTGGATGCCATCGCGCAGGCAGGCGGGCTGAACACGAATCTCGCCGACCCGAAGGGCATTTTCGTGATGCGAAACGAGCGCGCCGAAATCGCCAACGCCGTGCTGGGGCGCAGCGATCTGGTCGGCGATCAGCGGATGGTCTATGTCCTTGACCTTACGCAACCCAATGGCATGTTCTTCGCACGCGAATTCCTGATCCGTGACCGCGATACAGTCTATGTGACGCAAGCGCCCTATGTTCAGTGGCAAAAGACGCTTTCGGCGCTGACCGGGCCGCTCAGCACCGCCAACACGGTCAACAACACCCTGAACTGAGGTGGTTGACGCGCTTTCAGACCGCGCCGGGGCCAGCTCTCGGCGCGTTTTCGCCTTTACTGGCGGTCTGCTTCGGCCAGGCAGGATCCGCAGAATCATGACATTGGCGGGTCTCCGACCCCGCTGCGGCCTTCCGGGATCTCGCGATCTTGTCGCCGTCTGGGGCAATGGCCCCCGGTCGTGGCGGGGGGAAGCCGCGGCCCGGCGCAGCGGCGCCGGCCTTCTGCGGATTGAGGATGCGTTCCTGCGCTCGGTCCGGCCGGGCCGGGCCGGAGATCCACCACTGGGGCTGCTGATCGACAGCCGCGGTGCCTATTATGACGCGCGCCAACCCAGCGACCTCGAACATCTCCTCGCGCATGCCCCGCTGGATGATCCGGATCTTCTTGCCCGGGCCGATCGCGGCATTGCGCGGATCAGGGATGCCGATCTGTCGAAATACAACACTCACGATCCAGCACTGGACCCGCCTGAGTCGGATTATGTGCTTATCGTCGATCAGGTGCGGGGTGACGCCTCGATCCGCCTTGGCGGGGCCGACGCGGACAGCTTCACCCGGATGCTGGACGCGGCACGGGCGGAGCATCCCGGGGCACGCATCGTGATCAAGACCCATCCGGAAACGATCGACGGGTATCGAGCGGGCCATTTTCAGCCCTCGGACGGGGTTCTGCTTGACTCACCGGTATCTCCCTGGCGGCTGCTTGCGGGCGCGCGCGCCGTCTATACCGTCAGCTCGCAACTGGGCTTCGAGGCGATCCTCGCCGGGCACCGGCCTTGCGTCTTTGGCCAGCCGTTCTACGCCGGCTGGGGGCTGAGCGACGATCGCCAGCCCCTGCCCCGCCGCAGCCGGAACCTTGCACCCGCCCAGCTTTTTGCTGCGGCGATGATCCTTTATCCGCGCTGGTATGATCCCTGCCGCGACCGGCTGTGCAGCTTTGAGGACGCGCTGAACCAGCTGGAGGCCGAGGTCCGCGCCTTCCGTGAAGACCGGCGCGGGCATGTGGCGCTGGGCATGCGGCTCTGGAAACGCGCCGGTTTGCAGCGGGCCTTCGGGCAGGAAAAGCGGCTGCTGTTCGAAAACGATCCCGCCCGCGCCGTGGCCCGGGCCGTCCAGACAGGCCGGGATCTTCTTGTCTGGGCGGGGCGCGAGCCCGAAGCGTTTGCCGCACCGGTGACGATCCGGCGGGTCGAGGACGGCTTTCTCCGCTCTCGCGGGTTGGGTGCGGCGTTGGTTCCGGCGTTGTCGCTGGTGACTGACGATCTCGGTATCTATTATGATCCCAGCCGCGAAAGCCGGTTGGAGCGGCTGATTGCAGCGCCCCCGCCTCCGGGCGGGGAGGCACGTGCAAAGGCGCTGGTTGCCGCGATCGTGGCGGCCAGACTGTCGAAATACAATCTTGCCGGCGCGGCCTTGCCCCCCCTGCCCGAGGGCTATCGGATCCTTGTGCCCGGGCAGGTCGAGGATGATGCGTCGATCCTCCGGGGCGGCGGCGAGGTTCGGGGAAATCTCGCGCTGTTGGAACGGGTGCGGCGTGCGAACCCGGGCGCCGTGATCCTCTACAAGCCTCATCCCGATGTCGAGGCCGGGTTGCGGCCGGGTGCGGTTCCGCTGCACGAGGCGTTGCTCCATGCGGATGCGGTTCTGCCCAATGCCGACCCGATTGCGCTGATCGACGCGGTTGCCGAGATCTGGACCATCACCTCCACCCTCGGGTTCGAGGCCCTGTTGCGCGGGAAGCCGGTCACCTGCCTCGGCGCACCTTTCTATGCCGGTTGGGGGCTGACCCGGGATCTTGGACCGGTGCCCGCACGCCGCACCGCCCGCCCCAGTCTGGACGCCTTGGCGCATGCGACGCTGATTGCCTATCCGCGCTGCTTCGACCCGGTGACGGGCTTGCCTTGCCCGCCCGAGGTTCTGGCCGAACGGCTTGCCACCGGCACCATCGCCCGGCCCGGAGGCGGGCTGCGGATCCTGTCGAAACTGCAGGGGCTGGCTGCGAGCTATGCCCATCTCTGGCGTTAAAGCGCCACCCAGCGATGCATGATGTCCGGGCCGACGGCCTGTGCCTCGGCCAGACGAAAGCGCGGCGCCTCGGCCAGCGCGCCGATGCCAAGCGCGCCGATGGACGGCTGTCCCTCGGCCCCCAGGGCGAGGCCCGCGGTAAAGCCGACCAGCTCATCCACCAGCCCCTGCGCCAGAAGCGAGGCCGCCAACTGCCCGCCCCCTTCGCAGAACACCCGCGTCAGCCCCTCGGCGCCCAACACCTCGAGCATGCCTTTCGGATCGAGCTGCCGCCCCGGACCCAGCGGCACCGGCACCAGCCGCGCGCCCAGATCCTGCCAGCGCTCGCATAGCGCTGCGGGCACACTGCCGCCTTCATGCAGCAGCCAAAGCGGCACATCTCCGGCCGAACGCGCAAGCGCGCCGTCAACGGGCAGCGCAAGGTGCCGGCTCGCCACCAGCCGCAGCGGCTGATGCCGGGCGCCAAGGCCACGGACGGTCAGCATCGGATCATCCGCGCGCGCAGTGCCGCCGCCCACCAGCACGGCATCGTGCCGGGCACGCTGGGCATGAACCAGCCGGCGCGCCGGCGCGCCAGTGATCCACTGGCTTTCCCCGCTGGCGGTGGCGATGCGGCCGTCAAAACTGCTGGCCAGCTTCAACGTTACCATCGGACGGCCGCGCTGCACGCGCGACAGAAACCCGCAATGATCCCGCCGCGCGGCTTCCGCCTCGACGCCGGTGGTGATCGCGATACCGCAGCGACGCAGCATGTCGTGCCCGCGCCCCGCGACTCTGGGATCGGGATCCTCAAGCGCGGTCACAACACGCGCGACGCCGGCCGCAGCCAGCGCGTCGCAGCAGGGCGGCGTGCGGCCATGGTGGGCGCAGGGTTCAAGGCTCACATAGGCTGTTGCGCCCCGCGCCGCGGCGCCGGCAGCAGCCAGGGCGATGACCTCGGCATGGGGGCGGCCGCCCGGCTGCGTCCAGCCCCGTCCGACGATACGGCCCTCACGCACGATCACACAGCCCACGGCCGGATTGGGCCAGACATTGCCCATGCCGCGCGCGCCCAGCGTCAGCGCAAGCCGCATGAAGCGACGATCCGCCTCGGCCGTCACTCGTCGGCGGGCGGATTGGGGCGCAGTTCCGACACGAAACGGTCAAAGTCACCTGCGGCCTGGAAGTTCTTGTAAACGCTCGCAAAGCGCACATAGGCGACGGTATCAAGCCGGGCCAGCGTCTCCATCACGATCTCGCCTATGGTCTTGGACGGCACGTCGGTATCGCCAAGGCTTTCCAGGCGCCGCACGATGCCCGAGATCATCTGATCGATGCGCTCCGGCTCGATCGGCCGTTTCTGCAGCGCGATGCGGATCGACCGTTCCAGCTTGCCACGATCGAAATCCTCGCGCTTGCCGCTGGACTTGACGACCACGAGGTCGCGCAACTGCACCCGTTCATATGTGGTGAAGCGCCCCCCACAGGCCGGGCAGAAGCGGCGGCGGCGAATGGCCACATGATCCTCGGCCGGGCGCGAATCCTTGACCTGGGTGTCTATGTTTCCGCAGAACGGGCAGCGCATGGCCTCAACCTCGGTGCATCGTGGCAGTTATCCACAGCGACTATAGGCGAGCCGCAATGGCTTGGGTAGAGGCGATTTGCCGATCAAGATATGGGGATCAGGCCAGGTGGGCGACAATCTCGCGCCGATGGGGGGCGCGGCGATGTTCCACCACATAGATGCCTTGCCAGGTGCCCAGCAGCATCCTGCCCTCGGCCACCGGGATCTGCAACGAAACCGGCAGCACCGCCGCCTTGAGATGCGCCGGCATGTCATCCGGACCCTCGGCACGATGGGTGAGATAGTGCATGCGCGGATCATCGGCCTGCGGCGCGATCCGGTCCAGCCAGGCCATCAGATCGACCTGCACATCGGGATCGGCGTTTTCCTGGATCAGAAGCGAGGCCGATGTGTGCCGGATGAACAGCGTCAGAAGCTGCAGCCCTTCCCCGTTGTCCCGCAGCCAGCGCGCAACGGTGTCGGTGATGTCATAACAGCCCGGTCCCTGCGTCGGAATCGCGAAACGGGTCTGCATCAGACCGGCCGTGGCAGCGCGTCACCGCGGGCATCCGGCGCAGGCAGTGTCGGCTCGTCCTCATCCTCGTCGAAGGGGACAGGCAGGGTCTTCGATGTGCGGGCGCCGAGTTTGCGCAGCTTTTCCACCTGCCCCAGCACGTTGCCACTGCCGCGCGACAGCCGGTCGAACGCCGTCCCGTGCGCCTCCTGGGCGCGGCGCAGACAATCGCCCACCTTCTCCATTTCCGTGACAAACCCGTGGACCTTGTCGAACAGCTTTCCGGCCCGGTCGGCAATCTCTTCGGCATTGCTTTCGCGCCGCTCGACCGCCCAGATATGCTCCACCGTCTTGAGCGCGACCATCAGCGTCGTGGGCGTCATGATCCCCACCCCCTTCTGCAAGGCGTAGGAGGTCAGATCCCCGCGCAGCCGAAGCGCCTCGGAGAGGGCGCCCTCGATCGGCACGAACATGAGCACATAATCCACCGAACTGCCGTCCAGCGCGTGATACCCCTTGGCGGCAAGGGTATCGATATGCCGCACGAGCGAGCGGACATGTTCCGCCATCTGGACGGCACGTTCGTCCTCGTTGTCGCTGCTCAGCGCGGCTTCATAGGCGACAAGGGAAACCTTGGAATCAATTACCAGCGTCTTGGACTTGGGCAGCTTGACCACCACGTCGGGCCGCCAGGCCTTGCCGGTTTCGTCCCGGCGATGGGTCTGGGTTTCGTAATGCAGCCCCGCCTCGAGCCCGGAATCCTCGAGGATGCGCTCCAGGATCATTTCGCCCCAGGCGCCTTGCCGCCGCACGTCGCCCTTGAGCGCGCGGGTCAGGTTCACAGCCTCCTGGCTGATTTCCTCCGAGCGGCGGTGCAACTGCGCGATCTGTTCCTTCAGACGGGCGCGTTCTTCGTCGGCGGACTTGTGGACCGTGCGCAGTTCCTCCTGAAACCGGCCGACATGGTCCTTGAACGGCGCAAGCAGGGCCGTCAGCCGCTCCTGGTTGGCGCGCGAGAAGTCCTCGCCCTGGGCGCGCAGGGTTTCGGCGGCAAGTTCGCGGAACTGGCGTGACATTTCCTCGCGCAATTCGCGCAGCGTGACGATCTCGCGCTCGGCGGCCGCGCGGTCCTTCTGCATTGCGATGCGCAGAGACTGCAACTCGGCGCGCAGGTCATGGGCTTCCCCCTCGGCGCTGCGCAGATGGCTGACCAGGCCGTCGCGTTCGGTGCGGATCTCGGCCAGAGCTGTTTCAAGGGCGGTCCGCGCCTCTTGCAGACGTTCGGCCCGGGCGAATTCCGCCGTCACCCGCGCCTCGCGTTCCGCGGCTGCGGTTTCAAGCGCCACAAGGCGGGCCTGCTGTTCGGACAGCCGCGCTTCGCTGTCCTGCAGCCGTTGTCCGCGGATATCGCAGGCGGCCCGCCACTGCGCAAGGCTGCGGCCCTGCATCAGCAGCAGGATCAGCAACACGGCCGCGGCCGCGCCAAAGACGAATGCGAGTGTCGCGGGATCGGCCAGAGAGGTCATCGGAACGTCCTGAGGTGATGTTGGCCGTGCCATTGCGTCAGACGGTGACGCCGAACGCAAGGCGAAAGCGCCACCGTCTCGGAAAGGCATGATGCCATCCCTTTCCGGTGCGGCACGTCCCTTACCAGGAACATGGAACCGGCGTTGCCAGACTACCTGCACCGCCCTTTCGGGAAAACCACTTAAAGATGAAGCAAGGCCAAACCCACACGTGAAACGTGATATGCTGCAACTTCCGCCACGGCAAGCCGGCGAGTCAGATCTCGGCGGGTTGTCGCCAGACGCCCGAAGCGGCGGCCTGTCTCAACGGCCAATGCGCCGGGTGATCCGGGCGGCCTGACGCGCGCGTTTGGCGGTTTGCCGGCCCTTGGCGGCCTGGCCTCCGGCCATGCGCGCGCCCTTGTTGATTCCGGTGTTGATCGCGCGGCGCATGAACATGCGCAGGATCATCGTGATAATACGGTTCATGCTCGGTTCCTTGTCATGAAGGGCGGGGTCTCCGCCATAAGCGGCCATTCTGGCCCTCATTCCTCGAACAGCTCGCTCTGGTCCAGCGGGGGCGTGTCGTCATCCTCGGGTTCTGCGTCCGGCGCTGCAAGGTTGCCGGGCAGCGGACGGTTGTCGAGAAGCCCTGCCTCGCGCAGTTCCTTGAGCCCGGGAAGGTCGCGGGCGGATTCGAGCCCGAAGTGATCCAGAAAGCCCTCGGTGACAATATAGGTCACGGGGCGGCCCGGTGTCATCCTCCGGCGACCGAATCTTACCCACTCCAGTTCAAGCAACTGATCAATTGTGCCGCGCGACACGGCGACGCCGCGGATCTCCTCAATCTCGGCGCGGGTAACGGGCTGATGATAGGCGATGATCGCCAGGGTTTCGATGGCCGCGCGGCTCAGCTTGCGCATCTCGACCCGTTCGTGCTGAAGCACCCAGCCAAGATCCGGCGCCGTGCGAAAGGCATAGCCGTCGCCCACGCGCACAAGCCGCACGCCCCGGCCTTCATAATGCCGCCGCAAAAAGGCCAGCGCCTCGGCCGGATCCGACCCATGCGGCATGCGGGCGGCCAGATCCCGCACCGACATCGGTTCCGCGCTGGCAAACAGCATCGCCTCGACCATGCGCTCCTGCTCGGCCAGCGGGGGCGGCTGGAACAGGGCCGGATCCTGTGGGGGTTTGCGGGTCGCGGTCATCGGGACTTTCGCCGTATGTGAAGAGGCGCGAAGGGATCGGCCTGTTTCAACTCTACCTGCCCGCCTTTCGCAAGTTCCAGCGTTGCGGCAAAGGTCGCCGCGGTAGCCGATCGCCGCCGGGCCGGATCATCGCCCCATCCCTCGGGCAACCAGGTGAACAGGTCCACCCAATCGCCGGCGTAGCCGATCAACCCGCGCAGGCGTTCAAGCGCCTGTTCCATCGTATAGACATTGCGCCGGTCGAACGCATAGGGCCGAAACTCATCCCGTGTCCGCAGCCGGGCATAGGCCTGCATCAGCTCCAGCAGGCTGGCGGAATAATTGACCTTGCGCACCTGCCGGATGCCCGCAGGCGCACCGCGCGCGAAAAAGTCCCGCCCCCGCTGGTCGCGGGCCATCAGCTGTGCGGCGGCCTCTCGCATCGCTTGCAGCCGTTCCAGCTGATAGGCCAGATGCGCGGCAAGCTCTTCCCCCGAGGGGCCATCCTCGCCGGGTTCGGGCGGCAGCAGAAGGCGCGACTTTAGATAGGCAAGCCAGGCCGCCATCACCAGATAATCGGCGGCCAGTTCGATGCGCAAGGCGCGCGCCTGGCTGACGAAACCCAGATATTGCTCGGCCAGCCGCAGCACCGAGATGCGGCGAAGATCCACCTTCTGGCTGCGCGACAGCGTCAGCAACAGATCAAGCGGCCCCTCATACCCCTCGACATCGACAATCAGCGCCTCGGCGGCAAGCCGCTCCTGGACGCTGGTGCCGGTCGGTTGTTCCCAATCCCGTTCAGCCATGACCCTGCTCGCCCGTGAGGGCGGCAAGTTCCCGCTCAAGGGCGATGATGTCAACAGGCTCGGGCGGGCGCCGGGCCGCAAGCGCACGATCGGCGCGCGTCGCCGCAGCCTCGGTCATGTTGCCCGAGGCCCCGGCCACCTCCTGCATCTCGGCCAGGTTGCCATTGCAATGCAGCACCACGTCACAGCCGGCGGCAAGAGCGGCACCGGAACGGGCGCCAAGCGTGCCCGACAGGGCCTGCATCGAGATGTCGTCGCTCATGATGAGGCCGTCAAAGCCGATCTCTTCGCGCAGAAGCGCCATCATGCGCGGCGAACAGGTGGCCGGCAAGTCATCAAGGGCCGCGTAGACGATATGCGCCGTCATGGCCATCGGAAGGTCGTTGAGGGCAGTAAAAGCCGCGAAATCGGTGGAACGGAGCGTGGCTGCATCTGCTGCAACCACGGGCAGGTCCAGATGGCTGTCGGCCGTGGCACGTCCGTGCCCTGGGATATGCTTGAGCACCGGCAGCACGCCCCCGGCAAGAAGGCCCTCGGCCGCCGCACGTGCCGCTGCCACCACCGCCGCCACCGTCTCGCCATAGCAGCGATCGCGCAGGAACGGATGCGTTTCCGCGCCGGCGACATCGGCCATCGGCGCACAGTTCACATCCACCCCAACCGCATGCAATTCCGCTGCAATCAGGCGGTAGCGCAGCCACATCGCCCGAGGATCGCCGCCCGCCCGCGCCAGCGCCTCGAGCGGGGGCAGCCATTGCCGCCAATGGGGCGGGCGCAACCTCTGCACGCGCCCCCCCTCCTGATCGATCAGGACAGGTGCCTCGCGCCCGACGGTGCTGCGCAGATCCGCTGTGAGACGGCGCAGTTGGTCGGGCGTCTCGATATTGCGGGCGAAAAGGATGAAGCCCCAGGGATCCGCCTCCCGGAAGAAGGCGGCCTCCTCCGGGCCGAGGGCAAGGCCGGCACAGCCCAGAATGGTCGCGCCGGGCATCTAGCGGATCTGGACCGGGATACAGGCCGCCTGCTCGGCCAGCAGCGCCGAGCAGAACCGGCGTGCGTCAGCCTCATCGGCAAAGCCGTGTGCGCGAAGACGATAGAACGTCCTGCCGCCGCTTTCAGCCGTCTGGATTACCCGCGCCTTGCCTTCAAGATAGGCCGAGAAACGGCCCGACAGGCGCTCCCATTCGCGGCGCGCGCTGTCGGCGTCATCAAATGCGCCAAGCTGAACCAGGTTGGTGCCGGGGGCGAGGCTGTCTGCACTGACGTCCCGCGCGGGGGCTGCGGCGGACGGGGCCGCCTGCACGGCAGCGACCTGAGCTACAGCCGCGCGGGCCGGACGCGGCGACGGGCGCGGAGAATAGCTGACGGCAGCGGCGGGTGCCACGGCGGGCTCGGCCTGCGTTTCGGGCGCGGCGGGAAGCTCGGCCGGCAGGTTGCGCGCAAGCTCCTGCGCGATGGCCAGGGCAAGATCCTCGGCCTCTTCCACAGCCAGTGCGGGCGCATTCGGATCCTCGAACAGCGCTTCATTGGCAATCCCGTCGGCATTGACCGCTTCGGCAAGTTGCGCAGGATCGCGGGGGGCGGCCTGCAGGATCGCCGCAGCAGCGTCCTCTTCGGCAAGTTCGAGCGGCTGAGGGGCAAGCACAAGACGTTCGGGCGGGGGCGCCGCCTCGCCATCGGCAGCCACCGCGTTCACCGCAAGCCCCTGATGGCTGGCAAGCCTGCCACCCGGATCCTCGGGCGCGACACGCATCGGCCCTTCCAGCGCGCGCACCACAGGCACGCCGGTCACATCGCGGACCGCAAGGCGATAGCCCCAGACGGCAACCCCGACGATCAGCGACACCGAGACCAATGCCCCGGCCCAGTTGGTAAGCTTCTGCACGCTGGCCCCACGCTGCGGGGCCTCGTCATCATAGACGTCGTATCCCAAAACCGCCATGCCTGCCTCACTGCCCCACCGGTCTGACGCCGGCGCTGGTCCTGCTACTCATGCCGGCTGGGCGCCTTTTCAGCGCATTTCTTCGACCGGCGTGACCCCCAAGATACCAAGACCTGCAGAAATAACAACCGCCACTGCCCGCGCGAGGGCGATTTTCGCCTGCGAGGCTGCGGGATCGTCTTCCTGAACGAAGCGCAGGCCGGGTGTATCGTTGCCACGGTTCCACAGGCCGTGGAAGTCGGAGGCCAGTTCGTACAGGTAGAAGGCGACGCGGTGCGGTTCATTGCTGCGGGCTGCGGTTTCGACCAGACGCGGCCATTCCGCGATCTTGCGGGCCAGGGCGATCTCGGCTTCATGGTCAAGGCGCGCAAGATCGGCGCCGGCAAGGGCTGCGTCATCAACGGCAACACCCGCCTCGGCCGCCTTGCGCATCACCGAGCGGACCCGGGCATGCGCATACTGAACGTAAAAGACAGGGTTGTCCTTCGACTGCTCCAGAACCTTGTCGAAGTCGAAATCAAGCGTCATGTCGTTCTTGCGGGTCAGCATGACGAAGCGCGTCACGTCCGGGCCGACCTGATCCACCACATCGCGCAGCGTGACAAAGGTGCCGGCGCGCTTGGACATCTTGAACGGTTCGCCATTCTTCCACAGCTTCACCAGCTGCATCAGCTTGATGTCAAGCGGCACCCGCCCGTCCGAAAGCGCCGAAACCGCAGCCTTCATCCGCTTGACATAGCCGCCGTGATCGGCGCCGAACACGTCGATCAGGGCGTCAAAGCCACGCGTGATCTTGTCGTAGTGATAGGCAATATCCGGAGCGAAATAGGTCCAGCTGCCATCGGATTTCTGCACGGGCCGGTCCACGTCATCGCCATGCGCAGTCGAGCGGAACAGCGTCTGTTCACGCGGCTCCCAATCCTCGGGCGTCTTGCCCTTGGGCGGCTCAAGCGTGCCATGATAGATGAGTCCCTTGGCCCGCAGCGCTTCAAGCGCGGCCTCGATCCGGCCGGTGCCGTAAAGCGACTTCTCGCTGAACCAGACATCCATATGGACGCCCAGCGCCGCCAGATCCTCGCGGATCAGGGCCATCATCCGATCAGTGGCGAAGTCACGGACCGTTTCCAGCCAGTCGGCCTCGGGCCGTTCCAGCAGGCTGTCGCCGAATTCTTGCTTCAGCGCCTCACCCACCGGGATCAGGTAATCACCCGGGTAAAGCCCCTCGCGGATTTCCGGCGAAAGGCCGTGCGCCTCGCGGTAGCGTTCGTAGGCCGACCGTGCCAGAACATCCACCTGCGCGCCGCCGTCGTTGATGTAATATTCGCGCGTCACCTCGTGGCCCGCGAAGGCCAGCAGCCGCGCCAAGGCATCGCCAAACACCGCCCCGCGCACATGGCCCACATGCATCGGCCCGGTGGGGTTGGCCGAGACGAATTCCACGTTCACCCGCTGACCCTGCCCCATGGTCGAGCGGCCAAAGCCGTCACCCGCCTGCAGCGCGGCGCGCACCAGATCCTGCCACACCCCTGGTGCAAGCCTGAGGTTGATGAACCCCGGCCCTGCAACCTCGGCCGCAAGAACCCGCGGATCCGCGGCAAGTTTCACGACAAGCGCCTCGGCCAGGTCACGGGGTTTCGCGCCGGCGGGTTTGGCAAGAACCATCGCCGCATTGGTCGCCATGTCGCCATGGGCCGCATCGCGCGGCGGCTCGACCGCAACACTGGCGAAATCGAGCCCTGCCGGCAAAGCGCCTTCTGCCACCAGCGCATCCAGTGCGCCAAGCACCAGGGTGCGAAGTTCGTTAAAAAGGTTCATGACCGTCATCCTTTGTTCGGCTGCGGTTTATCATGCCCATCCCGCACGTCAACGTTTGCCCCCAGGCGCGGCCGCCCGCCAGTTTTTCAGCCGTTTGCGATAACGCTCGCGCAACAATCTTGTGTATTTCGCAGCCGCAGCGTAACAGGATTTCAATGATCTGGAGGAGGATCCCATGTCCTACGCTGAAACCTACGCCCGCTGGAAAGCCGATCCCGAAGCCTGGTGGATGGAGCAGACCGCGGCAATCGACTGGGATCGCCCGCCCTCGCGCGCATTGTTCGCCGAGAATGCGCCCTTCTACGAATGGTTCGCCGATGCGCAGGTGAATACCTGCTGGAACGCGGTCGACCGGCATGTCGAGGCCGGCCACGGCGACAGGATCGCCATCATCCATGAAAGCCCCGTCACCCACACCGTCCGCAAGATCACCTACGCCGAATTGCGTGACCGCGTGGCAAGCCTTGCCGGGGCGTTGCGCGCCAAGGGCATCACCAAGGGCGACCGGGTCATCATCTACATGCCGATGATCCCCGAGGCGCTCGAGGCGATGCTGGCCTGTGCGCGGCTGGGCGCGATCCATTCGGTCGTCTTCGGCGGCTTTGCGGCCCCCGAACTTGCCGCCCGGATCGACGACGCAAAGCCCAAGGCGATCATCGCCGCCTCCTGCGGGATCGAGCCGGGACGGGTTGTGCATTACAAGCCACTGCTGGACGGCGCGCTTGAACTGGCCCATCACCTGCCCGACTTCTGCGTGATCCTCCAGCGCGAACAGGAAGTTGCGAAGCTGGTGCCCGGACGCGACGTGGCCTGGCACAGCTTCCAGTTCGGCGTCACGCCCGCCGAATGCGTCCCGGTCGAGGGCAATCACCCGGCCTATATCCTTTACACCTCGGGCACGACCGGGCAGCCCAAGGGTGTCGTGCGCCACACCGCCGGCCATCTGGTGGCGCTGTGCTGGACCATGAAGAACATCTATGGCGTCGAACCGGGCGAGGTGTTCTGGGCGGCTTCGGATGTGGGCTGGGTCGTGGGGCATTCCTACATCTGCTATGCGCCGCTTCTGCACGGCAACACCACGGTCGTCTTCGAAGGCAAGCCGGTCGGCACCCCGGATGCCGGCACGTTCTGGCGCGTGATCGAAGAACACCGCGTGGCAAGCTTCTTCACCGCCCCTACCGCCCTGCGGGCCATCAAGCGCGAAGATCCGCAGGCGCTGCTTGTGCGTGACTATGACCTGAGTTCCCTGCGCGCGCTGTTCCTTGCGGGGGAACGGGCCGACCCTGACACCATCCACTGGGCGCAAAGGGCGCTGGGCGTTCCGGTCATCGACCATTGGTGGCAGACAGAAACGGGCTGGGCCATCGCCGCCAACCCGCTTGGGATCGAGCATCTGCCGGTCAAGGTCGGATCACCTTCGGTGCCGATGCCGGGACATGACGTGCAGGTTCTTGACGAAGGCGGCCACCCGGTTCCCCCCGGAACGCTGGGGGCGATTGCCATCCGCCTGCCCCTGCCGCCCGGAACGCTGCCGACGCTCTGGAATGCGCCCGAGCGGTTCCGCAAAGCCTATCTCAGCCATTTCCCCGGCTTCTATGAAACCGGCGATGCCGGCTATATCGACGACGACGGCTATCTTTACATCATGGCGCGCACAGATGACGTCATCAACGTCGCAGGTCACCGCCTTTCGACCGGCGCGATGGAAGAGGTGATCGCTGCCCATCCCGATGTCGGCGAATGTGCGGTGATCGGCGTGGCAGATCCTCTCAAGGGCCAACTGCCACTGGGGGTCCTGTGCCTCAACAAGGGCTGTGACCGCGATCCGGCCGAGATCGTGCGCGAATGCGTGGCAAGGGTGCGCGACAGCATCGGGCCGGTGGCGGCCTTCAAGCAGGCCGTCGTCGTGGATCGGCTGCCGAAGACCCGTTCCGGCAAGGTGCTGCGTGCCACCATGGTCAAGATCGCGGATGGCGAGGAGTTCCGCGTTCCGGCCACGATCGATGACCCCGCCATCCTGGACGAGATCGCAAAGGCATTTGCCGCGATAGGATATCCTGCGAAATAAGCAGACCTGGCACCGGCAAAGCTGCAAACTCTACTTATGAGCAGGTTGGTGTCGCCGACAAACTGGTGTATGCGAAAAGGGCGCAACCGGGGATTGCAGGGCAATTCCGGTGATCGCAGTACCCGTTTAGGTGTTGATCATGTCTGGTTTCTTTGCTGCAGAAGCGCCCCCCGCCCTGACCGTTGCCGTTCGCGAGATGCACACCTCTGCCACGCCGCGCCGGTTTTCCTGCAACAGCGCCGCGCAGGCCGCGATGGCGGCCGCGCGTCTGGACCGCACGATCCTGGGCGCCCTGCAAGAGCTGATGGGAACTGGCTGGCCGAACGCTCTGGCACAGATCCGGTGCGATCTGGAGACGGTGCGTGTGGCGCTGGCCGCCGAGGGCGCGCTGGGCGACCGGGCGCTATTGCGGGCACAGTCACATGTGCTGATTGCAGTAGCCGGGACGCTCGGGGGGCTTCGCGTGCAGCGGCTTGCCGAGGAACTGAATCGCGCTGCGCATACCGATGGCATGCCCACCATTGCGCTGGGTCGCGCCCTTCTGCAGGAAATCGGTGCCCTGGTGGACATGATCGCAGAACCGGAACGCGTCTCATGAGTGACGCACCCCTGCTCCTGATCGAGGACATTCCCTCGCTGCAACTGGTCTATCGCGCGGTGCTTCAACGCGCCGGACTGGCGGTGGACACAGCCACAACCGCGCGCGAAGGGCTCGAGATCTTCCGCAAGGGCAAGCCCGACGTGGTTGTTCTGGACATGATGTTGCCCGATCGTGACGGGCTCGAGCTCATGCAGGAACTGCTGAAGATCCGGCCGGGCACGCGGGTGATCGTCATCACCGCCAACGGCACGATCAGCCGCGCGGTCGAGGCGATGCGTGCCGGGGCGCACGAATTCCTGGTCAAGCCGTTCGACGACCAGCGGTTCCTGCACGCGATCGAAAACGCCCGCGCGGCACTTCGCGCGCCTCTTCCGGCCGAGGATGAGGAGGTGGCAACCGCACCGACGGGGGACTTCATCGGCCAGTCTCCGGCGATGAAAGAGGTCTATTCCCGGATCAGATCGGTGGCACGGTCGATGGCCACCGTCTTCATCACCGGCGAAAGCGGCACCGGCAAGGAGCTTTGCGCACAGGCGATCCACCGGACGTCGAACCGCGCCGAGGGGCCGTTCGTCGCGCTCAACTGCGGGGCCATCCCGGCCGACCTGCTCGAGTCCGAGGTGTTCGGCCATCTCAAGGGATCGTTTTCCGGGGCGATCGCCGACAAGATCGGTGCCGCGGCGGCCGCCGATGGCGGCACGCTGTTCCTCGACGAGATCTGCGAGATGGACCTCAACCTGCAGACCAAGCTGTTGCGCTTCCTGCAAACCTCCACCATCCAGCCGGTCGGCACCTCCAAGCCGCGGAAGGTCAACGTCCGGATCCTGTGCGCGACCAACCGGGATCCGATGGAAACCGTGCGTCGGGGACAATTCCGGGAGGATCTGTATTACCGCCTGCATGTCATTCCGATCCACATGCCCCCGCTGCGCGAACGTGGCGATGATGTGATCGAGATCGCCGAGAAGCTGCTGCGCAGGTTCTCGCGCGAAGAGCAGCGCCATTTCACCGGGTTCAGTGACGAAGTGAAAGAGATTTTCCGGCGGCTGGACTGGCCCGGAAATGTGCGCCAGTTGCTCAACGTCGTTCTGAACGTGGTGGTCCTGCATGACGGCACGCTGGTCACAGCCGACATGCTGCCGCTTGACCTGCGGCGCAGTGACACCCGTCAGGCCGCACAGGCCCCGGCCCCGAAGGCTGCGCCCGATCTGAACATGCTTGCCGGCAAGACGCTTGCGCAGATCGAACGGCTGGTGATCGAGAATGCGATCGAGCGGCATAACGGGTCGGTTCCGCGTGCGGCGCGGGAACTCGATGTCTCGGCCTCGACGCTCTACCGCAAGCGCGAAGGCTGGCAGAAATCCGGCGACGCCGCAGAGTAGCTAGACGAACTGTTCCTGGATCAGCCGCTCTTCCAGGCCATGCCCGGGATCGAACAGCAGGCGATGGCGGATGGTCGGGTCGCTTCGGATTTCGACCCATTGCACATCCCGGACCGAGCTTCCATCTGCATCCGCCATGACCGGGCGCTTGCCCGGTTCCAGAACCTCGAAATGAACCGTGGCCGTGTTCGGCAGCAACGCACCCCGCCAGCGACGCGGACGAAACGCCGCCATCGCCGTCAACGCCAGAACATCGGCACGGATCGGCAGGATGGGCCCGTGGGCCGAATAGTTGTAGGCCGTCGAGCCCGCGGGCGTGCAGACCAGCGCGCCGTCGCAGACCAGTTCCTCAAGCCGCACCCGCCCATCGACCCGGATGCGTAGCTTGGCGGCTTGCGGGCCCGCGCGCAGCAGCGACACCTCGTTGATCGCCAGGGCCTGATGTTCCTGCCCCTGCATGTCCAGCGCGCGCATGCGCAACGGGTTCAGAAGCGCCTCTTCCGCGGATGCGAGGCGTAACGGCAGGTCATCCTCGGAGAAGGTGTTCATCAGGAAACCCACCGTGCCCCGGTTCATGCCGTAGACCGGCGCGGCCAGATGCTGCGTCTGGTGCAGGGTCTGAAGCATGAAACCGTCGCCGCCAAGGGCCACGATCACCTCCGCCTGCTCCAGCGGCACATCGCCATACCGCGCCACAAGACGGTCCCGCGCCGCGGCTGCGGTGGGATGGCTGCTGGCCGTGAAGGCTATACGCGTTGCCTGTGGCATGGGCCGCCTCCTGTTTCCGAAAGTCATCGCCCGCCCCGAAGGGAAACACAAGACCACGATCGGCACGCTTTCCGCGGCCGGGGAGTTTTGCCGGCGGTCCCTGCGTCGTTTTCAGGCCTTCCGATAGGGGCCGACCTGCGATAAGACGCGCGCACATGTTTCCTTCCGGAGAGTCCCATGAACGCCAGCCACCGCGACAGCGGCTTTTTCACCGAAAGCCTGACCACCCGTGACCCCGAGCTGTTCGGCGCGATCCAGAAGGAGCTGGGCCGTCAGCGTGACGAAATCGAACTGATCGCCAGCGAAAACATCGTGAGCCGCGCCGTAATGGAGGCGCAGGGCTCGGTGATGACAAACAAATATGCCGAGGGTTATCCGGGCAAGCGGTATTACGGCGGCTGCCAGTATGTGGACATCGCCGAGAACCTGGCCATCGAGCGTGCCTGCCAGCTCTTCGGCGTCAAGTTCGCCAATGTGCAGCCGAACTCGGGCAGCCAGGCGAACCAGGGCGTGTTCACCGCGCTGCTGCAGCCCGGCGACACGATCCTCGGCATGGATCTGGCCGCTGGTGGCCATCTGACCCATGGCGCGGCCCCGAACCAGTCCGGCAAGTGGTTCAACGCGATCCAGTATGGCGTGCGCCGCGACAGCAACCTGATCGACTATGACCAGGTGGAGGCCCTGGCGAAGGAACATCAGCCCAAGCTGATCATTGCCGGTGGCTCGGCCATCCCGCGTCAGATCGACTTTGCCCGCTTCCGCGCGATTGCGGATATGGTGGGGGCGTATCTGCTGGTGGACATGGCGCATTTCGCCGGGCTGGTGGCGGGCGGCGTGCACCCCTCGCCCTTCCCCCATGCGCATGTGGCCACGACGACCACGCACAAGACCCTGCGCGGCCCGCGGGGCGGGATGATCCTCACGGATGACGAGGCGCTGGCGAAGAAGTTCAACTCTGCCATCTTCCCCGGCATCCAGGGCGGGCCGCTGATGCATGTCATCGCTGGCAAGGCTGTGGCCTTCGGCGAAGCGCTGCGCCCCGAGTTCAAGAGCTATGCCGCGCAGGTGGTGAAGAACGCGCAGGCCATGGCCGACCAGCTGATGAAGGGCGGGCTTGATATCGTTACCGGCGGCACGGATACGCATGTGATGCTGGTGGACCTGCGACCGAAGGGCGTGAAGGGCAATGCGACCGAAAAGGCGCTGGGCCGGGCCCATATCACCTGCAACAAGAACGGCATCCCCTTCGATCCGGAAAAGCCGGCCGTGACATCGGGCGTGCGTCTGGGCACCCCTGCCGGCACCACCCGAGGCTTTGCCGAGGCCGAGTTCCGCCAGATCGCCGACTGGATCGTCGAGGTTGTGGACGGGCTTGCGGCAAACGGCGAGGACGGCAATGCCGAGGTCGAAGCCAAGGTCCGGGCCGAGGTTCTTGCCCTCTGCCAGCGCTTCCCGATCTACAGCGACCTGTGACGGGCCTGCCCGGGCCACAGCGCCCGGGAATCCTGCATCCGCGCCGGAAAGCCAGCCATGCTTCACTGCGACGTCCACCGCACAAGCGCCGCCGCACCGCGGCCACCGCTTCTGATCGTCCACGGCCTGTTCGGTTCGGCGCGGAACTGGGGCGTCATCGCCCGCCGGCTTGCCGACAGCCGCAATGTCATCGCCGTGGACATGCGCAACCACGGCAACAGCCCCTGGACCGAAAGCCACGGCTATGACGACATGGCCGCTGATCTGGCGGAAGTGATCGCCGCCCACGGCGGCCAGATGGACGTGGTGGGCCATTCGATGGGGGGCAAGGCGGCGATGATGCTTGCCCTGACCCGGCCCGACCTGGTGAACCGGCTTGTGGTCGCTGATATCGCCCCGGTCGCTTATGGGCACAGCCAGTCCCACCTGATCCGCGCGATGCAATCGCTTGATCTTTCCGGCCTCACCTCCCGGTCCGAAGCCGATCGCCGCCTGGCTGTCTCGGTTCCGGATGACGGCGTGCGGGCCTTCTTGCTGCAATCGCTGGATCTCAAGGCCAATCCTGCACGCTGGCGGCTGAACCTTGACCTTCTGGACCGTGACATGGGCCGCATCACCGGCTGGCCCGAGGTGGCCGGTCAGTATGATGGGCCGACGCTGTTCCTCTCGGGTGCGCAGTCGAACTATGTGATGCCCGAACACCGGCCCATCATCAAGGCGCTCTTCCCCCAGGCGCGGTTCGCAAGAATTCCGGGCGCGGGGCATTGGCTGCACGCTGAAAAACCCCGAGAATTCGAGCAGAGCCTGCGGGTCTTCCTCGACTGACCGATCCGCCAAAGGTGGCGCGACGAACTGCTTGACCTGCGTCATCTCATTCGGCGCATTTCATGTTATCGTTACATGCGATTGATGACGGGGGGAGACCGATGATCACGCTTGACGACATTCTGGACATGACATGCCTGACCCGCAGCGAAATCGCTGCGATCGCCGAACATGACGGGCTTGATGGCGTTCACGCCGCTGCCTATGGCGACTATCTGATGCACCTGCATCATGGGCCGCAACAGGTTCAACGGATGATCTGCGAAGACGTGCGTGCCGCGCTGCACGCACATGACCTGGCCCATGCCCGGATCCTGTTCCAGACGCTGCGTCAGTTCATCGCCGATCACCCCGAGGCGGCGCGCGGTGCTGACTGATCGGCTGGGCAGGCAAGCCTGGCCCGGATTTCGCCCGTATCGCCGCGGAGGGAGGACAGGCGCGGCTGGCAGCCGGTTTCCTCGGCTATCAGCCTCAGCATGAGATCGGGCAAGGACTGACGGGTGGCGCGGTCGGCATGGTCAAGGCGGATCACCTGCACGCGGTCGCCCTTCCGGAACAGCGCAAAGCGCATCCCGTCGCGTTCGATGCGCGTCTGGGGCGCTCCAAGAAACTCGGGCGCGGGCGAGGCGCAGGCACACAAAAGAACAGGCGCAAGGATGAGGGCTTTCATAGCCTCAGCCTTGCGCCACATGGTTAAGATCGGGTTAAGAAGTCTCAGCTGTCCATCTTCAGCGCGTTGATGAAGGCCTGCTGCGGGATCTCGACCTTGCCGAACTGCCGCATCTTCTTCTTGCCCGCCTTCTGCTTCTCCAGAAGCTTTTTCTTGCGCGTGACGTCACCGCCATAGCACTTGGCGGTCACATCCTTGCGCAGGGCCGCGATGGTTTCCCGCGCGATCACCCTGCCCCCGATGGCCGCCTGAATCGGGATCTTGAACATGTGCCGGGGGATCAGCTCTTTCAGCTTTTCGCACATGGCGCGTCCGCGCATCTCGGCCCGGTCGCGATGCACCATCATCGACAAGGCGTCCACCGGCTCGTCGTTGACCAGCACCTGCATCTTGACCAGGTAGTCTTCCTGATAGCCGATCATCTGGTAGTCAAAGCTGGCATAGCCCTTGGTGACCGACTTCAGCCGATCATAGAAGTCGAACACGACCTCGTTCAACGGCAGGTCATAGACCACCATCGCGCGGCTGCCGGCATAGCTGAGATCCAGCTGCACCCCGCGCCGGTCCTGGCACAGCTTGAGCACATCGCCCAGATATTCGTCCGGCACCATGATCGTGGCCTTGATGCGCGGCTCTTCGATGTGGTCCACATGAGTCAGATCGGGCATGTCGGCGGGATTGTGCAATTCCACCACCGATCCGTCGCGCATATGCACATGATAGACGACCGAGGGCGCAGTCGTGATCAGGTCGATGTCATATTCGCGCTCCAGCCGGTCACGGATGACCTCCAGATGCAGAAGGCCAAGGAAACCGCAGCGGAAGCCGAAGCCCAGCGCCGCCGAGGATTCCATCTCGAAGCTGAAGCTCGCGTCATTGAGGGCGAGCTTTTCGATCGCGTCGCGCAGCCCCTCGAAATCGGCGGCATCCACGGGAAAGAGACCGCAGAACACCACCGGCTGCGCCGGTTTGAATCCCGGCAGCGGCTTGTCGCAGCCCTTCTTCTCGGTCGTGATCGTGTCGCCCACGCGCGTGTCGCGGACCTGCTTGATCGAGGCGGTGAAGATCCCGATCTCGCCGGGCCCCAATTCGGCGATATCCACCATCTGCGGCTTGAGCACCGCAAGCTTGTCGATGCCGTAAACCGCTCCGGTCTGCATCATCCTGATGCGATCGCCCTTCTTCACGACGCCGTCCATGACGCGGATCAGGACCACGACGCCCAGATAGGGGTCGTACCAGCTGTCCACGAGCATTGCCTTCAGCGGCGCGTTCCGATCGCCCTTGGGGGGCGGCAGGCGCGTGACGATCGCCTCGAGCACTTCCGGGATGCCAAGGCCCGACTTGGCCGAAATGGGGATCGCCTCGCTGGCGTCGATGCCGATCACATCCTCGATCTGCGCCTTCACCCGGTCGGGCTCGGCTGCAGGCAGATCGATCTTGTTCAGAACCGGGACGATTTCATGGTCCGCGTCGATCGCCTGATAGACATTGGCAAGCGTCTGCGCCTCGACCCCCTGGGAGGCATCCACGACCAGAAGCGATCCTTCGACCGCGCGCATCGAACGGCTGACCTCATAGGCGAAATCCACGTGGCCGGGCGTGTCGATCAGGTTCAGGATATAGGTCTGGCCATCCTTGGCAGGATACTCGATCCGCACGGTGTTGGCCTTGATGGTGATCCCGCGCTCGCGCTCGATATCCATGCTGTCGAGCAGCTGCTCTTTCATGTCACGTTCGGCGACGGTGCCGGTCAGCTGGATCAGCCGATCGGCAAGCGTGGATTTGCCGTGGTCGATATGCGCCACGATGGAAAAATTTCGGATTTTGTCGAGCTCGGTCATGCGCCGGGATATGCGCTGGAACCCGTTCCCGGTCAATGGAAATAAAGCCCTCGCGCCCGGCAGCCACGCGGGTGCGGCGATTCGCACCCGGCCCGCTGGCATACCGCGCAGCTTACCCGTTGCTGTAGACCGACTGACAATCGCAACGACATCTTGTGATCGGCGCCCGGCGATGCTCACGTTGAAAAAACGGCCGAAATTGTCTATGAAGAAACCGAGGAAATCCGGAACCGGCGACAGGGAGAATAACTCCTGCGCCCTCAGGAACGAGGCAGTACCCATGAAGAAATACCTGATCGCGGCAACTCTGGCCGCAGTCACCCTTCCCCTTGCCCCTGCCACAGCCGTTGCAGGCCCGATCGAATCGGCCTGTCTGTCGTCGGGTCGCCAGGCCGCCAGCCGCGCGCTCTGCCGCTGTGTGCAACAGGCCGCCGATGCGACCCTGACACGCGGCGATCAGCGTCAGGCCGCGGCCTTCTTCCGTGATCCGCACAAGTCGCAGGAAATCCGCGCCTCGAAATCGGCAAGCGATAGTGCCTTCTGGGCGCGCTATCGCCAGTTCGGGGCTACCGCCGAAGCGCACTGCACGGGCAGTTGATCCTGGCTCGACAGGCGCGGGCATGATCGTCATCCTTACCGGTGCGGGCATCTCCGCCGAAAGCGGGCTGGGCACGTTTCGTGACAGGGACGGGCTCTGGACCCGCTATGACCTGAACGAGGTGGCGACTCCCGAAGGCTTTGCCCGCAATCCCGGAGTTGTGCACGCGTTCTACAACGCCCGTCGTGCCAACTGCCGGGAGGCGCAGCCCAATGCCGCGCATGTCGCGCTTGCCCGACTTGAAGCAGAGCACGCCGAAAAGGTGCTGATCGTCACGCAGAATGTCGACGACCTGCATGAACGCGCCGGCAGTCGCAACGTCTTGCACATGCATGGCTCCCTTGGCGGCGCGCTCTGCGCCCACTGTGCGCATCGCTGGCCGGCCCCAAGGGTGATGACTGCTGATGATCCCTGCCCTGCCTGCGGCAAGCGCCGCACACGGCCCGACATCGTCTGGTTCGGAGAATACCCCTACTACATGGAGCAGATCTGGGAGGCCCTGCGCAGCGCGCGGCTTTTCGTCTCGATCGGCACCAGCGGCACCGTCTATCCGGCGGCGGCCTTCGTCCAGGACGCAGCCCGCGCCGGGGCCGAAACGCTCGAGCTCAATCTCGAAGGCTCGGAGGGCGCGTCGGATTTCGATGCGTGCCGCCGCGGGCCGGCCAGCCGCATCGTTCCGGAATGGGTCAGCGAAGTTCTGGACGCCAGGCGCTGACCGCACCGCACATGCTGGCGCGGTGCGGCCGAAGCCCGCCGTCAGTGGCTGTGGACGGGGCGCTGCGCCGGCATATCCTGTCGCTCGAGATCCACGGGTATCTCTACCTCAAGTTCGCCCGATTGTTCGAAGATCAGCGTCACGCTGACCGCGTCGCCATGATCCAGCGGCGCGGTGAGGCCCAGGAACATCAGGTGATCGCCGCCCCGGGACAATGCGTGTTCCTCGCCTGCGGGGATGAGGATTCCGTCCTCGATTTCAACCATGCGCATCACGCCGGCATCATCCTGGGTGTGGGTGTGGATCTCCAGCCGTTCTGCCGCGTCCGAGCGGGCCGCGATCAAGCGGTCGTCGATGGCACGGTGGTTTTCGATCACCATGAAGGCGGCGCCCGATTTGGCACTGGGGCCGGAGACGCGCACATAGGCATCGCGCACCGCCATCCCGTCATGGGCAACCGCCGGCACGGCAAGGGCCGCCAGCGCGGCGGCAACCAGGGTTCTTGCAATAAGCATCTGTCATATCCTGTTCTCGTGTCTTGAATCGAAAGGTTCAGGACCAGACAGGAGGATCGCGGGCACGGACGGGCCCGGGAATGAGATCGTCGGGCAGGCGCGGCGCCGGAAGACGTAATTCGGCCGCCCGGGCCGCATCACTGGGCAACGGCAGCGCTGCAACAACAGGCGCCGAAGCGAGCGTTCCCATGGTGCAGTCGGGACAGATATGACCGGCCCCCGTTGGCCGCCCCCGGGCATCAAGATAGACGGTCGCCTGCCCATGTTCGGTGCAGATTACCAGTTCTTGTGCCCCGGCCATTTCGCCACGGGCAACGGCCATTGCCCCGCCGGTGCCGATCAGCACCAGGCACAGAAGAAGGGCCAGAAAGGGTCGCAGCGCAGCCATGAGCGAAAGCTGTAATCGATCGCGCCTGCCGGCAAAAGTCAAAATGCGAAAGCCCCGCCAAGGCGGGGCTGCGACACTTTCACCGGCAGTCGGGTTCAGGCTGCGGCCTGCGCCTGCGCCTTGGCGATCTCTTTCTTGATCTTCAGCGCCTTCGCCGAAAGCTCTTCGTCCTTCGCCTTGGCGAGGAAGGCGTCAAGCCCGCCACGGTGGTCGACCGAACGCAGGGCGGCGGCCGAGATCCGCAGCTTGAACGACTGGCCCAGCGCGTCGGAGATCAGCGTCACCTCGTTCAGGTTCGGCAGAAAGCGGCGACGGGTCTTGTTGTTGGCATGGCTGACATTGTTGCCAGTCATGGGGCCTTTTCCACTCAGTTCGCAAACGCGCGACATGGTCTTGATCCTTGTCCAAATTCCACAGGGGCGCGGCCGGTGGCACACCCCGAATTCCATCGGGGCCGTTTACGGGCAATCGGCGGGGGCGTCAAGCGATTCATCCCCCGGATTATCAAGCAGGGCAAGAACGCGCGCGGCCGCAGCGCCCGGCGTCGTGCGCCCCTCGGCGACACTTGCGCCGATCCGCGCCATCCGGGCACGCTGCACCGGATCCGCCGTCAGCCGCTGCAGAAGCCCCTGGCGCACCTCTTCCTCGAACCAGTGCCGCGCCTGCTCGCTGCGGCGTGCCGCCCAGAAGCCGTGATCCCTTCGCCAGTCCGCCAGAGCCTGCATCCTGCGCCAGGCCTCCTGCAGGCCCAGCGCATCAAGCGCGGAAACGGTCATTGCCAGCGGATAACCCTCTGGATCCTGCGGCCGCTTGCGCAGCAGACGCAGGGCGCCGGCATAGTCGGCGCAGGTGCGCTGCGCCGCGGCCTTCAACTCTCCATCCGCCTTGTTTACAAGGATGATGTCCGCAATCTCCATGATCCCGCGCTTCACCCCCTGCAACTCGTCTCCGCCAGCGGGCGCCAGCAACAGCACGAAGAGATCGCACATTTCGGCCACCAGCGTTTCAGACTGACCCACGCCCACCGTTTCGATCAGCACGATATCGAAGCCCGCCGCCTCGCACAGGGCCACGGCTTCGCGGGTCCGGCGCGCCACACCGCCCAGCTCGGTCTGGCTGGGCGATGGGCGGATGAAGGCGCGCGGATCGCGGCTCAGCCGTTCCATCCGCGTCTTGTCGCCCAGAATCGAGCCGCCGGAGCGGGTCGACGAGGGATCCACGGCGAGCACCGCCACACGCAGACCCTGCCCCGTCAGCATCTGGCCGAAGGTCTCGATAAAGGTGGATTTTCCGACCCCTGGCGTGCCGGAAAGACCGATACGAAGGCTTTGCCGGCCAAGCCCGGCCAGCTGTTCCAGCAACGCACGGGCCGCCTGGCGATGGTCGGGCCGGCCGCTTTCGACCAGCGTGATCGCGCGGGCAAGCGCCCGGCGGTCACCCGCAGCAACGCCCTGCGCCAGATCTGTCGTGTCCATCCGGGCCTCTCCGATTACGAAACTGTCACCAATGGTGAGCCATCGGGGGATTGATGCCCCGGGGCTGAGGTGTATGTCCAGCATGTTGGCCCGGCCCATGCCGGATGCTGCCGCTTGCGCTGGCGGGCGGATGCACGAAAGGACGGATCATGCTGAAACGCCGCATTCTTGCCCTGACCCTTGCCATTGCCGCCTCGGGCCCGGCCTTGGCCTATGAAACGCAGGCAGCGTTCGACCTCAACATCCTTGGGTTGCGCGCCGGCACCTTCGTCTATTCCGCGGTCGAGCGCGACGGCCAATACGCCGTGAACGGTCGCATGGAAAGCGCCGGCATCATCGGTGCCATGCGCAAGATCCGCTATGACGCTGCCGTCCGGGGGATTGTAAGCAACAACCGTTTCGTGCCGGTCAGCTACGAAGGGTCCAGCGACACGGGACGGCGGCAGTCGGCATCGGCCATGGAATTCCGCAACGGCGTGCCGCAGGTCATGAGCTATTCGCCGCCGCGCGAACCCGATGCGCGCGATGTCGATCCCTCTACGCAGGCCGGCACCGTCGATCCGCTGACCGCCCTCTTTGCCGCGCTGCGCGACATCCCCGAGGCACAGGCCTGCACGCATCGGATCGCGATATTCGACGGCCGCCGCCGCAGCGAAGTGGCGATCGGCAACCGCCGGGAGGCCGATGGTCGCGTCACCTGCACCGGCGAATACCGCCGCGTTGCCGGCTATTCCGAGCGCGAGATGAGCGAACGCCAGACCTTCCCCTTCCGTATCACCTATTCGCTGAGCGACGATATCGCCCGCGTGCAGGAGGTGACGATGGACTCGGTCTATGGACGGGCGGTGCTGCGCCGGCGATAAGGGGCGCGTGACCGACGCCCTGCCGATTGATTCCGTTCTGCCCGACCTGATCGACGCGCTGCGCCGATCCGGCAGGGCCGTGTTGCAGGCCCCGCCCGGCGCGGGCAAGACAACGCGCGTGCCGCTTGCGCTGTTGCACGCTGGCCTGGTGCAAGGACGGATCATCATGCTGGAACCGCGCCGGCTGGCCGCACGCGCCGCCGCTGAACGCATGGCGGAAACACTGGGTGAACCGGTCGGCGCCACGGTAGGCTACCGGATCCGCGGCGAGGCGCGGGTCAGCGCCGCCACGCGGATCGAGGTTGTCACCGAGGGCATCCTGACCCGGCAGATCCAGTCCGATCCGGGACTGGAAGGCGCGGGCGCGCTGCTGTTCGACGAATTCCACGAACGCTCTCTCAACGCCGATCTCGGGCTCGCCCTAGCCTGGGAGGTGCGCAATGCCCTGCGCGCGGATCTTCTGCTGCTTGTGATGTCGGCGACGCTGGATGCCGCACCGGTGGCGCAGCTTCTGGATGATGCGCCCATCCTGACGTCGGAAGGGCGGGCCTTTCCCGTCGAGACGCACTGGCTGCAGCGCCCCGTCCCGAAGGAACGCCGGCTGGAAAGCGCCACGGCCGATCTGATCGTCGAGGCGCTGGAAAGTACCGAAGGCGGGCTTCTGGCCTTCCTGCCCGGCGAGGGCGAGATCCGGCGCGTCGAAGCCGCACTGGCCGGAAGGGTTCCCCCGGGAACAAGCCTGCATCCGCTGTTCGGCGCCATGGACTTCGCAGCACAGCGCGCGGCGCTTGCCCCCGCGCCCACAGGTCAGCGCAAGGTGGTGCTGGCAACCTCGATCGCCGAGACCTCGCTCACCATTCCCGATGTGCGGGTTGTCGTGGACGCCGGCCGGGCACGACGGGCGCGTTTCGACCCCGGGTCAGGGATGACCCGGCTGGTGACCGAACGGGTCACGCGCGCCGAGGCCGAGCAGCGCCGGGGGCGGGCGGGCCGCGTGGCGCCGGGGGTCTGCTTCCGGCTCTGGACCCGGGGCGAGGAAGGCGCGCTGCTGCCCTACCCGCCGGCCGAAATCGAGGCCGCCGATCTGGCCGGGCTTGCGCTGGAACTGGCCTTGTGGGGCGGGGCCGAAGGGCTTGCCTTTCTCAGCCCGCCTCCTGCCCCCGCCCTCAGCGAGGCGCGAAGCCTGCTGCGGGATCTGGGCGCGCTGGACGGATCGGGCCGTATCACCGACCATGGGCGCAGGCTGGCGGCCCTCCCCCTGCACCCGCGGCTTGGTCACATGATGCTCGTCGCCGGGCGCGATGCGGCCCCGCTTGCCGCGTTGCTCGCCGATCGGGATCCGTTGCGGGGCGCACCGGCCGACCTTGCGCTGCGGCTTGAGGCGCTGCGCGATCCGCGCGCCTTTGCGCAGCGCCGCCCACATCAGATCAATCGGGCCGGCCTCGACCGCATCCGTGCCGAGGCGGGGCGGCTCGCCCGGCTTGTCGCGGCCAGAGATGGCTTTACGGCCGCCGAAATGGCGGCGCTTGCCTATCCGGACCGGATCGGCTTGCGCCGCCGGGGCGATGCGCCCCGCTACGTCCTCTCTGGCGGCAAGGGCGCCGTATTTGCGCCAGACGATCCGATGGGCCGGGCCCGGCTGATTGTCGCAACCGATCTGGACGGGGACAGCCGCGAGGCACGAATCCGTCAGGCGCTGGAGATTTCCGAACCCTCGCTGCGCAAGCTTTTCGCCAAGGAGATCCGCGGGCACGATATCTGCGAATGGTCGTCCCGCGAACGCCGGGTGCTGGCGCGGCGTCAGGAACGGCTGGGTGCTCTCGTGCTTGATGATCGGGTGTGGCCGGATGCCCCGACCGAGGCGATCGCCCGCGCGGCGCTTGCGGGGGTGCGCGACCTCGGCCTTGATCTGTGCGGCATGTCCGATGCCGCCCGTCGGTTCCGCGCAAGGGTCGATCTTCTGCGCAGCCAGGGTGCGGATCTGCCCGACATGAGCGATGCCGCCCTCCTTGCCCGCGCCGAGGACTGGCTTCTGCCCCATCTTGGCCGCTGCCGCTCGGAAGGCGATCTGCGCGCGCTCGACCTTCTGGAACCGCTGCGCCAAAGCCTGAGCTGGGATCAGATGCAGGTGCTGGACCGGCTGGCGCCCGCACATTTCGAAACCCCGCTGGGGCGCCGCGTGCCGATCGATTACGACGGCCCCGCCCCGGGGATCACGCTCCGCCTGCAAGAACTGTTCGGCGTCACCACCCACCCCACCGTGGGGCCTGCCCGGATGCCACTGCGCATCACGCTGCTGTCGCCGGGCGCAAAGCCTGTGCAGGTCACCATGGATCTGCCCGGATTCTGGAAAAGCTCGTATCTGGACGTGCGCAAGGATATGCGGGGGCGCTACCCCCGCCATCCCTGGCCCGAAGATCCGACGGTCGCAGATCCGACGCTGCGCGCCAAGCCGCGCGGCACCTGAAGCAGGCTCAGACCCCCAGGCACCAGCGCATGACCGCCTTTTGCGCGTGCAACCGGTTTTCCGCCTCGTCGAAGATTACCGAATGCGGGCCGTCCATCACGGCACTGGTGACCTCATCCTCACGATGAGCCGGCAGGCAGTGCATGAACAGCGCATCGGGCTTGGCCCGCGCCATCAGCGCCTCGTTCACCTGATAGCCGCGCAGCTGGTTGTGGCGCCGTTCACGCATCGACTGGCTGTCATGCATCGACACCCAGGTATCGGTGACCACGAGGTCGGCCCCCTCGACCGCCCGCGCCGGGTCACGCTCGATTTCGACCTGCACGCCTTGGGCGCGGGCAAGTGCGACGAACTCGGGTTCCGGGTCAAGCGTTTCGGGTCCGGTGAAGGTGAAGTCGAAGCCGAACTGCCCTGCCGCATGAAGGAACGAGGCGCAGACGTTGTTGCCATCGCCCGACCATACCACCTTGCGGCCGCGGATGGGGCCGCGGTGTTCCTCGTAAGTCAGGATGTCGGCCATGATCTGGCAGGGATGGGTGCGGTTCGTAAGGCCATTGATGACCGGCACATCGGCATATTCCGCCATTTCCTGCAGCACCGTCTCCTCGAAGGTGCGGATCATGATCATGTCGACATAGCGCGACAGCACCCGGGCGGTATCGGCGATCGTTTCGCCATGGCCAAGCTGCATCTCCTTGCCCGACAGCACCATCGTCTGGCCACCCATCTGCCGCACGCCCACATCAAAGGACACGCGCGTCCGGGTCGAGGGCTTCTCGAAGATCAGCGCCACCATCCGTCCGGCAAGTGGTTGTTCGGCATCGGGCGTGCCCTTGGGCAGGCCGTTGCGCGCCCGTTTCATTGCCGCAGCCTGGTCGATGATCGCGCGCAGGTCAGCCGCAGTCGTCGTGTGAATATCCAGGAAGTGATTCACGTCACTGCCCCCCGAAATGTGCCGCAGTGCGATCAATCCGGGCGACCGCTTCGGCCAGATCGGCTTCCGAAATATTGAGCGCGGGCAGAAGCCGGATCACGTTATC
Organism: Halodurantibacterium daqingense; assembly: GCF_042666235.1. Lineage (NCBI taxonomy): Bacteria > Pseudomonadati > Pseudomonadota > Alphaproteobacteria > Rhodobacterales > Paracoccaceae > Halodurantibacterium > Halodurantibacterium daqingense. The sequence goes on along the minus strand of NZ_JBHTFQ010000003.1, from coordinate 205,613 downwards.
CGCCGCCGGAACCATCAGCAGGCCTTCGTCATAAGCAGCCTTGACCACATCAAGGTTCGGCACCCGGCATTTGAGGCCCAGCATCAGCCCCAGGCCGCGCACTTCCTCGAAGACGTCGGGATGCGATGCCACCAGCCCTTCAAGCCGCTGCCGGAAGAAGCCGGCCTTGCGGCTGACCTCGGCAAGAAAGGCCTCGTCCGCGACAATGTCCATGACGCGTGCGCCCACGGCGCAGGCCAGCGGATTGCCGCCATAGGTCGAGCCATGGCTGCCCACGCCCATTGCCGATGCCGCCTTTTCAGTCGCCAGCACCGCCCCCAGCGGGAAGCCGCCGCCGATGCCCTTGGCCACCATCATGATATCCGGCGTGACGCCCGACCATTCATGCGCAAAAAGGCGGCCTGTCCGGCCCATGCCGCACTGGACCTCGTCAAAGACCAGAAGGGCGCCCGTTGCATCGCAAAGCGCGCGCAGTGCCCGAAGGAACGCATCGGGCAGCACACGGATGCCGCCTTCGCCCTGCACCGGCTCGATCATCACGGCGGCGGTCCGGTCGCTGATCGCGGCCTTCAGCGCCTCCAGATCGCCATAGGGAAGCTGGCGAAACCCGGGCATGAGCGGCCCGAAGCCCTTGGTCATCTTCTCTGACCCCGCAGCCGCGATCGCCCCTGTCGAGCGGCCATGGAAGGCACCCTCGAAGGCGATGATCTCGATCCGGTCCGGCGCGCCCTGGTCATTCCAGTACTTGCGGACCATCTTGATCGCAAGCTCCGCCGCCTCGGTGCCGGAATTGGTGAAAAAGACGGTGTCGGCAAAGGTTTTCTGCACCAGCGCATCCGCCAGCGCCTGCTGCTGCGGGATCTGGTAAAGGTTCGACACATGCCAGACCTTGCCCGCCTGTTCGGTCAGCGCCTCGACCAGCGCGGGGTTTGCATGGCCCAGCACGTTGACGGCGATGCCGGCGCCAAGGTCCAGAAATCGGCGCCCGTCCTCGGTGATCAGCCAGCTGCCCTCGCCTTTTGCAAATGACAGCGGCGCGCGGTTGTAATTGGGAAGTACCGAGGGGATCATGCGATGGAATCCTGTTGTTAAGGCCCAAGACGTGCCAAAGCCACAGGCACAAGTCAACTTGGGCGGTCGGCATCAGATCAGAGAGGGGTGGGCATGCGCGCAGCGCGCGCGGGATCGGACGTCAGACGCGGGTGGTGCGTCGGCGTCGCAGCGTGCGGGAAAGGAAAACGCTGTTGATCATGCTGCTGGCCTTATCGTCCGCCTGCCGTCCCGTCCAGTGAAATCTGTCCCGGCCCGCAGGGCGCTTGCGCAGCCTGCCGCATGGATGCCACATCCGCACCGCCGCCTGCGTATTTCGGCTTTGCAAGGCCGCGAATCTGCCCTATAGGCGCAGGTTCACGCGGGCATGCACCCTTGGAGGATGTCCGCATAACCTAGGAGAACCTCTATGGCTGGTGAGATCCCTGATCTTCACGCCGAGGTACGGACGGGGACAGGCAAGGGGGCCGCTCGTCAAGCTCGTCGTGAGGGCTACGTACCCGGTATCGTTTATGGTGGCGGCGCAGACCCGCTTCCCATCAACATCAACTACAACACGCTTCTGAAGCGCCTGAAGCAAGGCCGCTTCCTTTCGACCCTGTTCAACCTCAAGGTCGAAGGTCAGGAAGACGTGCGCGTCATCTGCCGCAATGTGCAGCGCGACGTGGTGAAGGACCTGCCGACGCATCTTGATCTGATGCGCCTGCGCCGGACAAGCCGCATCAACCTGTTCATCCATGTCGATTTCATCAACCACGAACAGGCGCCCGGCCTGAAACGTGGCGGCACGCTGACCGTGGTGCGCCCGGAAGTCGAACTGGAAGTGACCGCGGGGGATATCCCCGACCACATCACCGTTGATCTGAGCGGCCGCAACATCGGCGACGTCATCCACATCAGCGACGTGGAACTGCCCGAAGGTGTGAAGCCCACGATCGACCGGAACTTCGTGATCGCCAACATCACTGCCCCGTCGGGACTGCGTTCCGCGGATGCGGAAGAAGGCGCCGAAGCGGAATAAGCGACCCGTCGCCACCCGCGGCATGGCAGAGACCCGGCGCAGCCTTGCGCCGGGTCTTTTCGTCTCTGGACAGAACCGGCCAGAGAATGGCCGTGCGTTCCTCGCCACCGCCGCTCGGCCTCAGACGCCCCTGACACGATCACGCCGCACGTCGCGCCCGCCGACCGCCTGCCACGATTCCGGGTGCAGAAAAAACACCCTCAGGGTTGTGTTGCGCCAGCGACGCGCTAATCTTTTCGCCATGACAGACAAAGATCCCCTCTTTCCCCAGACCGGCGCGGAGGGCGAGCCTTTGCTTGCCGCGCTGGCCCGTGCGCCCCATGAATGGGCGCTGTTTCTCGACATCGACGGAACGCTCCTTGATCTGGCGGAAACACCGGACGGCATTGTGGTGCCCCCGCGTCTCCCAGACGTTCTGCAGGCGCTGACCCGCCATCTTGGCGGCGCGCTGGCGCTTGTCACCGGTCGTCAGGTGGCGCTGGCGGACCGGCTTTTCACCCCGCACCGCTTTCCCATCGCCGGCCTTCACGGCGCCGAACGGCGCGGCAGTGACGGCACGCTGATCCCCGCAGACCGCCCGCCCGCCCTTGATGATATCCGCGCCGAACTTGCCCGCGCCCCCGCGGCCCTTCCCGGCGTCCTGTTCGAGGACAAGGGTGCGGCCCTCGCGCTTCATTATCGCCAGGCTCAGGGAACTCGCGACAGGGTTGCGGCGTTGATGGAGAAGCAGCTGGCCCGGATAGGTGAAGGTTGGGAGCTTTTGCACGGTAAGATGGTGGTCGAACTGCGTCCTGCAGCCAAGGACAAGGGCCGCGCGCTGCGCGCCTTCCTTGACAGCGAGCCCTTCGCGGGGCGCAAGCCGCTTGCCATCGGGGATGATGTGACTGACGAGGCGATGTTTGCTGCGGCAAACGCGCTGGGAGGAACATCCATCCGCATCGCGCCTCCAGATCAAGACACCGCCGCGCTTGCGACGCTTCCCACGCCGGAGCGGCTCCGGCAGATCCTGGAGGAGATCGCCCATGAACGCTGAGCATCGACGCAAGCACGAGGGCCGCCCATGAGCCGCCTGGTCGTCGTGTCCAACCGCGTTCCCCTGCCTGACAAGGCTGGCAATCCGCCGGCAGGCGGACTCGCGGTTGCGCTGCATGCGGCGTTGCGGGAACGGGGCGGCATCTGGATGGGCTGGTCGGGAAAATCGACCGGCGAGGATGAACCGGGGCCACTCAGCATCCGCGAGAACGGCGCAATCCAGTACGCGCTGACAGACCTGACCGATCGCGACGTGGCTGAATACTACAACGGCTTCGCCAACCGTGTGCTCTGGCCGATCTGCCACAGCCGCATCGACCTGACGGAATATGCGCGACGGGAAATGGCGGGGTACTTCCGGGTCAACCGGCTGTTCGCCGACCGGCTTGTGCCGCTGCTGCGACCCGACGACGTGATCTGGGTGCATGACTATCACCTTATCCCGCTGGCCGAGGAACTGCGCCGCCGCGGTGTGCGCAACCGGATCGGCTTTTTCCTGCACATCCCCTGGCCGCCCGCCGACATCTTCTTTTCGGTTCCGGTTTACGAGGCCATCCTGCGCGGGCTTTGCGCCTATGATGTCGTGGGCTTCCAGACCGATTACGATGTGGAGAACTTTGCCGGCTGCCTGCGCCGCGAAGGCGTGGGCGAACCCCTGGGTGGAGGCAGGTTCCGCGCCTTTGGCCGCAGCTTTGTCGCGGGGGACTTTCCGATCGGAATGGAAACCGCAGAATTTGCCGCCATCGCCGCCAAGTCCCCCGATGATCGCCGCATCCGTGAAATGGCACGGTCCCTCGGTGGGCGCGATCTTCTGATCGGGGTGGACAGGCTTGATTACTCGAAGGGCATCCCCCAGCGCATCGAGGCCTATGAACGGTTCCTGCGCAGTGCGCCGGAATACATGGGCAAGGTGATCTATCTGCAGGTCACCCCGGCCTCACGGTCGGAAGTACCGGAATACGCCTCGATGCAGGAAACCGTTGCCTCCGAGGCGGGGCGGCTGAACGGAGCGCTGGGCACAGTTGACTGGGTGCCGATGCGATACATCAACCGATCCATCCGGCGGCCGGTGCTGGCGGGTCTTTACCGGCTGGCAAAGGTGGGCCTTGTCACCCCCTTGCGGGACGGGATGAACCTTGTGGCGAAAGAGTTCGTTGCCGCGCAGGATCCCGAGGATCCGGGCGTTCTGGTCCTGTCGCGCTTCGCGGGCGCGGCGCGGGAACTGGACAGCGCCTTGCTGATCAATCCCCATGATGCCGAAGGCACCGCGAAGGCCATTCAACGCGCCCTGTCAATGCCGCTGGACGAACGCCGCGAGCGCTGGGACCACATGATGAAGCGGCTTCTGAGCCATGACGTGGTGCAGTGGTGCGCGGATTTCATGGCGCATCTGGAGCCTCCGACGCACCGTTTCCTGCCGGAACCGGCCCCCGCAGCCTGACGGCCTTGTGCTGCCCCGGCGGTCTTGCCACACTCGGCCGTGGAAACTGCCCGGAGGCTGAGGATGCGCTGGCTGCTGCGATTGGTGCTGACCCTTGTGACGGCGGTGATCCTGCTTGCCGCGCTGGCATTCCTGCTGCCGCGTGACCGCATCGCCACGGCGGTGAGCGAGCGCCTGGCAGCGGCAACCGGGCGCACGATCACCATCGAAGGCCCGTTGCAGCCCACGATCTGGCCGGTGATCGGCCTTCGCAGCGGGACTTTGCGCATCGGCAATGCCGACTGGGCCAGCCAGAGGCCGATGCTGCAGGCCGGCGCAATCGACATCGGCCTCGATCTTGCCGCGCTCTGGCGCGGGGATATCGTGATCCGCCGCCTTCGGTTGCACGACGCTGACATCCATCTGGAGCGCGACAGCACCGGGCGCGAGAATTGGCGCCTTGCGCCCCAACCGGCCGCAGCGGCCGCTATCCCTGCAACGCCCGTGCAGCCCCCCGCGCGCCCGATCACCCTCGACGAGGCACAGCTGTCGGGCAGCCGCATCACCTTCGTGGATCGCGCGTCGGATACCGTGCTGCGCGCCGACGATCTCGATCTGCGCCTCGAGATGCCTGGCACCGATGGCCCGGCGCGCCTCGAGCTCAGCGGTCGCCTTGAAGGCCAGCCCCTTGCCCTGCGCAGCGAGATCGCCGACCCCGCCGCGCTGATCCAGGGGCAGGCTTCGGCTCTTGCGCTTGACATGGCGTTTGCAGGGGGCCGGATGACCTTCCGTGGTCGCGGCGGGCTTGATCTGGCAGCCGAGGGGCAGATCGATATCGACGCCCCCGCCCCTGCACGTCTTCTCTCTGCCTTCGGACAGCCCGACGTCGCCCTGCCTGCGGCAGCGGCAGGACCGATGCGGCTGGTTGGCACTCTGAACCGGACGCGGACAGGAACGCTCGGTCTTCGGGATGCGACAGTGACTTTGAGCGCGAACCGCTTTCGGCTTGACGCACAGCTGCATCCCGGCGCGGACCGGCCGTTCCTCGACGCCACGATCAGTGCCGAGGCGCTTGATTTTTCGTCCGGTCCGGTGGCGCCGGCTCCTGGCTCGGCCGCCGGGGCGGCGCCAGCAGCGCGGGGATGGTCCACAACCCCCATCGATATCGCGCCCCTTGCCTGGCTGGATGCCGATCTGCGCCTCTCCGCGCAAAGTCTCCGGCTGGGCGAGCTGCAGGCGGGCCCGGTACAGATCCGCGCAAGGCTTGATGCGGCGCGCGCCGTTCTGGACCTGCAGGAGATTCAGCTTCTGGACGGCACTCTGGGCGGCGAGTTCGTGATCAACGGGCGCGGCGCGCTGTCGGTCGGGGGCAACCTTGTCGCATCGGAGATCGGGATGCAGCCGCTGCTTGCCACCCTCGTCGGGCAGGATCGACTGATTGCCCCGCTCAGCGGCAGGCTCCGGTTTCTTGGCTCGGGCCCTTCGGTTGCGGCGATCATGGCCAGCCTCTCGGGCGAGGGTGCGTTTGCACTGGGACAGGGTGCGATCGTCGGGCTTGATCTGGTCGGCATGCTGCGCAGGCTGGACATGTCCTATGTCGGCGAAGGGTCGCGCACGATCTTCGACAGGATCACCGGCAGCTTCACCATCGCCGAGGGCGTCTTGCGCAACGACGATCTTGCCTTCTCGGCGCCGCTGATGCAGGCGACGGGAAGCGGGCGGATCGACCTCGGGCCGCAGCAGCTTGACTACCGTCTGGTGACCACTGCGCTTGCCCGGGAAGATGGCAGCGGCGGCCTGCGTGTTCCCTTCCTGATCGACGGGCCCTGGGCCGATCCGAGGATCCGCCTTGACCTCGAGGGGATCGCCCGCGGTCGCGCCGAAGAAGAACGCCGCGCCCTTGAAGCACGCGCCGAAGCCGAGGCGCGGCGCCGATTGGAGGAGCTCGGCGTCGAGGCGCGCGAGGGCGAGCCGCTGGAAGACACCGCCCGCCGCGCTCTGGAAGAAGAGGCCCGGCGGCTGCTGGAAAACGAGGTGAGACGCGGGCTGGGGCGTCTGTTGGGCGGCAACTGACGCGGGGCCGCAGGGACCTGCACCTGCCCGCAGGCCACCGACGCCTGCGCCCCGCCGGACCTTCGCACGGGCCGGCGTCCCGAGCACTCCACATGAACCGGGCGACCGGTCGCGGAACCACGCTGATGAAGTGATCCTTCAGTGACATGACCGCACCACCACGCACGCGGATCGGAAATTTGCGGGCGCGCCCTGTTGCGCCGGGCGCGCCCCGCACGCTCTGGCACAGGCATCGGCCGCGCCAACGAGGAGGTCGGCAGCGGATGATCTTGGCCTGGCCATCCTGACCCCTGCTGTGAACGGACCGCCACTCGCAGCCGGAAAGCCGGGGTTGCGCTGCTTTCGATGCCGAACCGGCGAAGGCACGGTCACCCCGACCAGGGACCTGGCACGACCTTTGCGGCCCGGCCGCATCGCGGCTGCGCGCAGGCGGCATCCGGACTTCCCCCCGCGGCGTTGTTCCCCGCCCGCCGCGGGCACCCACGGGCCGGGCGACCCGCCAAGGCGGGCCGAGAGGAAGGAACGGATTCCGAAAACCCGGTGGTGCAACTGCTTGGGCGGCCGGCATGCCGACCTCGCCGAGAGCATGAGCCGCACCGGCTAACCCCAAGCGACGCCGATTTTCCTTTGGGCAGCTCAGCGGCGGCGGTCGCGCCGCGATGACATCGGCTGGAACGCCACCCCGACATGAGCGTCGCAATAGGGCTTGCCCGCCTGGCTTGGCAGACCGCAAAACCAGAAATCCTCGGTCGCCGGGTCGCCGATCGGCCATTTGCAGGTCCGTTCGGTCAGTTCCATGAGCGTGAGCCGGCGCGCCTTCTTCTCCACCTCGCGCACCGAAGCCAGCGCCTCGGGGCTGATTTCGTTCGCCGAGGGCTGCGGCGGCAGCGGTTGGCCTGCCGGCACGATCACGCGCCGCGCGGGTTGTGGCACCGGCGGTGCGACGCGCGGCTCTTCCCGCTCGGCGCGGACGGGTTCGGAAGCGGGCTCCACGCGCTGCGGCTGCGGCGCCGGCCGGGGCGCGGCCGCCGGACGTGGCGCTGCGGCAGGTTCAGGCTGTGCGGCGGCCGCAGCCACAGGTTCGGCCAGATCTTCGTCAGGCTTTCCGGCACCGCCAACGCGGTTCGAGAGGCCCAGCCGGTGGACCTTGCCAATGACGGCATTACGCGTCACCCCGCCAAGCTCCTTGGCGATCTGGCTGGCGCTCTGGCCTTCCGCCCACATCTTCTTGAGCGTCTCGACGCGCTCGTCGGTCCAGGACATTCATGGCCTCCGGGTTTCTGCTCATCCCGGGCGGCGACCTGCACGGCCGCATCACCTTGGAGAAATCTGTTAAGCCCCTATTTTAGTCGGGACGGTCCGAGATACAAGCACCGGACCGCGAATTCAAGACAAAGGGGCATGTGATGCAACCGAGTGGCCAGGACCTGGGACGGCAACCGATCGAGATGGGGGTACGCCGCTTTGGCCGGATCAACTGGCTGGGCATGAAAACGCTGGCGATGCGCGAGATCCTGCGCTTCCTGACCGTCTGGTCGCAGACGCTTGCGGCGCCGCTGATGACGGCCGGTCTGTTCCTTGCGGTCTTTGCGCTGGCAATCGGCCCTTCACGCGGCGAGGTGATGGGCGTGCCCTTCATCCAGTTTCTTGCCCCCGGCATCCTGATGATGACGGTGATCCAGAACGCCTTTGCCAATACATCATCCTCGATCGTCATCTCGAAGGTGCAGGGCAACATCGTCGACACGTTGATGCCGCCGCTTTCGGCTGGCGAACTCGTCGCGGGCTATGTGGCCGGCGGGATCGCGCGGGGCCTCTTCGTCGCGCTGGCAATCGGGCTGGTCATGGTGCTCGCGCTCGGGATGGGCATCGCGCATCCGCTCTGGGCCCTGGGCTTCGTGTTGCTGGGGGCCGCGATGCTGTCGGCCATCGGCATCATCGCAGGCGTCTTTGCCAACAAGTTCGACCAGATGGCCGCGATCACGAATTTCATCGTCACGCCGCTGTCGTTCCTGTCAGGCACCTTCTATTCGGTGGAGACGCTGCCCGAGCCGATGCGCACGATCACCCACTGGAACCCGATCTTCTACCTGATCGACGGGCTTCGCTATGGGGTGATCGGCCGGTCCGACAGCGCGCCGGAAATCGGCCTGGCCGTCTGCGGCGCCTTCACCACAGCCCTGCTGGCGCTGTGCTGGTACTGGTTCCGGACCGGCTATCGCCTCAAGCCCTAGTGCCACTCCCCCTCGAAATCCTTTGGCACAAGTAGATTGTGGCGCCCCAGGTCATGGACGTCACGCTCGCCGCAGAGCGCCATCGAGATATCAAGCTCGCGGTGGATCACTTCAAGCGCGCGGGTGACGCCAGCCTGGCCAAGGGCCCCCAACCCATAGACGAAGGCACGCCCGATATAGGTGCCGCGTGCCCCCATCGCGACGGCCTTGAGCACATCCTGACCCGAGCGGATTCCGCCATCAAGATGCACCTCGACCCGGTCCCCCACCGCGTCGAGGATCGAGGGCAGTACCCGGATCGACGACAGCGCCCCGTCAAGCTGCCGCCCGCCGTGGTTCGAGACGATGATCGCGTCCGCCCCCACTTCGGCGGCCATGCGGGCATCTTCGGCATCGAGGATCCCCTTGAGGATCAGCTTGCCGCCCCACTCCTCTTTCAGCCGCGCAACCTTGGACCAGTCGAGCTGCGGGTCGAACTGCTCGGCCGTCCAGCTGGACAGCGACGAGGCATCGGCCACGCCCTTGGCATGGCCAACGATATTGCCGAAGAACCGCCGTTTGGTGCCCAGCATCCCCATGCCCCAGCGCCATTTGGTCGCGAGGTTCATCATCGTGGGCAGCGTCAGCTTGGGCGGCGCAGAAAGGCCGTTCTTGAGATCACGGTGGCGCTGGCCGAGGATTTGCAGATCAAGCGTCAGCACCAGCGCGGAAACCCCCGCTGCCTTGGCCCGCGCCAGCGTCCGGCTGACAAAATCCTGATCCTTCATCACGTAAAGCTGGAACCAGAACGGCTTGGTCGTATGCGCGGCGACATCCTCGATGGAACAGATCGACATCGTCGAGAGCGTGAAGGGCACGCCAAAGGCCTCGGCCGCGCGAGCGGCAAGGATCTCGCCATCGGCATGCTGCATGCCCGTCAGCCCCACCGGCGCAAGCGCCACCGGCATCGCCACCTCTTCGCCGATCATCGTGGAGCGGGTGGACCGGTTCAGCATGTCCACAGCCACGCGTTGCCGAAGCCGGATCTTTGCAAAATCGGTGGTATTTTCCCGGAAGGTCTGTTCGGTCCAGCTGCCGGATTCAGCATAGTCATAGAACATCCGGGGGGCGCGACGCTGATAGATCTGGCGAAGGTCTTCAATGCAGGTGATGACGGGCATGGATGCTCTTTCGGTGCAACTGGTCAATTATGATTACCAATCGGTGCCTGTTCACGCAATGGGCAGCAGCATCTGGTGGTGGCCCCGTGAAAAAGGCCCGCGCAGTGGCGGGCCCTTTCGACGGATCAGCAGGCGTCAGGCGCGGTGGGCGCCCGCCGCCAGCGCCCGGACATGCGCCAGCACATCCGCGACCGACCGCCCCTCGCCGATCAGCTTGACGATGGCCGAGCCGACGACACAGCCATCGGCCACCCCGGCAATCGCCTGCGCGGATTCGGGCGTAGTGATGCCGAAGCCCACGATCACGGGAAGATCGGTCGCCGCCTTGATCCGTGCAACTTCCGGCGCGACATCGGCCGCCTGCGCCGCCGCGGCGCCGGTGATGCCGGTGATCGAGACATAGTAGACAAAGCCGCTGGTATTGCGCAGCACGGTGGGCAGGCGCTTGGCATCCGTGGTTGGCGTGGCCAGACGGATGAAGTTGAGCCCCGCCGCCTGCGCCGGCAGGCACAGTTCGTCATCCTCTTCCGGGGGCAGATCGACGATGATCAGCCCGTCGATCCCGGCCTCGCGGGCCTCGGCCAGGAAACGCTGCACGCCGCGGCTGTAGATCGGGTTGTAATAGCCCATCATCACGATCGGCGTCCGGTCATCGCCCTGGCGGAAGTCCCGCACCATCTGCAGGGTTCTCTCCAGCGTCTGCCCGCCTTCAAGCGCGCGCTGGCCGGCAAGCTGGATGGTCGAGCCATCGGCCATCGGATCGGTGAAGGGCATCCCCAGTTCGATCACATCCACCCCCGCCCCCGGCAGGCCCTTCATGATGGCAAGCGAGGTCTCCACGTCCGGATCACCTGCCATGATGTAGGAAACGAAGGCCTTCCGGCCCTCGGTCCGCAGCCTTGCGAAAGTGTCGTCGATTCTGGTCATGGCGCCCCGCCCCGTCGCTGTTTCAGCGGGTTTGCGGCATGGCGGGCCGAAAATCAATGGCAAGTCCGCAGAACCTCGGGCGCCCGCGCTTGACCTTGCCCCACCCCGCCCCCTAGATGCGCCGCAGATCCGCTGAACGGGAAAGGGTGCGTCATGGGCTTCAAGATGGGGATTGTGGGCTTGCCGAATGTGGGCAAATCGACGCTCTTCAACGCGCTGACGCGGACGGCGGCGGCACAGGCGGCGAACTTTCCGTTCTGCACGATCGAGCCGAACGTGGGCGAGGTCGCCGTTCCGGACGCGCGGCTTGACCGGCTGGCGGCGATTGCCGGCTCGCGCCAGATCATCCCGACGCGCATGACCTTCGTGGATATCGCGGGGCTTGTTCGCGGTGCATCCAAGGGCGAGGGCCTCGGCAACCAGTTTCTGGCCAATATCCGCGAATGCGATGCCATTGCCCATGTGCTGCGCTGCTTCGAGGATGGCGACATCACCCATGTCGAGGGGCGCGTCGATCCGGTGGCCGATGCCGAGACGATCGAGACCGAGCTGATGCTTGCCGATCTGGAAAGCATCGAACGCCGCCTTGCAAACCTTGCGCGCAAGCTGAAGGGCGGCGACAAGGAAGCGCTTGCCCAGGACCGCCTGCTGCGTGCCGCCCTCGCCGCGCTGGAAAACGGCAAGCCCGCGCGCACCGTTGCCATCGACGAAGAGGACCGCAAGTCCTGGTCGATGTTGCAGCTTCTGACCGCCAAGCCCGTGCTCTACGTCTGCAATGTCGAGGAAGCGAGCGCAGCCTCCGGCAATGCCCAGACCGCGCGCGTGGCCGAAATGGCCGCAGCGCAAGGTGCGGCCCATGTGGTGATCTCGGCCCGGATCGAGGAGGAGATCAGCCAGCTTGACCGCGAGGAGGCCGAGATGTTCCTTGGCGAGATGGGGCTGGAAGAGCCAGGACTCGACCGTCTGATCCGGGCGGGCTATGCGCTTCTGGGCCTGCAGACCTACTTCACCGTCGGCCCGAAAGAGGCCCGCGCCTGGACGATCCGCAAGGGAACCCTCGCCCCGCAGGCCGCCGGCGTGATCCACGGTGATTTCGAACGCGGCTTCATCCGCGCCGAGACGATCGGCTATGACGATTATGTCACGCTGAACGGCGAACAGGGCGCCAAGGAAGCCGGGAAGATGCGGGTTGAAGGCAAGGGCTATGAGGTGAAGGACGGCGATGTCCTGCACTTCCTGTTCAACGCCTGAGACACCGGCATTTCCGTAACGGCAGGCGACTGCGGGCCGTTCCTCGGGCATTTCAAGGCGGACGTGACCTTGGCGGGATTGGCGTCTCGCACCGCATTCCCGTGAGGGCGCGGTGCGCGGTAGCCGGTCCACGAGAGTCGTCCGCGTCTGGTTCGCGGCGCCTTCCCGGACCTTCACCGCGGCTCATGTCCTGCCAGCTGAACCGCAGAAGTGCCAGCCGGGCAAAAGCGCGCCGCGCCAGTTCCGACGTCTGGCACCAAGCACGGGCCGTGCCCATCGCCAGAAGCGACACGACGAAAGGCGCCAGGGCCGGGCGGGACTGCCGCCGCCCGGCGCGATCTGCATCGTCACCACAATCGCGCAGAGCTTCAACAGACGCCCACCTTCACCTCGAACCGGCGTCCACCGGCAGGCCGGCTGCCGCAATCCGGCCAACCGCACCGGACGCATCGGCAAGCGACGGATGATGCGCGGGCGGCCCGAGGGGCGCAGCGTCGTCGCTGCGGGGGCGCCCGGCACGGCTGCGCAACGAACCACCTGACGCCGGATCACCAGCGCGGGCGCCCCCAGGAACGCGGCCCCGACAGCGAAGGGGCTCCGCCCCATGCACGGCTACCGCCCCTTGCCGAACGCGATCCCGTGCGGGTCCGATCCACCTGCGGCCTTGGTCGCTTGTCGTGTCGGGATGGTCGGACCGCCGCGCAGGCATCGGGCATGGCCGCGGCTCAGCCGCCCAGCTGAAAGCTGCGAGACAGACCCAGCGTCACGCCGAACTGATCCTCGCTCCCCTGGCGGGTGATGGGCGAGCGTCGCGCATCACCCTGAAGACGGTCCCAGCTGGCCGTTCCCACCAAGGCCCATCGGTCATTGAAGGCATAGCGCATCCCCAGCTCAAGCCCCACCGAAACCACCCCGCCCGAAGGCCGGTAGGCATCGAAGGCCGAAGCGACCGCCTCGGCCTCGGACACGCCGAAATAGGTGCGGGTAAAGCGGCTGCTGGCAAGATCGACCCGCGGGCCCGCGTGAATCAGAAGGGCGTCCGAAATCCGGAAGAGCGAGTCGAAACCAAGTTCTCCAACCAGGCTTTCGTGCCCGATGACACCATAACGAAGGTTGCCGAACACCCGCCAGTCGGGACCGACATAGCCGACGCCGATGCCGATTTCGAGCGCACCATCGATATCCTCGAGCCCGAAAAGTTCGGGATGATCGTCGGCAGTGCGTTTCTTGATATAGCGGAACGATCCGCGCAGGATCCTGCCCTCGTCGAAAGGCTGCGATCCGGGCGTGCCGATGACAAGGCCGTTGGGAAGTGAAAGCGAGCCGAACGCAAAACCGATATCCGGGCCGACACCATAGCTCTCGGAGCCGAAGTAGTCGGGCGCAACCTCAACCCCCCCGCGCAGCGAAAAGGCAAAGCCGCCCGAGGTCTGAGCCGTCGCCCCGCCAGCGAGCAGCAGCACGGCCGCAATGGCACCAATGACGTGCCACGCAGTCGTTTCGATGAAGGCATTCATCCAGGGTCTCCTGATTCCGAAGGGTGACGACCGTTCCAGCAGAAGCAGATAGCTGGCGCAGACCGCTCCGCAACACGCCGCTGCGGGTTTCTTTGCTCCGTCACAGCCCCGCCACACCTCGGTGCCTGCAACCCCTGATCCTCATCGCCCTTCGCCCCCGCCGCGACACGCGCCCCCCCTGCTCTGCGACTTGCCTGCCTGCGGTCGCGGCAGGCGCTTCGGACTGCAGCAGTGAAGGGTTCGGTCGGGTGACACCACCGCCCGATACGGAAACGCGGCGATAGGTGTCGGCGCCACACCAGCGCCACCCCCACAACCATCGGAGCAACGCGGGAAAGGGTCGATCGCCTGGACTACGGGAAAGACGACCGGACGAGAGAACGGATATCGAGACTGCGCGCCGTAACGCCCCGCGAGATCGTTGAGCTTTTGCAGACCGAAAGAGTCAGGCTGCAGGGTCTTCTGGAAGCGCGGGAAAACCGTGCCCGTTTTACGACGTCACGCGCGTGGTGCGGGTGCCTCGCAGCCTCGGTGATGACAACGCGGCACGCGGCCCGGGGTTGAGCTGGATCCATTGATCGGAGCGCAAACTGCTTTGCGCACTGCACAGGGCCAGCAAGCCACTCGGCACAACCCGGATGACGGCTCGGCCGGACGATCGATCGGTTCTGCATCCGCACATTCGGGCGCCGCGGCAATGGCGCGAGTGCAGATCCGAGGCTCCGTCACGACTTAAGGATTGCGGCCCGTTACGGCGAAAACTGGCGGAAGCGGTGAGATTCGAACTCACGGACGGTTGCCCGTCGCCGGTTTTCAAGACCGGTGCAATCGACCACTCTGCCACGCTTCCGCATCAGGCCCTTGCCAATGGCACGCGACATAGCGGCCGGCATGTGATTCTGAAACCCCCCAGCGCGGGATCCGCCCAAGCCGCAGAAGGCGGGGTCTGCCGCAACAAAGAAGTGAAGGCGAAGGCGGAAGCCGCGCCGAGCATCGGCTTTTCTTGACCGCCCGGGCAGGCTATGATCCCTTCCGTCCGGAAAACCCCGGGCAACGACACTGGCCCGGGACTTGACAGAGTGAGGCGACAAAGGCGCAATCGGCTTGCGTCTGATGCGTTTTCTGCTGCCGATGGCCGGCGTGACAGTCATAGAAAGTGAACGACCACACCCATGTTCCAACGCCTTCTTCCCCTGCTTGTCCTTGCCCTCGCAGCCCTTGGCGCAGCCATCCCGGCACAGGCCGCGTTCGAAACCCGCGCAACCGCAGCCTATGTGGTGGATCAGACCACCGGCACCGTGCTTCTGGACAAGAACGCGGACGAGGCGCTACCGCCGGCTTCGATGTCCAAGTTGATGACACTCAACATGCTGTTCGAGGCATTGCGTGACGGGCGGGTCACGATGGACACGACCTTCAGCGTGTCCACCCGCGCGCGCAACATGGGCGGCTCGACCATGTTTCTCAACGAGATGGACCGGCCCACGGTGCACGAGCTGATCCTCGGGATCATCGTGAATTCCGGCAACGATGCCTGTGTGGTGGTGGCAGAAGGGCTCGCGGGCAGCGAAGAGGCCTTCGCACGGCTGATGACTGAACGCGCACAGGCGCTCGGGATGGTCAACACGACCCTGAAGAACTCCTCAGGCTGGCCGGCCGATGGGCACCGCATGTCGATGCGCGATCTCGGCATCCTGACCATGCACCTGATCAACGACTTTCCCGAGGAATACAAGTTCTTCAACGAACGGGAATATGACTACAAGGACCGCGCGCCCAGCAACCGCTTCAACCGCAACCCGCTGTTCCGGCTGGATATCGGCGCCGATGGCCTGAAGACCGGCCACACCCAGGAAGCCGGCTATGGCCTTGTGGGATCGGCGGTTCAGGGCGACCGGCGGGTGATCTTCGTGATCACCGGGCTGCAGTCGGATCAGGAACGCGCCGAAGAGGCCGAGCGGATCGTCAACTGGGCCTTCCGGCAGTTCGTGCAGAAAACGGTCGCCCGCGCCGGTGAGCAGATCGGCGAGGCCGAGGTCTGGTTGGGCGAGGAAACCCGCGTCGGCCTGACGGTGGATAGCGACCGCCAGGTGCTGGTGCCGGCGCTCGTTCAGGACGGGCTCGAGGCGCAGATCGTCTATCATGGTCCGGTTCAGGCGCCGATCGCGCAAGGGCAGCGGCTTGCGGAACTGGTGATCAGCCACCCCGAGATGAGCGAATTGCGCATCCCGCTGGTTGCAAGTCGGGCCGTCGAGCGAGGCGGCTTTGTGGCCAGGTTGCGCACTGCCTCGGGGGTGCTCTTGCGCCGCGCGGCGGGCGAGGCCGGGTTCTGACCTTGCGCACCGGCCGCTTCATCACATTCGAGGGCATCGACGGATCGGGCAAGACCACCCAGGCTCGCGCCCTGGCTGAACGCCTGCGTGCCGCGGGCCGCGACGTCCTTTTGACCCGTGAACCAGGCGGTTCGCCCGGCGCCGAGGAAATCCGCCGCCTTCTGGTGCAGGGCGATGCGAGCCGCTGGTCGGCCGAGACCGAGATCCTTCTGTTCACGGCCGCACGGCGGGATCATCTCGAAAAGACGGTTGAACCGGCGCTGATCGCCGGCAGCACCGTGATCTCGGACCGCTTTGCCGACAGCACACGGGTTTATCAGGGGGCAGCGCGCGGTGATCTGCGCGCGCTGGTTGATCGCCTCCACGACGCGATGATCGGAACCGAGCCGCATCTGACGCTTATCATCGATGTGGAACCGGGCGCGGCCCTGGCCCGGGGCTTGGCACGAAACTCGGGCGAGGACCGGTTCGAAGACCTCGGCCTCGCGTTTCAGACCCGGCTTGCAACCGGTTTTCGCGCGCTCGCGCGGGAGTTTCCCGAACGCTGTCGTCTCGTGGACGGCAATCGGGATATCGACGCGATCGCCGCCGAGGTCGCCGCGCTTGCCCAGGCGGCACTTGAATGAACGATATCCCCGAACCTGACCGCGTCGAAGGCGCCCCCCACCCGCGCGATACCGTCGGCCTTCTGGGTCAGAGGGCGGCCGAGGCAGTCTTTCTTGATGCCTGGCGGCAGGGCCGGCTCCACCACGGCTGGCTGATCACCGGTCCCCGTGGGGTGGGCAAGGCCACGCTTGCCTGGCGGATCGCGCGGTTTCTTCTGGCCGATGCGGGCGGCGACAGCCTTGATGTGGCCGCGGATCATCCCGTCAGCCGGCGCATCGCGGCCCAGTCCGAAGCGCGGCTCTTCGCGCTGCGCCGGGCGTGGGATGATGACAAGAAGCGGCTGAAGACGGTCATCACGGTGGATGAAGTGCGGCGACTCAAGGGCTTCTTCGGCCTGTCCGCCGCGGACGGCGGCCGCCGGGTGGTGATTGTCGATGCTGCCGATGACATGAACGTCAACGCCGCCAACGCGCTTCTGAAGGTTCTGGAAGAGCCGCCCGCCGGCGTGACGATGCTGCTGGTCAGCCATCAACCCTCGCGGTTGCTGCCGACGATCCGGTCGCGTTGCCGGGAATTGCGGCTTGGTGTGCTGCCCCCCGAGGACATGCGTGCGGCGCTTGCTGCAGCCGGGACCGCGACCGACGATCCTGCCGCGCTTTCGGAACTCGCTGCCGGCTCGGTGGGCGAGGCAATCCGCCTCGCGAACCTTGACGGGCTCAGGCTTTATGCGGCGCTGGTCGCACTGTTTGGCACCCTGCCCCGGCTTGACCGCACGCGCGCGCTTGCGCTGGCCGACAGTGTCACCGGGCGTGCGGCCGAGCCACGGCTTGACCTGATGCTGACGCTTTTCGACCTGTTCCTGTCCCGTCTTGCGCGGGCGGGTGTCGCCGGCCCGCCCAGGACCGAGGCCGCGTCCGGTGAGGCCGCGCTGCTTGCGCGCCTGTCTCCCGATGCGGCTGCCGCGCGCCGATGGGCGGATCTGCACCAGACGCTGGGTGCGCGGGCCCGCCATGCACGGGCGGTGAACCTTGACCCTGCCGCGCTTCTGCTTGATATGGTTTTCAAAGTTGATGAAACGGCGGCGCAGCTTGGCGCGCCGATGCGCCAAGGGGCCTGATCCGGCCGGCGCCAGTTGAAGGGCAGCGGATGACAGCCGGGAACAGAGCCGAAATCGTCGACAGCCACTGCCATCTGGACTTCCCCGAACTCATCTCGGATCTGCCGGGGGTCATCGCGCGGGCCCAGGCGGCGGGCGTGACCCGGATGGTCACGATCTGCACCCGACTCCGGCAGGAACCGCAGGTGCGGGCCATTGCCGAGGCGCATGCCGCTGTCTTCTATGCCGCCGGCACCCATCCGATGAGCGCGGCGGAAGAACCCATGGCAACGGTCGAGGCACTGGTTGCCCTTGCCGCCCATCCGAAATTCGTCGGGATCGGTGAAACCGGTCTGGATTACCATTATACCGCCGAAAGCGCTTCGGTGCAGCAGGAAAGCCTGCGCATCCACATCGAGGCCGCGCGCCAGACCGGCTTGCCCCTGATCATCCATGCGCGTGCCGCCGACGAGGACATGGCCCGGATCCTGACCGAGGAACACCGCGCCGGCGCCTATGACTGCGTGATGCATTGCTTCTCCTCCGGGGCAGAGCTGGCGCAGGCGGCGCTGGATCTCGGCTTCTACCTGTCGATGTCGGGGATCACGGCCTTTCCGCGTTCGCATGAACTGCGCGCCATCTTTGCTGCTGCACCGCCCGATCGCATCCTGCTTGAAACCGATGCCCCCTACCTCGCGCCACCGCCGCATCGCGGCAAACGCAATGAACCCGCCTTCACGGCATTCACCGCCCGCGCGGGCGCCGAGGTGTTCAACATGGATTACGACAGCTTCGCGCGCCTGACCTCGACGAATTTTGACCGGCTGTTCCGGAAAGCGACGCTGGGCGCGCCGGCGCATCCCTTGGCCGGCCAGTGATGGCGCGGCTTTCTTTCACCATCCTCGGGTGCGGATCGTCTGGCGGGGTGCCCCGCCTGGGCGGCCATTGGGGGGCCTGCGATCCGGCCAATCCCCGCAACCACCGGCGGCGCTGTTCGCTTCTGGTGTCGCGCGAAACGGCCGAGGGCGCCACGCGGGTTCTGATCGACACGACGCCCGACATGCGTTCCCAGTTGCTGGACGCGGGCGTGGGCACGCTGGATGCGGTGGTTTATACCCATTCGCATGCTGATCACATGCATGGCATCGACGATCTGCGCCAGATCGTCTTCAACATGCGCGCCCGCCTGCCCGTCTGGGCGGATGGGGCGACGCAAGAGGCGCTGCTCAACCGCTTCGGCTATGCCTTCGTGCAACCGGCCGGCTCCCCCTACCCGCCCATTCTTGACCTGCACACGATCCACGGGCCGCTGACCATAAACGGCGCAGGTGGCGCCATCACGCTGACCCCGTTCATCGCCGATCACGGATCGGTCCAGGCGCTCGGGTTCCGGATCGCCGACCTGGCCTATCTGCCCGACGCCGTGGCCATTCCCGAGGCGAGCTGGCCGGTTCTGGAAGGACTTGACTGCTGGATCGTCGATGCGTTGCGCCGGACGCCGCATCCCACCCATGCGCATCTGGACCTGACGCTGCAGTGGATCGCGCGCGCCGCCCCTCGGCGCGCGATCCTGACCAATATGCACATCGATCTTGATTACGACACGGTCGCCGCCGAAACACCCGATCACATAATCCCTGCCCACGATGGCCTGACCGTAAGCTACGACATCTGACATGCAGGCACTGATCCAGGTCATCCTGCCCGTATTCCTCCTGATCGGCTTTGGTTACCTGGCGCTGTGGCGCAAATGGTTCAGCGACGCCGGCATCGAAGGGCTGATGAAGTTCACCCAGAACTTTGCCATTCCCTGCCTGCTGTTCACGGCCATCGCCCGGCTTGATCTGGACCAGAACTTCGATCCGCGCCTATTGCTGAGCTTCTACAGCGGCGCGACCGCCGGTTTTTTCGTGGCCCTGGCCGGCGCACGCTGGATCTTCGGGCGAAGCTGGGAGGACAGCGTCGCAATCGGCTTCTGCGGGTTGTTCTCCAACTCGCTGCTGCTTGGGCTTCCCATCAGCGAAAGGGCCTATGGTCCGGATGCGCTTGCCGCGAACTATGCCATCATCGCGATCCACTCGCCCTTCTGCTATGCGCTTGGCATCACGGCGATGGAGATTGCGCGCAATCGTGGCGGCAACCTGCGTAGCCTTGCGCCCCGTGTGCTGCGATCGATGTTCAGCAATGCGCTGGTGATCGGCATCACGCTTGGCTTCATCGTCAACCTCGGTGGGGTGCCGGTGCCCGCCGCCCTGTGGGACGCTGTGGCGCTGATCGCCCGATCTGCGCTGCCGGCCGCCTTGTTCGGGCTTGGCGGAGTTCTCTATCGCTACCGCCCCGAAGGCGATCTGCGCGCCATCCTGTTCGTTGTGGCCGTGTCGCTGGTGCTGCACCCGGCCATCGCCTGGTTCATGGGTCGTGGCCTTGGGCTGAGCCTCGATCAGCTGCGTGCCGCCGTGGTCACTGCAGCCATGGCGCCGGGCGTGAATGCCTATGTCTTTGCGAACATGTATGGCGCGGCGCGGCGTGTCGCGGCCTCGGCCGTTCTGATCGGCACGGTGCTGACGATCCTGACCGCCTGGGCGTGGCTGGCGCTGCTCGGCTGAATCTGAAACACCGCAACGGGCCGATCTGCGCCTTTGGGTCGATGCCCGGATGGTCTGCACATGGCAGCCACTGATTTCGCGTGCGGCTGGTGCCGGCCCCGCGGCGTGGACGGCGACGGGATCACGCCAAGGCCGCCAGGCCATCGCGTGCAGTTTCGGCCCTTGCAGCAGCGTATTGATGACGGGAATAAGAAAAAGGCCGGGGAGGCAGCGCCTACCCCAGCCAATGGTGCGGTCGAGAGGACTCGAACCTCCACGGGAGTTACCCCACAGCGACCTCAACGCTGCGCGTCTACCAATTCCGCCACGACCGCACATCTGGCTTGGTGAAGCGGGTCTTAGCCGAGCGGTTCGCGGATGTGAAGAGGAAAAAAGCGACAAAAGACGAGAAGGCTCGCTTGCATTTGCCGAGAGGATCGCACAGGCCCGCAAAGCAACGGCCAGCAAGACGGACGGAGACAGGATCATGGTAGAATGGCGTCATTGGGAGGGCCTCGTTCCCTATGAGACCGCGCTCGCCGCGATGGAGGAACGGGTGGCTGCAATCAGCGCTGGCACGGCGCCCGAAGCCGTCTGGCTGCTGGAGCATCCGCCGATCTATACCGCCGGCACCTCGGCTGATCCTGCTGATCTGACAGATCCGGACCGCTTCCCGGTTCATTCGGCAGGGCGCGGCGGGCAGTACACCTATCACGGGCCGGGGCAGCGGATCGCCTATGTCATGCTGGACCTCAACGCGCGGGGCCGGGACGTGCGCCGGTTCGTCTGCGCGCTCGAGGGCTGGGTGATCGACACGCTGGCCGAGTTCAACGTCAAGGGAGAGCGGCGCGAGGGCCGCGTCGGCGTCTGGGTCGAGCGACCCGACCACCCCCCTGCCGCGGATGGCAGCCTGCGCGAAGACAAGATTGCCGCAATCGGGATCAAGCTGCGCCGATGGGTCAGTTTCCACGGCATCGCGATCAACCACGATCCCGATCTGTCGCATTTCGACGGCATCGTGCCCTGCGGAATCCGAGATCGCGGGGTGACGAGTCTTGTCGATCTCGGGCTGCCGGTCAGCATGGCGGATCTCGATCTTGCCCTGCGCCGGGCTTTCGATCGGCGCTTCGGCGCAGACGGCCTTTCGTCGCAGTTGCCGCCGGCGCCCCGCTCCATGTAACCTGACCCGGCGCCCACTTTCGGGACGCCATGACCTACGAGGAATCGAATGCTCAGGATAACCCTGCTTGCCGGTCTCGCTGCTCTCGCAACCCCTGTCCTTGCCGAAGGCGACCCGGCCAAGGGCGAACGCGAGTTCAACAAATGCCGCGCCTGCCACATGATCGTGGCCGATGACGGGACCGAGATTTTCAAGGGTGGCCGCACCGGCCCCAACCTCTACGGAGTGATCGGCCGCACTGCCGGCACCGAAGAGGGCTTCCGCTATTCGCCAGCGCTGGTCGCCGCAGGCGAGGCCGGGCTGGTCTGGGACGAAGAGAACATCATCCCCTATCTGGCCGATCCGACCGCCTTCATCCGCGATCACCTCGGCGATTCCGGCGCCCGCTCGAACATGACCTTCAAGCTCGCGCGCGGGGGCGAAGACATCGTGGCCTATCTGATTTCGGTTTCCGAGTAGTCTCCGGACCCGTCGTTTCCGGAAAAATGCACAGCTGCGGCATTGTCGGTCATTGCCGAGCATCGGGCGACATTCTAAAAAGAGGACGGAACAGATCCTCCGGCATCTGCATGTCGGGGGATCAAAACTCAGGGAACGGGAGTCGAGCATGGCCGACGCAGCCACACATGGCCACGATGGGCATGACAACCGCGGGTTCTTCACCCGTTGGTTCATGTCAACAAACCACAAGGATATCGGTATCCTTTATCTGTTCACCGCGGCGATCGTCGGGCTGATTTCGGTCTCGTTCACGGTCTACATGCGGCTCGAGCTGATGGAACCGGGTGTGCAGTACATGTGTCTGGAAGGTGCGCGCCTTGCCGCTGCCGCCACCGAAGACTGCACCCCGAACGGCCATCTGTGGAACGTCCTCATCACCGCCCATGGCGTGCTGATGATGTTCTTCGTGGTGATTCCGGCGCTGTTCGGCGGCTTTGGCAACTATTTCATGCCGCTGATGATCGGCGCCCCGGACATGGCCTTCCCGCGTCTCAACAACCTGTCCTACTGGCTGTTCGTGGCAGGCACCGCCCTTGCCGTCGCATCGGTCCTGAGCCCGGGTGGCAACGACCAGCTCGGCGCGGGTGTGGGCTGGGTGCTTTACCCGCCGCTCTCGACCAACGAAGGCGGCTATGCGACCGACCTCGCGATCTTCGCGGTCCACGTTTCGGGGGCCTCATCGATTCTCGGCGCGATCAACATCATCACGACTTTCCTCAACATGCGCGCCCCGGGCATGACGATGCACAAGGTGCCGCTGTTCGCCTGGTCGATCTTCGTGACCGCATGGATGATTCTCCTTGCCCTTCCCGTGCTTGCCGGCGCGATCACGATGCTCCTGACCGACCGGAACTTCGGGACGACCTTCTTCTATCCGTCGGGCGGCGGTGACCCGGTGCTTTACCAGCACATCCTGTGGTTCTTCGGCCATCCGGAAGTGTACATCATCATCATCCCCGGTTTCGGCATCATCAGCCACATCATCGCCACCTTCTCGCGCAAGCCGATCTTCGGCTACCTGCCGATGGTCTATGCGATGGTCGCCATTGCGGTGCTGGGCTTTGTTGTCTGGGCGCACCACATGTACACCGCCGGGATGAGCCTGACGCAGCAAAGCTACTTCATGCTTGCCACCATGGTGATCGCTGTGCCGACGGGGGTGAAGATCTTCAGCTGGATCGCCACTATGTGGGGCGGCTCGGTCGAACTCAAGACACCGATGCTTTTCGCCTTCGGCTTCCTGTTCCTGTTCACCGTGGGCGGCGTGACCGGCATCGTGCTGAGCCAGGCACCTGTTGACCGCGTCTATCACGATACCTATTACGTGGTCGCCCATTTCCACTACGTGATGTCGATCGGCGCCGTGTTCTGCATCTTTGCCGGGATCTACTACTGGATCGGCAAGATGTCGGGCCGTCAGTATCCGGAATGGGCGGGTCAGGTGCACTTCTGGCTGATGTTCATCGGCGCGAACGTGACCTTCTTCCCGCAGCACTTCCTGGGCCGTCAGGGGATGCCGCGCCGCTACATCGACTATCCCGAGGCCTATGCGCTCTGGAACTACGTCTCGTCGATCGGTGCCTTCATCTCCTTTGCCTCGTTCCTGTTCTTCATCGGGGTGGTGTTCTACACGCTGTTCTATGGCAAGCGCGTGACCGCCAACAACTACTGGAACGAGCATGCGGACACGCTGGAATGGACCCTGCCCTGCCCGCCGCCGGAGCATACCTTCGAAACGCTCCCCAAGCGCGAGGACTGGGACCGCAGCCACGCACATTGAGGCCGGCGATCCATGCCGATCGAATGGATCAAAGGACAGGAAAAGGCTCCGGGGCAACCCGGGGCCTTTTTCCACGACAAGGGTGCGCCAGCCTATCAGCTGCACCTCTGGCCCCACCGTTCGTTGCCGCCGCGCGGCTTCGTGGCCTTCATCGGCATCACCGCCGGGCTGTTTCTTCTGCCGCTGATCGCCCTTCTCGGCACACCGGTGCTGTGGGGAATCCTGCCGTTCCTGCTTCTGGTGCTCTCGGCGCTCTGGATGTCGCTCCGGCGCAGTTACCGCGATGGCCAGCTGATCGAGGTTCTGTCGGTCTGGCCGGATCGGATCGAACTCGTGCGTCACAATCCCGGCGGGCGCCGCCAGGAATGGTCCGCGAACCCTCACTGGACAAGCCTGCACCTGTCCGAGGGCGACGGGCCGGTTCCGAAATACCTGACGCTGCGCGGTTCGGGCCGGGAGGTGGAACTGGGCGCCTTCCTGAGCCCCGAGGAACGGGCGGCGTTGCATGACGACCTTCAACGCGCGCTGCTGCGGCTCTCGCCGTTCAAGGGCAAGCCGGAGCACTGACGAGGCGTGGTGAGGGCGAGTGCCGCTGTCCGATGAGCGCGCGATGGGTGCTTGCGTGCCAAGGCATCAACTCCATCCGCCTCAGCACGGACTGCGCCGCTGGTTACGGGGCTCCTTCGAGGCCCGCGTTCCCGGCTTCGAATCCGAGGCTGTGCCCCGTACCAGGGTGTTCTGACCCGATCAACCCCTGATCCTGGCCCCGGGAGTGCCGCCCGCAGCGCCGGGCACGATGCTTGCATCGTTCCCGTGCTAACCCTTCGGTCCCGGAAGATCCTCGTGCGGGTCACCGGCCATTTCGGCAAGTTCGCGTTCGGTCAGGTGTTCGTGCATGATGCGCGACGGTCCTTCCAGCCGCGCCGCCTCGGCCTCGCCACGCTTTACGGCCAGCGCTGCTGCTGCCGCATGGCGCTGTGCCTCAAGATCGCCTGTCATCTCTTCCCTCCATCGGTCAGAACGCCCGTCCGGGACGGGATTCCAACCGCAAAGGGAAAAAGTTGTTCCCTCAGGCGCTCAGACGGCCCTTGACCGCCGGGCCAACCGCACCGAAGTCCATCTGCCCGGTGTAGCGCTCTTTCAGAACGGCCATTACCCGGCCCATGTCGCGAATACTGCTGGCGCCTGTTTCTTCGATGGCTGCGGTCACCGCGGCATTGACCTCGGCCTCGGACAGCTGGCGCGGCAGGAATTCCTCGATGACGCGGATCTCGGCGAGCTCCTTTTCGGCGAGTTCAAGGCGGCCACCTTCCTCGTAGGCGCGGGCGCTTTCCTGTCGCTGCTTGACCATACGCCCCAGAATGGCCAGGACGTCGGCGTCTCCAAGTTCGGCTTCGCTGCCCTCGCCACGCAGGGCAATGTCGCGATCCTTGATCGCAGCATTGATCAGGCGCAGCGTTGAAAGCCTGTCAGCCTCTTTGTTCTTCATCGCATCCTTGAGCGCGGCTGCGATCCGATCGCGCATTTTCATCCGGTGGTCCGTTCAATTGTCTTCGAAGTCCGAACAATACCGCGAGAGGCCGGCGCTTACAACCAGACCGATCCCAGCCAAGCCCTTGTAAAGCAACAGGAACCTAAAAAGTCACGCCCCCTTGACCCGGACGTGCCCGGCACATAGGTTGCCCGGCGATCCGCCGCCCCCCTCGCATTGCCGGAGTCTGCCATGCCCGCCACGCCCAACCAAACGCCGACCGCCTGCCTCGCCCTTGCTGACGGCACCGTATTCTACGGTCACGGATTTGGGGCTGTGGGCGAAACGGTCGCCGAACTGTGCTTCAACACCGCGATGACCGGCTATCAGGAAATCATGACCGATCCCTCCTATGCGGGCCAGGTCGTGACCTTCACCTTCCCGCATGTCGGCAATGTGGGCGTGAACGAGGATGATGACGAAACCTCCGATCCTGTTGCGGCCGGCATGATCGTGAAGTGGGATCCGACCGAAGCGTCGAACTGGCGCGCAACGGGCGAGCTTGCAGAGTGGCTGGCCCGCAAGGGGCGCATCGGCATGGGCGGCATTGACACGCGCCGTCTGACCCGCGCCATCCGCCAGCAGGGGGCGCCGCATGTCGCGATGGTTCATAACCCGGAAGGCGTCTTCGACATCGAGGCCCTTGTCGCGAAGGCGCGAGGCTTCCGTGGGCTCGTCGGCCTCGACCTCGCGCGCGAGGTGACCTGTTCCCAAAGCTACCGCTGGAACGAAACCCGGTGGAGCTGGCCCGAGGGCTTCGGCCAAAGGGAAGGCGAGGCGCTGCGCGTGGTCGCCGTCGATTTCGGCGCCAAACGCAACATCCTGCGCTGTCTCGCCTCGGCCGGTTGCGATGTGACGGTACTGCCCGCTACGGCCACCGCCGAGGAGGTTCTCGCGCTCAATCCTGATGGGGTGTTCCTGTCGAACGGCCCCGGCGATCCGGCCGCGACCGGTGCCTATGCCGTACCGATGATCCAGGGCGTGTTGAAGCGCGACCTGCCGGTCTTCGGCATCTGCCTCGGGCATCAGATGCTTGCGCTCGCCTTGGGCGCCAAAACGGTCAAGATGAACCACGGGCATCACGGGGCGAACCACCCGGTCAAGGATAACGAGACCGGAAAGGTCGAGATCACCAGCATGAACCACGGCTTCACCGTGGACAGCCAGACCCTGCCCGAAGGGGTGCTGGAAACGCATGTGAGCCTCTTTGACGGCTCGAACTGTGGCATCCGCATGTCGGATCGTCCGGTGTTTTCGGTGCAATACCACCCCGAGGCCAGCCCCGGTCCCCAAGACAGCTATTACCTGTTCGAGCGTTTTGCCGAGGCGATGCGGCAACGGCGCACAGTCTGATATCCTTCGCTCGTCGGGGTTAACGTCCCCTTAACCATCGACCGGCAATACTGCGGCACTTCCCCCGACAGGAGCGCCGCATGGTCCTTGCCCGCCGTCTTGATCCCGCAGCCGCATCTCCGGCCTGGAACGGGGCGCCTGCGCCCGGGCAACCCGGGCTTGGGCAGATCCTGCTGAAGCAGCAGGCGCTTGACCCGTCGGATCTTGTCGAAGCCCTGTCACGGCAATCCCGACGCGGCGCACGCCTTGGCGACATCCTGCTGGGCAACGGCATGATCACCGAGCGGGCGCTGGCCGCGGCCCTGGCAACACAGCACGGGGCGGCGGTGGTTGATCCTGCGGCAGAACCTGCAGACCCTCGCCTTGTCGATATCCTTGGCGCTGCCGAATGCCTCAGAAACGGGCTGCTGCCCTGGCGTCGGGCGGGCGGCGTCACAATCATTCTGACGGCACGGCCGGACGAGTTCATCCGCCACCGGGCGCACCTCGCCCAGATTTTTGGCCCGATCTGCATGGCGGTGACAACGGCCAGCGGGATCGAGGCGGAAGTGCTGCGTCTGCGCCACGACATGCTCAATCGCCGGGCCGAGGCACGGCCGGCGCCCCGGTTCAGCTGCAGGAACTGGCCCGCGCGAAAGCTGCAGCGCGGCACCCTGTGCGTTGCGCTGGCGATGATCGGCCTTGGCATGCTTTGGCCGGCAGCGTTGTTCATGGTGCTCATGTTCTGGGCGCTCGGATCGCTGGTGCTGGTCAGCGGCATGAAGGCGGCGGCCGCGTTCATGCAGCTGCGCGGCGCGTCCAGGGCCACCCCGCCGCCCTCGATCGCGCGGATGCCCGTTGTCTCGGTGATGGTGCCGCTTTACCGGGAGCCGGACATCGCTCCGCGGCTGATCCAGCGGCTTGGCCGTCTGACCTACCCCAAGGAACTTCTGGACGTGCTGCTTGTGGTCGAAGAGGAAGACCTGCTGACGCGGGATGCGCTGGCTTGCCGCCCGCTGCCGCCCTGGGTGCGGGTGATCGTGGTTCCGAAGGGGCCGCTCAAGACCAAGCCCCGGGCGCTGAATTTCGCACTCGATTTCTGCCGCGGCTCGATCATCGGCGTCTACGATGCCGAGGACGCCCCCGAACCCGACCAGTTGCACCGTGTGGTGCGCCGCTTCCATGACCGGGGGGCGGATCTGGCCTGTGTTCAGGGGGTACTTGACTATTACAACCCCGCGACCAACTGGCTCTCGCGCTGTTTCACGATCGAATATGCCGCGTGGTTCCGCGTGGTCCTGCCCGGGATGGAGAAGCTGGGTCTCTGTCTGCCGCTTGGCGGCACGACGCTGTTCTTCCGCCGCGATGTTCTTGAAAAGATCGGCGCTTGGGACGCACATAATGTGACCGAGGATGCGGATCTGGGAATCCGGCTTGCCCGGTTTGGATACCGGACCGAAGTGCTGGCGACCGTCACCTGCGAAGAGCCCAACTGCCGCCTTGTCCCCTGGATCAAGCAGCGCTCGCGCTGGCTCAAGGGCTATGCGATGACCTACCTCGTGCACATGCGCGCCCCGCGCCAGCTGTTGCGCGACATCGGCTGGTGGCGCTTCTTCGGGCTTCAGGTGCTGTTCGCGGCCACGTTGTCGCAATTCCTGCTGGCGCCCTTTCTCTGGTCATTCTGGCTGCTGGCACTTGGATTGGCACATCCCGCCATGGGTGTCGTATCGCCCGGAACGCTTGCGGCGCTCACCGCTGCTTTTCTTCTGGCCGAAACAATCAATCTCGTGATCGGGATAATCGGAGTATCGGAGCCGCGGCACCGCTTCTTGCGCAGGTGGGTTCTGACCATGCCATTCTACTTCCCGCTGGCGACGCTTGCCGCCTACAAGGCGCTGCGCGAGATTCTGGTCAACCCCTATTACTGGGACAAGACGGCGCACGGGGTCTTCGACCTTCCCTCGGCAGGCGTCAGCCATTCGCCGACGCGCGCCGTCAGCCCAGGTGTCGCCGTCCGGCGTCCAGCTTGAGCCGGGTCTCGAAGGCCTTGGAGATGTGGTCCTTCAGCGCCTGGTAGGCCGCATCTCCATCTCCAAGTTCGATGGCGCGCACGATCGCCTCGTGCTCGGCCAAGGCGGTTTCCCCGCGCCCTTCCGCGGCGAGGGAGGTGCTCGCCAGCAGCGCCATGGACCGGTGCACGAGGTCGAGTTGCTGCACCAGATAACGGTTGTGCGAGGCCAGATGAACCTGCTTGTGAAAGCGCCTGTTGGCGCGCGCAAGCGCCGAGGGATCGCCGATCAGCTTGCGGTCCTCCTCGACCATCGAGCGCAGGACGCGCGTTTCCTCTTCGGTCGCGTGACGCGCAGCCAGCCGCGCCGCGAGCCCCTCAAGCTCGGTTCGCACCACGTAAAGCTCGGCCAGCTGGTTATGATCCAGCGACGCAACGATCAGGCTGCGCCCGTCCCGCGAAAGCATCGATTGCGTTTCCAGCCGCTGCAATGCCTCACGCACGGGCGTGCGTGACACGCCAAAGCGATCCGCAAGTTCGGATTCGACCAGCCGGTCGCCCGGCTTGTAAAGCCCCAGATCGATCGCATCGAGGATCAGGCTGTATGCGTCCTTCTGGATCGGTTTCGGCTCTTTCATGGCTCCTCCCGTCGGCGCGCATCCTAAGCTTTGCCGCTGGCAACGATCAAGCCGATTGCCGCCGTCGTGGCAAGGGCATAAGCTGACGCCATGGTTGCACAGAATTTCTCTCACGTTCGCGGCTGGGTGTTTGACCTCGATAACACGCTTTACCCGCCCGGGAGCCGGCTGTTCGATCAGATCGATCAGCGAATGACCGATTTTGTCATGCGCACCCTGAACCTGCCCCGCCCCGAGGCAAACCGGCTGCGCTTGGACTACTGGCAAAGCTATGGAACCACGCTGGCCGGGCTGATGGAGCGCCATGGCATCGATCCCGAGCCTTACCTGGTTGATGTGCACGACATCTCGTTCGATGCCCTGCTGCCGGACCCGGTGCTTGCGGCGCGGATCCGCGCGCTTCCGGGGCGGCGCATCGTCTATACCAACGGCTCGGCGCCCTATGCCGAACGGGTGCTGGCGGCGCGCGGTCTTTCAGGACTTTTTGATGCGATCTATGGCGTCGAACATGCGGGCTATCTGCCAAAACCGCAGCGCGCAGCCTTCGAGGCCATCTTTGCCGCCGACCGACTGGACCCCGCCACCGCCGCCATGTTCGAGGACGACCCTCGCAACCTCGCCGCGCCGCACGAAATGGGGATGCGCACGATTCATGTGGCGCCCCAGCCACTGCAAGCGCCGCATATCCATCATCACACGGACGACCTGCCGCATTTCCTGTCGCTTCTGACTGCGTGATCCTGTCGCACTGCGGCAAGATGCTGCCTTTTCGGACTGTCGCCCGGGGGCCATATCGGGCGCATCCAACAGGAGGCCCCCATGACCACGATGCACGCGCCCAGCCCATGGTACTATCGCATTCCGGTGTTCGGCTGGATTGCCCGCGACCTCAACCGCGAGGAAGACTCCATCTGGTATCTGCTGGTGGCGATCCTGAGCCTCTGGGCGATCGCAGTCATGACCTGGGGGCTTCCGGCGCTGTATCTGCCCGCCGTGATGGCGGCACCGGTCTGTCTGCTGCTTCTTGTGCTTGTGAGCCTGGGCTGATCAATGGCTCTTGGACGCGGGGCCGCTCGCGGCCTATCTTGATCCCCAGGAGGGAAGGCCATGCGCACCAGGACGGACATTCTGATTTCAGGCGGGGGGGTTGCCGGGCTGACAGCGGCTGCGGCTTTCGGCTCGGCGGGTTTTTCCGTGATCTGCGTCGATCCGGCCCGGCCGGTTACCGATGGCGCGGCCGACAATGCCGATCTGCGCACCACCGCCTTCCTTCAGCCCTCGGTCGCGGTGCTCGAGGCAGCGGGCCTCTGGTCGCGCCTCCTGCCTCATGCGGCGCCCTTGCAGGTGATGCGGATCGTCGATGCCGGGGGAAAGGTGCCCGAAGCTCGGATCGTCAAGGATTTCGACGCCGCAGACATTTCGGCTCAACCCTTCGGATGGAACCTGCCGAACTGGCTTCTGCGCCGCGAAATGCTGTTCCGACTGGAGGAGCTTCCCAACGTCGCGTTTCGGGCCGGAGTCGGTACCCGCACGGTGCTGACGCGGGACAGCGCGGCCATTGTGACGCTTTCGGACGACAGCCGCATCGAGGCGCGGCTGCTGATCGCCGCCGATGGCCGCGGTTCGCCGGTGCGGACAGCTCTGGGTATTCCGGTACGTACCACGCGCTATGGTCAGAAGGCACTGGCCTTCGCCGTCAGCCACCCGATCCCGCATGAGAATGTCTCGACCGAGATCCACCGCTCGGGCGGGCCGTTCACGCTGGTGCCCCTGCCCGATCGCGATGGCCGCCCCTGTTCGGCTGTGGTCTGGATGGAAAGCGGCGCCGAGGCGCAGCGCCTTGCAGCCCTGCCAACCGCGGCCTTCGAAGCCGAGATGTCGGAACGCTCTTGCCACCTGTTCGGGCCGCTGACGCTTCTGGGCCGGCGCTCGATCTGGCCGATCATCAGCCAGATTGCCGCCCGTTTTTCGGGCCAGCGCACCGCGCTGATTGCGGAAGCCGCACATGTCGTGCCGCCGATCGGCGCCCAGGGCCTGAACATGAGCCTTGCCGACACGCGGGTGCTTCTTGAGCTTGCGCAGGCGCAGCCAGAGTCGTTGGGACGTGCCGCGATGCTGGAAACCTATCATCGTCGGCGCTGGCCCGAGGTGCAGACGCGGCTGGCGGGGATCGATCTTCTGAACCGCGCCTCGATGCTGGGGCAGCCGATCATGCGTGATGCGCGGGCGGCCGCCCTCAACCTGCTGTATTCCGCGCGCCCTGTGCGACAGACCTTGATGCGCGCGGGGCTGGGAATGCGCTGATCCTCAGCCCAAAGGGCCTGGCAGCAGTTCTTCCGACAACAGCACGTTGGCATCGACCTGGCCCAACCCGGGCAGGGTCATGATCCGCCGCCGCAACACGCGCTCGAAATCGCTCAGGTCGCGCGCGATGACGCGCAGCCGGTAGTCGTAGACGCCCAGCACGTGTTGCACGGTCTGCACCTCGGGGATTGCTGACACCGCGCGTTCGAAATCCTCCAGACTCACCCGCCCCTTGGTTGCCAACTTGACGCCCAGAAACACCGTCACGCCAAATCCGAGCCGTTCGTGATCGATCTCCACACGGCGCCCGCGAAAGACGCCCGCCTCCTCCATCCGGCGGATGCGGCGCCAGGTTGCCGGCTGCGAAAGGCCAAAGCGCCGACCAAGGGCACTGGCGCTTTGGCTCGCATCTTCGACCAATGCGCGCAGGATCGCGCGGTCGGTATCATCCAGGTCGATCATAGCGGCAGCTCCACGCTGTCCTTGATCGTCGCGACATGCATCAGCGCCTCGATATCGGCGATATGCGGAAGGGTCAGGATGCGGCTGCGGTAAACCTCCTGATAATGCGCCATGTTGCGAGCCACCATGTTCAGGCGCACATCGACGCGGCCAAGGAAGGTCTGGATCTGGATCACCTCGGGCACCTTGCGCGCCGCCTCAAGGAAATCATCGAAGGCCCGGGGCGCCGTCTTGTCGAGCGTGAAGCGCAGCGACACCTCGATTTCATAGCCCAGTCGCCGCCAGTCCACGGCCATCCCCTGCCCGCGCAAGACGCCAAGGCCACGCAATCGCTCCAACCGCCGCCAGCAGGTGCCGGAGGTGACGCCGGCCCGTTCGGCCAGCACCGCTGTCGGCAGGTCAGGCTCGGCCAGCAAATGGCGCAAGATGCGGCGGTCAGTATCGTCAATGGACATGATGATTTTGCCAAAGAAGCCATAGGCGAATGATTTTCGCAGTTTATAGCCATCATTCCGGAATTTTACAACGAACCACTCCCCGGTTTGCCCTAAGGTCCGGACATCAGCATAGGGAAGGAAACGGACATGCGCGTCTATTACGATCGCGACTGCGATATCAACCTGATCAAGGACAAGAAGGTCGCCATTCTGGGCTATGGCAGCCAGGGCCACGCCCATGCGCTGAACCTGCGGGATTCGGGCGCCAAGAACATCGTCGTCGCGCTGCGCGAAGGCTCGCCCTCGGCCGCCAAGGCGCAAGGTGAAGGCCTGCAGGTGATGGGCATCGCCGAGGCTGCCGCCTGGTGC
Source organism: Halodurantibacterium daqingense (assembly GCF_042666235.1). Lineage (NCBI taxonomy): Bacteria > Pseudomonadati > Pseudomonadota > Alphaproteobacteria > Rhodobacterales > Paracoccaceae > Halodurantibacterium > Halodurantibacterium daqingense. The sequence goes on along the minus strand of NZ_JBHTFQ010000003.1, from coordinate 172,766 downwards.
GACCTGATCATGTTCACCATGCCCGACGAACTTCAGGCCGAGACCTACAGGAAATACGTCCATGACAACCTGCGCGAAGGCGCGGCGATTGCCTTTGCCCACGGCCTGAACGTGCATTTCGGCCTGATCGAGCCGAAAAAGGGCGTCGACGTCATCATGATGGCGCCCAAGGGCCCCGGCCACACCGTGCGCGGCGAATACACCAAGGGCGGCGGCGTTCCCTGCCTCGTCGCGGTGCATCAGGACGCGACCGGCAAGGCGATGGAAATCGGCCTCTCCTACTGCTCGGCCATCGGTGGCGGGCGTTCGGGTATCATCGAGACGAACTTCCGTCAGGAATGCGAAACCGACCTCTTCGGTGAACAGGCGGTGCTGTGCGGTGGTCTGGTCGAGCTGATCCGCATGGGCTTCGAGACGCTGGTCGAGGCCGGCTATGAGCCCGAGATGGCCTATTTCGAGTGCCTGCACGAGGTGAAGCTGATCGTGGACCTGATCTACGAAGGCGGCATCGCGAACATGAACTACTCGATCTCGAACACCGCCGAATATGGCGAATATGTCAGCGGCCCGCGCATCCTGCCCTATGAGGAAACCAAGGCGCGGATGAAGGCGGTCCTGACCGACATCCAGACCGGCAAGTTCGTGCGTGACTTCATGCAGGAAAACGCCGTGGGTCAGCCCTTCTTCAAGGCCACCCGCCGCATCAACGACGAACACCAGATCGAGAAGGTGGGCGAGAAGCTGCGCGCGATGATGCCCTGGATCTCCGCCGGCAAGATGGTCGACAAGGCCCGGAACTGAGTTCGGGACCAGATCGACGAAAGGCGCCCCGTGGGGCGCCTTTTCATTTCAGGCTGCCCGTTCCACCTCGGCCACGATGCCGTTGACGACCTCGGCCAGCAGCGCCGCATCCTCGCATTCCGCCATGACGCGGATCAGGGGTTCGGTGCCCGACTTGCGGATCAGGAGCCGGCCGCAGCCGCTCAGCTGCGCCTCGGCCTCGGCGATGCGGGACTGCACACGGGTGGCGGCAAGCGGGTCGGCCCCCGCTGCATAGCGCACGTTCTTCAGAAGCTGCGGCACCGGGTCGAACTGCCGCACCAGCGCACTGGCGGGTTCGCCGGTTTCCGCCATCGCGGCCAGGAATTGCAGCCCCGCGATCAGCCCGTCGCCGGTCGTGGCATAGTCGGTCATCACGATATGGCCCGACTGTTCGCCGCCAAGGTTGAAGCCGCCCCCGCGCATCCGCTCGACGACATAGCGGTCGCCGACGGCGGTGCGTTCCAGCCGCAAGCCCCGCCCGGTCAGGAACCGTTCCAGCCCGAGGTTCGACATCACGGTGGCGACCAGCGTATCGCCGCGCAGGCGCCCTTCGGCGGCCCAGCGGGCGGCGAAAAGGCCCATGATCTGGTCGCCATCCGCCACCTGCCCGCGTTCATCGAGGATCATCACCCGGTCCGCGTCGCCGTCGAGGCAGATCCCCATGTCGGCGCCATGAGCCACCACCGTTTCAGCGGCGGCGCGTGTGTTCGTTGAACCACAACCGTCATTGATGTTGTAGCCGTTGGGCGAAACACCAACCGGGATCACCTCGGCCCCCAGTTCCCACAGCACGTCCGGCGCGGCGCGATAGGCGGCGCCGTTCGCGCAATCCACCACCACCTTGATGCCGGTCAGACGCTTGCGGCCCGGAAAGGTGGTCTTGGCATATTCCACATAGCGCCCGCGCCCGTCATCGATCCGGCGGGCCCGGCCGATATTCTGGGGCTGCGCCGGCTGGATCTCGCCTTCGAGGATCGCCTCGATCTCGGCCTCGGCCTCGTCCGAGAGCTTGAAGCCGTCGGGGCCGAAGAACTTGATGCCGTTATCCTGATGCGGGTTGTGGCTGGCCGAGATCATGATCCCGACATCCGCCCGCATCGAGCGGGTGAGAAAGCCCACCGCAGGCGTCGGCACCGGACCCAGAAGCAGCACGTTCATCCCGGTCGAGGTAAGCCCCGCCGTCAGCGCATTCTCCAGCATGTAGCCCGACAGCCGCGTGTCCTTGCCGATCACCACCCGATGCTGTTTCTGGCCGTCGCGGCGAAAGAAACGCCCGGCAGCGGCGCCGAGGCGCAGCGCGATCTCGGCGGTCATGGGAAAGCTGTTCGCCTGTCCCCGAACTCCATCGGTTCCAAAGAGCTTGCGCGTCATCGCCCCTCTCCTTCAAGTGTAACGGCTGACCACAGCCGCAGCGCCTGGTCGGTTTCCGCAACGTCATGGACGCGCAGGATCTGCGCGCCCTGCGCAACGCCGGCCAGCGCAACCGCGACCGAACCGTGCGCCCGGTCTGCGGGGTTCCCGGCCCCGCCGATCCGGCCGATGAAGCGCTTGCGCGACACCCCCAGCAGCAGCGGGCACCCAAGGGCATGAAACAGGCTCAGCCGATGCAGAAGCGCGAGGTTGTGCGCCTCGGTCTTGCCAAAGCCGATACCCGGATCGACGATGATGCGGCTGCGGGAAATGCCCCCAGCCTCGGCGGCCAGCACCCTCGCCTCCAGCCAGTCGTAAACATCCAGCAGCACATCGTCATAGCAGGGGTTGTGCTGCATGGTCTGCGGCGTGCCCTGCGCATGCATCAGGCAGACCGGAACATCCAGCTGCGCCACCAGATCCAGCAATTCCGGGTCATGGGTGAAAGCCGATACGTCATTCACCAGCGTCGCGCCCGCCACCAGCGCCGCGCGCGCCACCGAAGCCTTGCGTGTGTCGATCGAGATCGGGACCGCCACCTTTGCAGCACGCAGTGCAGAAATGACCGGCCCTGTCCGCGCGCTTTCAACCGCATCCGGCACGAGGTCGGCGCCGGGGCGGGTGCTTTCGCCGCCGACGTCGATGATGCTTGCGCCGGCACGCACCATTGCTTGCGCATGGGCCAATGCACGGTCCGGGAGATCATGGCGACCCCCGTCGGAAAAGCTGTCGGGGGTGACGTTCAGGATTCCCATGATCTGCGGGCGATCCATGGCACAGCCGGCTTGCGGCGCGCGCGCCGCGCACAGCCGCTGCAGAACCTCGCGGGGCGCCTCATGTGCAGGGATGATACGCGCCGGCCGCGTTCGTGACAGAACCTCGATCCGGTCAAACCAGCACCAGCCGCCGGCAAGGCTCAATGCCGCAGCGGGGCGTGCAGGATCGCACGATGGGATCGGTCGGAAATAGTCCATCGAGGGGATGTGCGCAAAAATTCGGCGCTTTGCAAGGCTCAGCTGTTCAGATGCTCGACCGCAATGCGGCTTCCCGCCGGTGCACGCCCCTCGCCCATCACCAGAAGCCGGTCGGCGGCCAGCGTTTCCGCCAGCCACAATGCAAGCGCGACACCATCCCGCGCCGATGCCTTGGGTCCGTCCACCGCGTCAAGCACCAGCTTGGAGGGCGCCCAGACGATCATGCGCCCGTTGCGCAAGGCCCAGTCGATCTCGGTCCGGCTGCCGACGACCAGGCACCGCCCGTCCCGCGCAGCAAGTCGCCAGGCATTCTGCTCGATCCCCAGAAGATCGATGCGTCGCTGGACCGCGCGCGGTTCCACCTGCGGCAGGGCCTCGGCCGGAAGCCCGACTGTCAGCACAAGCGGCCGGCCGCGGCCAAGAAGCGCGTCAAGGCGCTGCGACAGATCGGGGGCGGCGATGGCCGCATTGTCCAGACAGACCACGATCGGCTGCAGATCGGCGAGCGATCCATCCCCGGCTGCGGCCTGCATCGGCGCCTCGGCACGGCTGCGGACAATCTCGACCCCCAGCGCGCCGGGGCCGCGATCCAGTTTCTCGATCCGTACAAAGACCCGCATCGCCTGCGGTTCGGCGAGGATGCGTTCGGCAATCCGCGCGGCAAGGGTTTCAAGCAGGTTAAGACGTTCGGCCGCAAGCTCGGCCGCGATTGCCTCGGTGATCCTGTCATAGGAGAGGATCCGGTCAACATCATCCTCGATCGGCGCGGGATGTGGCCGAACCTCGACCACGATGTTGAAACAGACCCGCTGCGTCTTGCCCCGTTCGGTCTGGAAGGCCCCGATCTCGACCTCGACCACGTGATCGCGGAGCGAGATCCTGTCCCGCGGATCAGCCCCGGCGGTGGCCTCGGCACGTTCTTCGGGATGGGCGAAAGCGAGGCGGATGTCGGTGGTCATGCAAGGCCTGGTCTGCAGAGGTTGAGCGTGGACACTACCACATCCAGCGGCAGACAGAAGCCGCTGCGGGCAGACCGCCCCTTACGGGCGGCCCAGGGGTCAGCGCGAGGAAACCAGTTGCACGGGCTGGCGGTAGAAACGGTGCGACCCGATCGTTGCGGTGCGGGGAAACTTGCTCGCCCAACGCGGCCGCACGGCATGAGTATGGAAATGCGTCGCGCCATCGGTCAGGGCACGCGGGGCACCGTTGATCATCAGCGACGCGATCTTGCCGACCTGCTGATAGGCGGCCTGTTCGCGGATCGTTTCGGGGCGCCCGTCGCAGGTAAAGGTGAACTGGCAGGCAAACTTGCGGCCGCTTCCCTGGTGGACGACGCCGCAGATCGTGTTGGGGTATTCGCGCGCCTCGACCCGGTTGAGGATCACCTCGGCCACGGCAAACTGGCCGCGGACGGGCTCGCCGCGCGCCTCGAAGTAAAGTGCCTTCGCCAGGCACTGCCATTCTTCATCGCCCCGCTGCGCCGGCAGTTGCGCCAGCCAGCTGGGATCGTAACGCACCTCGACCACGCCCGTCTGCGCCACTGCAGTCGGAGCGGTGGTGATCTTGTCCACATGGGTCTGGTTCAGCGCACCCAGCGCCGCGTTCTCCTGGCCGAAAAGGGCGGCGATCCGTTCGTCGATCGCCTGCGCTTCGGCCACGGCGGGTGTTTCGGTTTCGTCGGTATCCACCTCAGCGGAGGCCGCCCCGGCGAGAACCAGGAGGCCGAGAAGCCCCTGAATCCCTGTCGTAAGCAATCGCATTGGTCCGTTCCCGGTACTGTTCCCCGGCCCCGATGGCACCACCGATCCGGTGGCGAATTCATCAGGACCGGGATGCGGGATACTTCAAATACGCCGGATCGTCCACCCTAGTGACTTTTTTGCAACTAGGCTGGGCAAAAAGATGCCGTAGAAGATGCTCCGACCTCTAGGGGCAAAAGGTTAATTAACCTTTAATTTGCCAAGAAATCATGGCAATTCCGCGCTGTTTTCAGGCGTCATGCGCGACACAATCGCCAATTGCGCAGCTGCAAGCCGTGCAACCGGAACGCGGAAGGGAGAACAGGAGACATAGTTGAACCCGGCCGCCCTGCAGAAGGCGATTGATTCGGGATTCGCCCCATGCTCGCCACAGACCGCGAGCGTCAGATCGGCACGCGCCCGCCGTCCGCGACTGGCACCGATCAGAAGCAGCTCTCCCACCCCGTCCACGTCGAGCGTATGGAAGGGATCTTCCGGAAAGACGCCCGACTGCACATAAGCGGACATGAAGCGTCCGGCATCGTCGCGCGACAGGCCATAGGTCATCTGCGTGAGGTCGTTCGTGCCGAAAGACAGGAAGGCGGCATGATGCGCTATATCGCCTGCCCGCAGTGCCGCGCGCGGCGTTTCCACCATCACCCCAAGGCGATAGCTGAAGTCAGCCCCCATGCGCGTCCGGACGGCGGCGGCAACCGCCTCGATGCGGGCCTTGACCAGCTCGACCTCGCGCACCGCGGAAACCAGCGGGATCATGATCTCGGGCACCACGACGCGGCCGTGGCGCGCGGCCTCGATCGCCGCCTCGAAGATGGCACGGGCCTGCATCTCGTAGATCTCGGGCAGGGTGATGCCCAGCCGCACCCCCCGCATGCCCAGCATCGGGTTGAACTCGGACAGGGCCTCAACCCGCCGTGTCACATCCGAGAGCGGCTTGTCGAGCGCCTCGGCAAGTTCGCGCAGGCCATCCCGGCTGTGCGGCAGAAATTCGTGCAGCGGCGGGTCGAACAGACGGATGCAGACCGGCAGCCCATGCATGATTTCGAACAGATGCGTGAAGTCCGCCCGCTGCATCGGCAGAAGGCGCGCAAGGGCCGCGGCGCGATCCTCGGCCGTGTCGGCAAAGATCATCTCGCGCATCACGGTCAGGCGGTCGCCCTGGAAGAACATGTGCTCGGTCCGGCAGAGGCCGATGCCCTCGGCCAGAAAATCACGGGCGATTCGGGCGTCGGAAGGGCTGTCGGCATTGGCCCGGATACCTATGTCGCGCTCGGCATCCGCCCAGGACAGGAGGGTGCGGAACGTATCGTCAAGCGCCGGCTCAAGCATATCGACCGCGCCGACAAGCGCCTCGCCGCGGGTGCCATCCACCGTGATGACGTCGCCTTCCCGAAATACCCGTCCGTCCCGTGCCCGCAACAGCCGCTCGCGCGGATCGAACCTGAGTTCGGAAGCACCCACGACGCAGGGAAGGCCCAGTCCGCGCCCGATCACCGCCGCATGGCTGGTCATACCCCCGCGTTCGGTCAGAACCCCGGCGGCGGCATGCATCCCGCGAATATCCTCGGGCGCGGTTTCGCGACGCACCAGAATACAGGGCTCGCCCCGTGCAGCGCTTGCCTGCGCCGCATCCGAGGAAAAGACGATGCGCCCCTTCGCAGCCCCCGGGCTTGCGGCGATACCACGGGCAAAGATGTCGCGCGGACGGCGCGGATCGACCTGACGGTGCAGCAGTTCCGACAGCGCCCGGGGTTCGACCCGAAGAAGTGCGTCGCTGCGCGAAATCACCTCGTCCTCGGCCAAAGTCACGGCGATGCGGACACTTGCCCGCGACGAACGTGCAACCTTCACCGCATCCAGAACGCACAGCCGGCCATTGGCCAGCGTGAACTCGATCTGCATTTCTTCGCGCAGGCGGCGCCGGCACGCCTCACCATAGCGCAGCAGGTCGGCAAAGGCATCCGGGCAGATCTCTTCAAGCGACGGGCCGCGAGGGTCGCGCGTCAGATAGATCTCGCCTTCGGACTGGGCAATGGGATCACCGCCCTGGGCCTGACGCATGTAGCGCCCGGTGATCTGCGCCTGCCCGCTGACCGGATCAACGAACTGGATCACGCCCGAGCCGCTTTCGCCGCGTCCCAGCCCAAGCACCATGTCCTGCACCACAAGGCCAAGCCCGGCCTCGGCCGGCGCGCCCTTGGCCTGGCGCAACAACCGCGCCGACGTGCCCTCCCAGGCCCGCGCCATCGAGCGCAGGACTTCGGCAAGCTGGCGTGCGGGATCCTGCGGGAAGGGCTCTTCCGTTTCCTGGGCATAGGCGCGCAGCGCAGCGCGCAGCGCTTCGGCCGAACCGTCGGCACCATCGAACATGTCCGGGTCCAGACGGGCCACATGCGTCGCATAGGCGCGGATGAAGCGCAGATAAAGCGCGTCGGCCACCGTCGCGCCGTGTTCGGCGGCAAGCGCCGCGTGACGTTCGTCATTCATGCCGATATTCAGCATCGTTCCCGGGCCGCCCCAATCCGGGTTCTCCGAACTCGGCCGAACAGAAACAAGCGGCCCCGCCCCGAAACCGGCGAGGATCGCGCCAGTGTCCGGCAGATGCCCCCCGGCTATGGCGCGCACCGTCGCGGCAGGAATTGCCACAGTCCGCGGCACCGGCAGATCAAGCCGCACCAGACGCTGCAGGCATTTGGCGCGCCAGCCATGGCTGGCCACGGCGACGGGCGCCGTCGGCGTGATCTCGGTGAACTCCGGCCGCTCGCTTCTCTGCACTGCAGCATCCCCCTGTTCTTCCGGCAACATACGCTTTCTGCGCAGCCGCACAAGCGTCGCGACGGGGGACAAGGTCAGCCTTGCAGCCGCCCGAAATCCGCGACGCCACCGCAGATAGTGCGGATGCGGTGCAAGAGGTTCAGACGGTTGCGCCGCACGATGGCATTGTCGCTGTTGATCTGGACCGCCGTGAAGAACGCGTCGATGGGGGCGCGCAGCCTTGCCATTGCCGCCATTGCGGTCTGGAAATCCTCGGCGCGCACGGCAGGCAGGATCGCGGCCTCGGCCTGATCAAGCGCCTCGAACAGCGCCTTCTCCTCCTCCGCTTCGGCCAGCTTGGGTTCTGGTCCGACCGAGTATTCAACCCCGTCCTTCTCCTCGGCCTGGGTCAGAATGTTATTGGCGCGCTTGAAGCCCTGCAGAAGGTTCTCGCCATCCTCGGTGCCCAGGAAGGCCGTCAGTGCCTCGGCCCGCTTTACCAGCAGCGTCAGGTCGTCGTTACCCGGCATGGCAAGACAGGCGTCGATGACGTCATGGCGGATGCCCTGATCGCGCAGGAATACCTTGAGCCGGTCGTGGAAGAAGGAGAGGAGTTCAGTTGCGTTCTCGTCCGCCTGGACCTTGCCTTTCTCAAGGCGCTCTCGCGCCACCTGCAATTTTTCCATTGCGGTGTTAAGGTTGGTCTGTCCTTCAGAGATGTCGAACTGCTCACGCTTAAGGACCTGATGAAGCGCGTGCGTGCCTTCGATATCCGCTTTCTCAACAGCTTTGCGCAGAGCCAAAGCACGAGTCACGCTGGCCGACGAACCAGCGTTAAGATCATCTGCATGCTTATGGACCGCCGGGGTTGCCTCCACGACATCCTGCACGAGCTTCAACAGACCAGCATGAAGAGCGACTCCTGCAAAGGCCACCTCGGCAAGGCGAAGGCGCAGGCCGTTCCCCAGCACCAGCCGGATCACCCCCAGGGCGGCGCGGCGCAGGGCGTAGGGATCCTTGGAGCCGGTGGGCTTTTCGTCGATCGCCCAGAAGCCGCTCAGCGTATCCAGCTTGTCGGCCAGCGCGACAGCGACCGACACCGGATCGGACGGCACGGCATCCGAGGGGCCCAGCGGTGAATAATGCGCCGCGCAGGCATCCGCAACGGCATCGGGCAGGCCGGCAGCGCGGGCGTAATAGCTGCCCATCAGGCCCTGAAGTTCAGGAAATTCGCCGACCATCGCAGATTGGAGATCGGTCTTGGCGATCCGCGCAGCCTGTTCGGCCTGGTCGGGATCGGCACCGACCTGCGGCGCGATATCGCGCGCGAGCGCGGCAATCCGGGTGATCCGGTCGAATTGCGACCCAAGCTTGTTGTGGAAGGTGACGGCCTTCAGCCCCTCCAGCCACTCATCCATGCCCGAGGGCGATTGCACGACCCGCAGATCGTTTTCCCAGAAGAACCGCGCATCCGACAACCGGGCCGACAGCACCTTCTGGTTGCCACGCAGGATCGTGGCACCGTGATCGGCGGTTTCGCGGTTCGCCACGGTCACGAACTTCTCGATCCGCCCGGTCGCCGGATTGCGGACCGAGAAGAACTTCTGGTGCTCCTTCATCGAGGTTTGCAGCACCTCGGGGGGCAGGCCCAGAAAGGCGTCGTCGATCGCACCCATGAGAACCACCGGCCATTCGACCAGCCCCGCCACCTCGGCCAGAAGGCCCTTGTCCGCGACCAGCTCCAGCCCCTGGGCGAAAGCGGCATTGGTCGCCTCGGACCAGATACGGTCCGCGCGTTCCTGCGCATCAAGGATCACATGCGCCCGCTTCAGCCGCGCCTGATAATCCTCGAAGCCGGTCACGGCAAAGCGCCCGGGTGACATGAAGCGATGGCCCTCGGTGGTATTGCCGGCGCGGATGCCGTCAATCTCGAACGGGACCGTTTCAGCCCCGGCCTCATCGCTCAGAATGCAGAGGATGGACTGCAGCGGTCGCACCCAGCGCAGCGTGCCGCTGCCCCAGCGCATGGATTTGGGCCAGGGGAAGGTGCGGATCGCGGCCTCCAGCACTTCGGCGATGATCGCCGCGGCGGGGCGCCCGGGGCGTTCGACCACTGCAAAGAAAACCTGCGCCTTGCCGGCGTCGCGCAGTTCAAGCTGATCGCGCTGCAGGCCTACCGACCGGCAGAAGCCTTCGATCGCGGCATCGGGCGCATCGGCACGCGGGCCCTTGCGCTCTTCCCGCAGGGTTGGGCTTTGCGCCGTCAACCCGTGCACCGCCAGCGCCAGCCGGCGCGGCGTGGAAAAGGCAGCGGCGGCCTCATAGGTCAGCCCGGACTCGACCAGGCCATCGGTGACAAGCCGCTTCAGATCCGCCGCAGCGCGGTCCTGCATCCGCGCCGGGATTTCTTCCGAGAAGAGTTCGATCAGCAGATCCGGCATGGTCAATCCCTGTACGTATCGTTGAGCTGGTGCCAGGCGAAGGCCCGGCCATCCGGAAACACCGCAATCACCCGGTCTACCCCAGGCGCGATTTCGGCCTGTCCGAGAAAGGCTTGCGCCGCGCCGTCTTCAAGCGCCGCACCGATTGCCGCCGCATCGAAGCAGGAAAACCAGTGGGGGGCATTCAGCGGTTCCGGGCGCGGATAGGGGGTAAAGCCCTGCAGGTCCTGTTCGGGACCGGCCGCAAGGTCAAAGCAGGCACGGAACCGCAACGGCGAGCTGTCGGCGTCGATCCCCTCGAAGCCCGTCACGGCAACGGGGCGGGGTCGGTCCTCACCCTCGGGCACCAGGGCGATGGCCGCGGCGTCCTGCGTGACAGGCTGATAATAGCCATAGACCTGCATGTAATACATCGCTGCGCCCCCGATCAGGGCGACGGCCGCGATTGATCCACCAAGGATCTTGCCGTTCACGCGCCTGCCCCCCCGGCTTCGGTTTGCACGAAGGCATCGGCGCATTTCTTGGCCAGTGCCCGCACACGGCCGATATAGGCCTGACGCTCGGTGACCGAGATGACCCCCCGCGCATCCAGAAGATTGAACAGATGGCTGGCCTTGATGCACTGATCATAGGCGGGATGGGCCATGATGATCTGCCGCCCTGCCTTGTCTGCCAGGGGTGCGGCAAGGATCCGTTCACATTCGGCCTCGGCATCGCGGAAATGCTGGAACAGCGTTGCAGTATCGGCCACGTCGAAATTCCAGCGGCTGTATTCCTGTTCCGTCTGGCGGAAAACGTCGCCATAGGTCAGCGGGATCGGCGCGTCGGGATCGTTGAAGGGCATGTCCATCACATGATCGACGCCCAGCACATACATCGCCAGCCGTTCGAGGCCGTAGGTCAGCTCGCCCGAGACCGGCCGGCAGTCGTGCCCGCCGACCTGTTGGAAATAGGTGAACTGCGACACTTCCATGCCGTCGCACCAGACCTCCCAGCCCAGACCCCAGGCACCAAGCGTCGGCGATTCCCAGTCATCCTCGACGAAGCGGATATCGTGCAGGCTGTCGTCGATGCCGATGGCGCGCAGGCTGCCCAGATACAGGTCCTGCAGATCAGGCGGCGAGGGTTTGATCAGCACCTGGTACTGGTAATAATGCTGCAGGCGGTTCGGGTTTTCGCCATAGCGCCCGTCGGTCGGACGCCGCGAGGGCTGGACGTAGGCCGCCGCCCAGGCGCGACTGCCCAGGGCGCGCAGCGTCGTGGCCGGATGAAATGTGCCCGCGCCGACCTCCATGTCATAGGGCTGCAGCACCGCGCAGCCTTTCGACGCCCAGTAGGACTGGAGCCTCAGGATGATTTCCTGAAAACTGCGGGGGGAAGAGGGGGCCTGGGTCATGCGCGCCTCGGTTCGGAAAGCAGGTGTTCAATAGGCAACGCCGGGCCAGGGGTCAATGCGCCTCCCGAATTGGGATGCGGTGGCCGGCAGGTTTGTTAGGGTCGCTGCGAGTCGCAGCAGGGGGCGAAACAGTGAGGAAACTGATCGGGGTGTTGATGCTGATGGGCGCGCTGTGGATTGCGCCTGCCCTTCAGGCGCAAGAGCCGGCATGGATCCAGGTCGAGGCACAGCCCAGTCTGCGCGCGGCCGAAGCCCGAGCGCGCACCTATGCGGCACAGTTTGCGGACGTGAACGGCTTTCGCCTGCCCTCGGGCTGGTATGCCATCGCGCTTGGCCCCTACCCCACCTCCGACGCTGCAACCCGGCTTCAGAGCCTTTTGCAGGATCGGCGCGTGCCGGCCGATGCCTATGTCGTGGACGGAGACGCCTTTGGCCAACGGTTCTGGCCCGTGGCAACGGGCCTGCGCCAGCCGCTCGTGATTGACGTTCCCCCGCCCGAGCCGGCCGCACAACCGTCAGAGGAGGTGTCTGCGATCGCCGCCGCGCCCGAGCGTCCTGTCGCTTCCGACTCCCCCGCCCCGGCGACCGAACCCCTTGAAGAAAGCCTGCGCCACGAGGCCCTTCTGAGCCGGGAGGACAGGATCGCCCTGCAGGAGGCGCTGCAGCAGGCCGGGTTCTATCGCGGCACCATCGACGCGGCGATCGGCCCTGGCACCCGCAGCGCCATGGCGGCGTGGCAGGCCGCGCAGGGCCACGAGGTGACAGGGGTCCTGAGCAGCGCCCAGCGCGCCGCCCTGCTTGGAGCCCAGGCCGAAGCGGACGCCGCACTGGGCCTTGCCAGGCGCCGGGACGAGGCAGCGGGAATCGAGGTGATCCTGCCGACGGCGCTTGTGCAGTTCGATCGTTATGATCCGCCCTTTGCGCGTTACGGCGGCGATGCCGGGGTGGAGATTATCCTTGTCAGCCAGCAGGGCAATCCGCAGGCCCTGGCCGGACTGCGCGATCAGATCCGCGCCCTGCCCGGCGTTCCTGCGGGCGGACGCGATTCGTTCGACGCTGCCGGGTTCGAGATCGAGACCGCAGAGGGCGCACGGCGCGCCCATGTGCTTGTGCGGCTTCACGACGGCGCGATCCGCGGTTATGTGGTGACATGGGATGATCGCGCCCCCGACATGGCCCCGATCCTTGCCGCGATGCGCCAGAGCTTCGCCCCCATCGGCCCGCAGACGCTTGACGATCTGGGCGCCGCACCCAGCGACGAGATGCGTGCCGCCCTGCTTGAGGGGGTGGCCGAAGCCGCGCCGAGCCGTAGCGCCACCGGCGTCTTTCTGGATGCCGAGGGGCATGTCCTGACCGCTGCGGCGGCGGTTGCAGCCTGCACACGGATCAGCGTGGACGATGCACCCGCGGTGATCTCGGCCTCGGATACCGCCACGGGGCTTGCGCTTCTGCGCCCCGAAGCACCGCCGCCGCCGCGACGGACGGCGGGCTGGCAACGCCTCCCGCTTGAGGTGGGTGCCCCGATCGTGGCGGCGGGCTTTTCCCTCGGGGCGGCCATGGGCTTGCCGGCCCTCACCCGCGGCATCGTGGCGGCGCCCCCGGAGGAGGGTCGTCAAAGCCTCAGGCTTGAGATGTTGCCCGGCGACACGGGCGCACCCCTTCTGGATGGGACGGGCGCCGTGGTCGGGCTGCTGCTGCCGACAGAGACCGCCGGCGCAAGCCTCGCCATCACCACTGCGGCGGTCGAAAGCTGGCTTGAGGGCCAAGGCATCTCTCTGCCCGGTTCCGGAACCGGTCAGGATCTGAGCCCGGCGGCGCTGGCCGAAGGCGCTGCAGGAATAACGACCCCTGTGTCCTGCTGGAACTGATACGGTGCCGGCGCTCAGCCGCGCCAGAACCGCGGCACGAACAGGACGAATACCGCCAGAAGCTCCAGCCGGCCCAGAAGCATGGCGAAGATCATCAGCCATTTGGCAAGCGCCGGAAAGGCATCGACGGCGCCGGTCGGCCCCACCTCGGGGCCAAAGGCCGGGCCGATGTTGAAGATGGCCGTCCAGGCCGCAGTCAAGGCAGTCAGGGTCTGCAGGCCCGTCATCGACAGGGCCACGGCTGTCAGGCCGAAGGTCAGGATGAAACAGGTGAACAGCACGATCACCGAATTCAAGACATCCTCGCCCACCGCGCGCCCGCCAAGGCGGACAGGGATCACCCGGCTCGGGCTCTGGATGCGGCGGACCTGTGCCTTGATCCCTTCCAGCAGCACAAGATAGCGGAACACCTTGATCGAACAGCCGGTGGATGAGGTGCAGCCCCCGATCATCCCGACGATGATGATGACGACGAAGGAAAACGCGCCCCAGGATGTCACATCGGCACTGCCATAGCCGGTGCCGGAGAACAGCGTCACGATGTTGAAGGTGGTTTCGCGCAGGATCACGAAGAACGGCACATCCTGCGTGTAGGACCGGTAAAGCACCACCGCCACGATGGCGTAGAAGGCCCAGCGCAGATAGGCGCGCACCTGCAGATCCTGCCAAAGCGGTGTGACCGAGCCATTGAGGACCTGGACGTAACGGATGAAGGGCAGCGTGGCGAGCAGCATGAAAACCGTCGAGGCATATTCCAGCGGGCCGCGAAAGGCGGCAAAGGAAGCGTCAGTGGTTGAAAACCCGCCCGTTGCAATGGTGGTCAGCGCATGGACCAGCGCGTCAAACCCGGTCATCCCGAGACTGTAATAGACGATCGTGCAGGCCACTGTCAGCGCCACATAGACCTGGATCAGCGCCGAAGAGATGTCGAGCGCGCGCGGCAGGATCTTGCCCAGCGTGTCGAACCCTTCCGAGCGGAAGAACTGCATCCCGCCGACCTTCATGACCGGCAGGAAGATCAGCGCCACGATGACGATGCCCAGCCCGCCCAGCCATTGCAACATGCCCCGCCACAGCAGCGTTCCCGCAGGCATGTCGTCCAGTCCGACGAAAACGGTCGCGCCGGTGGTGGTCATGCCCGACATGGATTCGAACATCGCGTCGGTAAAGCTTGCCCCCGGCACACCCATCATGAACGGCAGCGCCCCGAAGGCTGGCAGCGCGATCCAGACACCTGTGGTCAGCAGGAAGGATTGCTGGATGTTCAGCCCCCGCCCGAGGCTGTTCGAACAGGCCAGCGCGATCAGCCCCCCTGAAAGGCCGGTGATGACCGCGCATTCGAAGAACACCATCCAGTGCGGATCGCCGCGCAGAAGATCGGCCAGCATGGGCAACAGCATGGCAGCGCCCAGAACGGCGACAAGGAGACCTATGACATAACCGACCGGGCGCGCATCGAACATTCGCGCAGGCTTGGCGCTCGCAGCACGAACTGTCAAGCCTGCCGCAGCACCCGGTCCGCCCTGGCTCAGCCAGCGTGGTAAAGCGTGTTGAACAGGCGCGGATCGAGACTTTGCGCTGCGAAGGTTTCGCCATGTGTCAGGATGCTGACCGCGTCATGGCTGTGCAGGCTTTCCTGATGGCTTGCCACCACCCTGAAATCGCCGATCCGCTTGTCCTTCAGCAGTTCGCCACAGAACGACCGCGCCGCATCTTCGACAAAGATCGGATTGGCGGCATTCAGTTCCGCAAAGGCCTGTTCATCCTCGCGCTTGACCATCACCTGCGTTTCCGTGGGCACGGCTGCACGGCACAGATCGATCAGGTCCTCGAACCAGAGGCACTGCGCGCCCACGATCTCGACCGACAGACGCGCCACCGAACGCTGCGAGTGTGGCGTGGCAAGCTGGCCGCGCGTGCGGCGGGCATGTTCGGACAGCTCCAGCGAGCACGGGCAGGTCGAACTGTAGACATAATCCAGATGCATGATCTTCTTGCGCGCGCCGGCCTGTTCGATCAGCTCAAGCGCGATGTCATAGTACTGGTAGCCCTGCAGCCCCGACCGCAGCGACGTGACGCGCATGGGAAACGAGAGCCGCATCTGGATTCGGGCATCCAGCGACTCCAGATCCGATTTGTAGTCGTCCAGCGCCGCTTCGATCACGCCAAAGCTGAACGTCCGTTCGGCGTGGTTGTAGAAGCTGCGCATGATGCGCGACATGTTGATGCCCTTCTTCTCGGCCTCGAGGCTGACCGTGCCGGTCACCGAGGTTTCAAGCGTCAGATCTCCGTTGTCACGGGTGTGGAACCGGATCGGCAGGCGGAAGTTGGAAATGCCGACATGCTGGATCTGTTGCCGGGCGCCCTTGATCAGACTTGCAGGACCGTTCTGAAGATCGGGCAGGCTGGCCTTGTAGGCTTCATCAGCCTCGAAACCGGCGGGATAGGTGCGACTCAGGTCGGGATAGGGGACAGCGCCGGGCAGAAGCCCGCCCACCGCCGGATCAAGCCGGTCGATTTCGGCGTCGCTGGCCTTGCTGGCCCATTGCCGCAACAGCGCAAGCGCTTCTGCGGCCTCCTGTTCGCTGGGCTTGCGGTCGATCTCGGGCGTGTGGATATTCATGTCTTCCCCTCGGATGGGTTGGGCCGACCCGCCCCATAGTTGGGGATGGGCGCGCCGATGTCCAACTCTTTCAGGCAGAATACGTCTGGATCTTCTTGTCAGATCACATCCAGTGCCTGCCGCAGATCCGCGACCAGATCATCCGGATCCTCAAGCCCCACCGACACGCGGATCAGGCCGGGCGTGATGCCCAGCAGCGCCTTCTGATCCTCGGGCAGGCGCTGGTGGGTGGTTGTGGCCGGATGGGTCACGAGGCTTTTGGCGTCGCCCAGGTTATTGGTGATCTTGAAGATCTTCAGCGCGTTGAGGAACCGGAACGCGGCCTCTTTTCCGCCCTTCAGGTCGATGGCCAGCACCGTGCCGCCACCCCCCATGACCTGCGCGGCCAGACTGTGCTGCGGATGGCTGGGCAGAAGCGGATGCAGAACCCGGTGCAACCGTTCGTCGCCCTCAAGCGCCCTGGCGATGATCAGCGCGCTTTCGTCCTGGGCGCGCACCCGCAGGTCCAGCGTTTCAAGGCCCTTCAGCATGACCCAGGCATTGAACGGGCTCATCGAGCCGCCGGTGTGCTTCATGTAGGTTTCGACTGTCTTGCGGATGAAATCGCGGCTGCCGCAGATCACGCCGCCAAGGCAACGGCCCTGCCCGTCGATATGCTTGGTGGTCGAATAGACCACCACATCCGCACCCAGTTCCACGGCGCGCGAAAAGACCGGCGTGGCAAAGACATTGTCCACCACCACCAGCGCACCCACGGCATGGGCGATTTCGGCGACGGCGGCGATATCGATCAGCTCAAGTGTCGGGTTCGACACCGATTCGAAGAAAACCGCGCGCGTTCCGGGCCGCACCGCCGCGCGCCACTGCTCCAGATCGGTGCCATCGACAAGGGTCACCTCGACGCCAAAGCGTCGCAGGATTTCCTCGAGGATGTAAAGGCAGGATCCGAAGAGCGCCCGTGACGACACGACGTGATCGCCCGCCCGCAGCATCGACATCAGCGCCCCGTTCACCGCAGCCATCCCGGACGCCGTGGCAAAGGCATCCTCGGTGCCCTCGATCGCCGCAATCCGGTCCTCGAACATCGCAACGGTCGGGTTGCCGTAACGGGCATAGATGAATTCGTCCGGGCCCGCCTGCACGAACCGCGCTTCGGCAGCCTCGGCCGTATCATAGACGAAGCCCTGGGTCAGAAAGATCGCCTCGGACATCTCGCCATACTGGCTGCGCCGGGCGCCCGTATGCACCAGCTTGGTGCGTGTCTTCCAGTTTTCTGCCATGGCAGCCCCCGCCAAAGAAAAACCCCCACCGGATCAAGGTGGGGGCCTGCGCCCTGCCCTCTTTAGCGGAATGTTTAACGTGGCCCGCAATCCGGTCACAAAGCGCCACGGCCCTGCGATAGACCTGCACGCGCGTCACGTCAACCTTTCTGGAAGGTCGCCCCTGCGGCCCTTGTCCTTTCCGCCTGATGCTGCATCATTGCCTCCGAAAGGGGACATGCATGACCAAACCGATCGATCTTTATTACTGGCCAACACCCAACGGCTGGAAAATCTCCATCGCGCTTGAGGAAATGGGCCTGCCCTACGCCGTTCATCTGATCAATATCGGCGCAGGTGAACAGTTTGCGCCCGATTTCCTGAAGATCGCGCCAAACAACCGGATGCCCGCCATCGTCGATCCCGAGGGCCCGGACGGTCAGCCGATCTCGATCTTCGAAAGCGGCGCGATCCTGCAATATCTGGCCCGCAAGACCGGCCAGTTTGGTGGCGCGAGTGAACGCGACCGCGTTGCAGTCGAACAATGGCTGATGTGGCAGATGGGCGGCCTGGGGCCGATGGCCGGCCAGGCGCATCACTTCCTGAAATACGCGCCGGCGATGGATCCGCCGAACGACCTGCCCTATGCCAAGGACCGCTATCGCAACGAAGTGGCGCGGCTTTACGGCGTTCTGGACCGCAAGCTGGCCCAGACAGCCTATGTGGCCGGTGATTTCTATTCCATCGCCGACATGGCGATCTGGCCTTGGGCGAGCCTGTGGGAAGGCCAGCAACAGACGCTTGACGACAAGCCGAACCTCCGGCGCTGGCTCGAGGAACTTGCCGCACGGCCCGCGGTGCAGCGCGGTATGGCTGTCGCCGCCGAAAAACGCGCCAATATCCAGAGCGACCGCAAGGCGCAGGACGTGCTGTTCGGCAAGCGCTGATCCGCGCCCGGGCAGGGGCGGTCCCGGCCGCCCCTAGTCCTTCTGCACGATCCCGTGCGTCTGCATCAGCTTGGATTGCGCCATGAAGAACAGGAACATGGCGACGGTGATCCCGAAGGTCTTGAAATTGACCCAGGCGTCGGTGGACATCGTCCGCCAGACCACCTCGTTTGCCAGCGCGAGTCCGGCGAAGAACAGCGCCAGCCGCCGGGTGAGGATCATCCAGCCCTCGGGGCGCAGCGGCATCATGCCTTCCATGACGTATTGCAGCCAGGACTGGCCACGCAGCAGTCCCACGCCCAGCAGACCGGCGAAGAACAGGTAGATGATGGTCGGCTTGATCTTGAAGAACCGTTCGTCGTTCAGCCAGACCGAGAGCCCCCCGAACAGCACGACCAGCACCGCCGTCATCACCTGCATCCGGGAAAGGTGGCCGGAAAGCCACCACAACAGCCCCGTGCAGGCCAGAAGCAGCGGGATGAACGCCGCCGTCACCACGATGAAGCCGCTGTAGTCGCGCCCGCCAATGGTGAACACCTGGTCGCGCACCAGCAGATACCCGACGAAGAACGCCAGTACCGGCCCCAGCTCCAGCCCCATCTTCACGAGGGGGGATACCTGTTTCTGCTCGTCCATTTCGTCTCCTCTCATGCCGCAAACTGAACTATCACCGCGCCCGCCGCAATCAAAGCCATAAGCGCAACCCGCCGCGGCCCGACGGTTTCACCCAAGGCAAGCCAACCGATCGCCGCGGCAAAGACGGTCGAGGTTTCGCGCAGCACCGCCGCCTGCCCCACCTGCCCCAGCCGCGTTGCCATCATGATCGACCCGAAGCTGAAGATCGCGACCACCGCCCCGATCAGGCCCCGTCGCAACAGCGGTGCCAGCGCCGATGCCGGCAGCGCCCGCCACTGGCGCCAGGTCCAGAGCGGCATGAACAACCCGTCGATGAAGAAGAACCACGCCAGAAAGGTGAAGGGGTCGGCGGTGGCGCGGATGCCATAGGCGTCATAGGTCGTGTAAAGTGCCACGAAGGCACCGGTCAGCACCGCAAGCCCCAGCGCCGGGATCAGCGTGTCCCGCGCCACGCTGACATGCACAAGATTATAGGCCGCCAGCCCGAAGATCCCCGACAGAAGCACCGCAACGCCCAGCCATTGCCACGCGTTGAAGGTTTCGCCGAACAGAAGCCAGGCCCCGAACACGGCAAAAAGCGGTCCGGTCCCGCGCACGACGGGATAGACCACCGTGTAGGCGCCCCGCGTATAGGCCATCGCCTGAAACACCTTGTAGCCGGTGTGGATCACGAAGGCGCCGGCAAAGATCGGCCACATATGCGGTTCCGGCCAGGGAACGACGAACAGCGCAAAGGGCAGCGCAATCAGCATGTAGAACAGATCCATCGCCGCGCGGCTGATCCAGGGATCATGCCGGCCCTTCTGAAGCGCGCCAAAGACCGCGTGCAGCAGTGCCGCGAGCAGCGCCAGCGCCAATGCAACCTGCTGGCCGGTCGCGGTTCCTTCAAGGCTGGTCAGCCAGGCTGTCATGTCCGACAATCCTCATGCGGAACCTGCCGCGCGGCGGCGGCGTTGGCAGGAAGGTTCACCTCGGGGCGCTGCGGCACCCTTTTGCGGAAGATGTCCCGATGCTCGAAGCCCTGCTTGCCGACTTCAATGCGCCGTTCCAGTCCGTCGCCGTGGAAACTGTGGTGGTGCGGCTGATCACTGCCGTGGTGCTGGGGGCCGCCATCGGGTTCGAACGCGAATACCACGCCCATTCGGCGGGGCTGCGGACCCATATCCTGATCTCGCTTGCCGCCTGCCTGTTCACGCTGATCGCATTCGAGCTGATCAATGTCGAGATTGCCGGCGCCGCCGATCAGCAGACCGACCCGTTGCGCCTGATCGAAGCGGTCACGGCCGGGGTAGCGTTCCTGGCGGCGGGATCGATCATCACCTCGGGGGGTCAGGTGCATGGGCTTACAACGGGCGCCGGCATGTGGCTGGCGGGGGCGATCGGCCTTGCCTGCGGCACCGGGCGCATCGTGCTGGCGCTGATTGCGACCGGAATCGCCCTTGTTGTGCTGTGGATGCTGCGCACCGCGTCCAGCGCGATTGCCGCCCGCGCACGCACACTGGGCGATGGCGACGGGCGGCCCAGCACCGACTGACCCACGCAAACCGTTATCCTGCCTCCCCGGCGCCGGTCAGGGCACGGGCGAAGTCGCGCGGATCAAACGGTTGCAGATCGTCAATCTGTTCCCCCACCCCGATGGCGTGGATCGGAAGGCCGAACCGGTCGGCAAGGGCCACCAGAACCCCGCCGCGCGCGGTGCCGTCAAGCTTGGTCATCACCAGGCCCGAAACGTCGGCCAGCTTGCGGAAGGTTTCCACCTGGCTGAGAGCGTTCTGCCCGGTGGTCGCATCCAGAACCAGAAGCGTGTTATGCGGGGCCGAAGGATCCTTCTTGCGGATCACACGCACGATCTTGGCGAGTTCCTCCATCAGGTCGGCGCGGTTCTGCAACCGGCCCGCCGTGTCGATCATCAGAAGATCCGCGCCCTCTTCCTGCGCGCGCGTCATCG
The DNA here is from genome assembly GCF_042666235.1 of Halodurantibacterium daqingense. NCBI lineage: Bacteria > Pseudomonadati > Pseudomonadota > Alphaproteobacteria > Rhodobacterales > Paracoccaceae > Halodurantibacterium > Halodurantibacterium daqingense. The sequence continues at coordinate 151,931 of NZ_JBHTFQ010000003.1, read as the reverse complement.
CGTCGAAGGCAAGGCTGGCAGGGTCTGACCCTTCCGGCGCCGTCATCACCGGCACGCCGGCGCGCTCGCCCCAGACCTGAAGCTGTTCCACGGCGGCCGCGCGGAAGGTGTCGCCCGCCGCGATCACCACCTTCTTGCCTGCCGCGCGGAACTGGCTGGCGAGCTTGCCGATCGTCGTGGTCTTGCCCGATCCATTGACCCCCACCACCAGCACGACCTGCGGCCGGGACGGATAAAGCGGCATCGGACGGGCCACCGGCTCCATGATGCGGGCAATCTCATCCGCCAGAAGCTCGCGGATTTCCTGGGCCGAAACACGCTTGCCAAAGCGCCCCTCGGCCAGATTGGCCGTGACGCGCAGGGCGGTTTCAACGCCCATGTCCGCCTGGATCAGCAATTCCTCGAGGTTCTCCAGCATCGCGTCGTCCAGGACGCGGCGCGGCTCTTCCTCGCGCCCGAAAAGGCGCCCCAGCATCCCGCCTTGCGCCGGTGCGGCGGGCTGCGGTGCCGGTTCGGCCAGTGGCGGCACTGATGCGGCGGGTCGCGGCGCAGCCTCGTCAAGGCCAGCCTCATCGACCAGCGCATCGAGCCCTTCACCGAGACGCGCCGAGGATTTCAGCATCCGGTCCTTCAGCTTCTTGAAAAACGACATGATACCTCCGGACACTGATGGTCATTCCCAGCTAATACAGCCTTGTCCCGGATGGAAGGGCTGCCCTGCCGGAAATCCGCCGAACCCCGTCACGCAGATCCCTGCGGCGGGTAGCCATCAGCCCGCCAATCTGCCAGTCTGGGCGCGACCGAGGTGAAAGAGATGATGATGCGTTTCCCCCTCCTGATGGCCCTCTGCCTTCTGCCCCTGACGACCGCCGCAGCCCATGCCGAAACGCCGATGACGGGCGCCGAGTTCGAGCGCGAGGTTACCGGCCGCACCCTGACCTATGGCACCGAGGGCGTGCCCTATGGGGTGGAACAATACCTGCCGAACCGCGAGGTGATCTGGTCCTTCATCGGTCAGGAATGCCGCCGTGGCAGCTGGTACGAGGTTGGGGAAGACATCTGCTTTACCTACGAACACGATCCGACGCCCCAGTGCTGGCGTTTCTTCCAGACGCCGGAGGGGCTGCGCGCCCGATTCATGGACGGCGCAGGCGGCGGTGGCGATCTGATCGAGGTGGACCGCAGCCCCGCACCGCTCTACTGCCCCGGCCCGGACATCGGGGTCTAGAACAGGCTGCCCTGCCCGGCGGGCGGATCGGTCTTGGCGCGCCGCCCCGGCCGGCCCCCGACCGGTATCCGGCCGTCGTGGAACTCGATCTCCAGCATGGCCGCGGTTTCGGCTGCCTCTTTCGAAGTGACCACGCTCCCTTCGGCCCGCACGACGGCATAGCCGCGCCGCAGGGTTTCACGATAGCCCAGCGTCTGACGCAGACGCTCAAGCGCCTCAAGCCGCGCCCAGGCCGCCGCGGGGGCGGCGCCTGCCGACTGATCCAGCCGCTCTGCAAGCTTGGCCAGCCGGTCGCGGCTGCGCGTGATCGCATCGCGACGGTCGCGCACCGAGCGGGCCAGCCCCAGCTCCAGACGCACTGCATATCCCGCAAGCTTGCGCCCCTCATTTCCGACCCGCTCGGCCATCCGCGCAGCGCTCAGCGCTGCGGTCGTGAAGCGGATCCGCCCGGCCTGCACCCTGGCGCCAAGCGCAGTCGAGAGCCGCAACTCGACGCGCAGCAGCCGGTCGCGGCTGCGGATGAGCCGTTCGGCCAGAACCCGCGGGCGCAGATGGGCCGCGACATCCTGGAAGGCGAGCCGCCGTTGCCCGGTTGCGTGGCGCAGCGCAGCGGACAGACGTTCGCTTCGATGGTCAAGCCGCTGTTCGGCCTGCCGCACAAGCGCCTCGGGTTGTGGCAGCGCCCGGCCCAGATCGCGCAGACGCTGCCCGCGTTGCGCCACCCCGTTTGCCGCACAGCGATCCAGCCGGGCCTCCTGTCCCTGCAGCCAGGACCACAGCTCCATTCGCACCGGCACTGCCATTTCCGCGGCCGCCGTGGGCGTGGGCGCCCGCCGGTCGGCGGCATGATCGATCAGCGTCGTATCGGTTTCGTGCCCCACGGCCGAGATCAGCGGGATCCGACTGTCCGCCGCCGCACGGACGACGATTTCTTCGTTGAAGCCCCACAGATCCTCGATACTGCCGCCGCCACGCGCGACGATCAGCAGATCAGGTCGCGGGATCGGCCCGTCCGCAGGCAGGTCGTTGAACCCGCGGATCGCCGCCGCAACCTCGTTTGCGCAGCGATCGCCCTGAACGGCGACCGGCCAGATCAACACACGGCTCGGAAAACGGTCGCGCAGGCGGTGCAGGATATCGCGAATTACCGCCCCCGAGGGCGAGGTGATGACCCCGATCACACTCGGCAGATAGGGCAAGGACCGCTTGCGCGCCGGATCGAACAGCCCCTCAGCGGCAAGTGCGGCACGGCGCTTTTCCAGCATGACCATCAGCGCACCGGCACCCGCAGGCGCCACATCCTCGATGACCATCTGGTATTTCGACTGTCCGCCGAAGGTGGTCAGCCTGCCCGTTGCGATGACCTCCATCCCCTCTTCCGGCGGCGTGCGAAGACGGTCGGCATTGCCCTTCCAGATCACGGCGGACAGGACACAGCGGTCATCCTTCAGATCCAGATAGACATGGCCCGACCGCGGCCGCGACACGCGCCCCACCTCGCCCCGAACCCGGACATGGGCGAATTCGCCTTCGACCACACGTTTGACGGCGCCCGAAATCTCGGACACGGTAAACTCGGGCGCATTCAGCCCGGGCGCGGGATCTTCGAAAAGGTCGGACATCACAGGCTCGCTTGTCAGGAACGCGGTGGCACCTTAGAACGCCGGGCAACGAAGGCCAAGAGAGGGCGGGCGGATGAACATTCTGGTTCTGGGCGGTGGCGGGCGTGAACATGCGCTGGCCTGGGCGATCAAGCAGAACCCGAAATGCGACCGCCTGATCGTGGCGCCCGGGAACGCAGGGATCGCCGCGATTGCCGAATGCGCGGAACTCGACATTCTTGACGGCGGGGCGGTGGTGGATTTTGCGGAACAGAACGCCATCGACTTCGTGGTGATCGGCCCGGAAGCACCCCTGGCCGCCGGGGTCGCCGACCGCCTGGCCGAGGCCGGCATCCTGGCCTTCGGTCCCTCGGCCGCCGCCGCCCGGCTTGAAGCGTCGAAAGCCTTTACCAAGGAAATCTGCGATGCTGCGGGCGCCCCCACCGCTGCCTGGGCCCGCTTCGACGACGCCGAGGCAGCGCGTGCCCATATCCGCACCACCGGCGCCCCGATCGTAGTGAAGGCCGATGGCCTTGCCGCCGGAAAGGGCGTGATCGTCGCCATGGACGAGGCTACCGCTCTCGGCGCCATCGACGACATGTTCAGCGGCGAGTTCGGCGCAGCCGGGGCCGAGGTGGTGATCGAGGAATTCATGACCGGCGAAGAGGCAAGCTTCTTCCTGCTGTGCGACGGAGAAACGGTGCTGCCGATCGGCACCGCACAGGATCACAAGCGCGCCTTTGACGGCGACGAAGGCCCGAATACCGGCGGCATGGGCGCCTATTCGCCCGCCCCGGTGCTGTCCGATGCGATAGCCGAACAGGCGCTGGCCGAAATCGTGCGCCCGACGATCCGCGAGATGGCGCGGCGTGGCACCCCCTACAAGGGCGTGCTTTATGCCGGATTGATGATCGAGAACGGCCGCGCGCGGCTGGTCGAATACAACGTCCGCTTCGGCGATCCCGAATGCCAGGTATTGATGATGCGCTTGGGCGCGCAAGTGCTTGACCTGCTGCTTGCCTGCGCAGAGGGGCGCCTGTCGGAATTGCGGGTGGACTGGGCCGATGATCACGCGCTTACGGTCGTGATGGCCGCCGAGGGATACCCCGGCCCCTATGCAAAGGGAAGCATCATCACCGGCCTTGACGCCCTGCCGCAGGACAGCGCGCATATGGTATTTCACGCCGGGACCGCGCTCGACAACGGCCGCCTTGTTGCCGCCGGAGGGAGGGTTCTGAACGTGACCGCGCGTGGCGCCACCCTGGCCGAAGCCCGCAGTCGCGCCTATGACATGATCGCACAGATCGACTGGCCGGGGGGCTTCTGCCGGTCCGACATCGGCTGGCGCGCGCTTTAGAACGGGCAGCGGGCGGGGAAGAAAAGGCCGCGCCCCCATCCTGGTCAGCGCCGGACGGACACCGGACACCGGAGTCCTAGAGGACCAGCAGCATTTCGGAGAGGGGCGTAAACAGTGCCTGACTGATGCGCGTCGATGGCAACCCGCCATCCCTTCCGATCGTCGGTTGCTTTCCAGCACAACACGACATGCGTTCGCCAATGGGTTTGAACCGCTGACGCCTTCGCCGGTTCTGTCTTGCCGAGGATCCCGTTCGCCTGCCGCAGCTCGCGCTGCTGGCGCTCCAGCGACTTCACCCTTCTCCGCAGCGCCGAATCGCTTGCCGCGGCGCCTTCGGCCTTTCGCACCCTTCAATGTCTGCCGCGCTAAACATGGAGGCGATGAACATCACCGCTTGCGGGCGCCGTCGGTGCTGACCGTGCGGGTCGAATACCAGCCGCGCGGCGCCTTTGCGCAGGCGTCGGACGACTTCTTCGCAGTCTTGCTCATGATGCTTCACCCTTCTCAGAAGTTGAAACCTCCGGCAAAACAGGTTCAGCCCTCAGCCCTCAGCCCTCAGCCCTCAGCCCTCAGATCTGCTTCTCGGGCATGTGAACGACAAGTCCGTCCAGCGCATCGCTCACCTTGATCTGGCAGGTCAGGCGCGACCGGGCCGGATCGGGCTGATAGGCGAAATCCAGCATGTCTTCTTCCATCGCATCTTTCGGCGGCAGCTTCTCGACCCAGTCCGGGGCGACATAGACATGGCATGTGGAGCAGGCGCAGGCGCCGCCGCAATCGGCCTCGATCCCGGGGATGCCGTTGTCGCGGGCGCCTTCCATGACGGTCAATCCCGTCGCAACCTCGACGACATGTTCCTTGCCGCCGAATTCCACATAGGTGATCTTTGCCATCGTGATCCTCTTGTCTCAGATGCTGACAGGCGCTTGCCGCCTTTCCCTTGCGACATAAGCCAACAGCCACATCTTGGCCAGCCCGACCGTCCGGAAGGCGAGAGGGCGCCGTCTCCGGCGCCCTCCGCTGCAGTGATCAGAAGGCGTTACTCGATCGACAGGGCAACGAACCGCGGTTCGCCACCCCGGCGGATCAGCAGAAGAAGCGATCGACGCCCGGCCTCGCGCGCCTCTTCGACGCGGCCCTCAAGGTCGGCAAGTGTTGCCACGCGCTGCTGACCCGCCTCGGTGATGACGTCGCCGCGCCGCAACCCTTTCTCGAAGGCTTCGCTGGCCTCGTCGATATCGGTCACCACGAGGCCCTCGGCGGTGCCGGGAAGGCCAAGTTCTTCGCGCAGCGCGGGGGTCATGTTGCTGACCGTCATGCCCAGGATGTCGGCCACAGTCGATTCCGGTGCGACCTCGGGCGCAGGCGCGCCCGGCATCGCGACGCCCTCGTCGGTTTCCCGCCGACCCAGGGTGGCCCGGAGCGTTTGCGTGCGGCCGTCGCGCATCACGGTGAGCCGCACCGCCTTGCCAACCTCGGCGTTACCGACACGACGAACCAGATCGCGGGTATCGACAACGTCGCCGCCATCAAACGACAGGATCACGTCCCCGGCCTGAATTCCGGCATCGCGGCCCGGACCTTCGGGCACATCGGTAACCAGCGCCCCGGCGGCACGTTCAAGGCCCATCGCCTCGGCGATTTCCGGCGTTACATCCTGGATCCGCACGCCAAGCCAGCCGCGCCGGGTTTCACCGAACTCGCGCAGCTGATCGACCACGCGCGTCACGACCGAGGCCGACATGGCAAAGCCGATCCCGATCGAGCCGCCAGTGGGCGACAGGATCGCGGTATTCACGCCGATCACCTCGCCTGCCATATTGAACAATGGCCCGCCCGAGTTGCCGCGGTTGATGGCGGCATCGGTCTGGATATAGTCGTCATAGCTTCCCGAAAGCGCCCGGCCCCGTGCCGAGACGATTCCCGCGGAAACCGAAAAACCCTGTCCAAGCGGGTTGCCCATGGCAACGACCCAGTCGCCTACCCGGGCGGCGTCGGAATCCCCGAAGCTGACGAAGGGCAGCGGCCGGTCACTTTCGACCTTGAGCAGCGCGATATCGGTATTCGGATCGGTTCCCACCACCTGCGCGGGCAATTCCAGACCGGTAAAGAACTCGATCAGAATCTCGTCCGCGCCCTCGATGACGTGATTGTTCGTGACGATGAACCCGTCTTCCGAGATGACGAAGCCGGAGCCGAGCGCCTGGCTGCGCCGGGGCGCGCGCGGCGCGCCGTTGGGCCCTCGGTCAAGGAAATCGCGGAAGAACTCTTCGAACGGAGAGCCTTCGGGAACGATCGGCCGCGGCCCGGTCGAGGTCTCGACCGTTGTCGATGTGGTGATGTTCACCACAGCGGGGCTCACGCGTTCGGCCAGGTCCGCGAAGCTTTCCGGCGCGGCGCGCGCATGGCCTGCGACCGTCTGGGCAAGAACCAGCACAAGGCCGAGGAACAGCGCGGCGAGAAGGCGCCGGGGGTCGGCACCCCCGAGGGGGAGGGAAATGGCCTTAGGTCTCAATCCGATCTCCTTTCCTGAAAGCTCCGGGTCGGCGGTGCGCGGCTCGGACGCTACGTGTCCTATTAGTTATGGCGCCTGTAGCAGAACGCAAACCCTCAGTAGAGGTCAGCCCCGGGCTGTCAACCAGTCGTGAACGGAATGCCACGGACCAACAGGGCCGCGCGACGCGGCGCGAATGAAAAAGCCGGCCACAGGGGCCGGCCTTTCCGGTTTCAGAGTTCAGTTCCCGACCGAGGGTGTCAGCTGCGCCTCGGGGGCTGCGGCGGGCGCCGCAGGGGCAGGCGCCGCTTCGGGTCCGGTGGCATGAAGGCCGCGGTCAGAACGCAGGTAGTTGAAGAACTCGCTGTCCGGCCGCATCACCATCGTCGAATTCTCGCCCCGCAGCGCCCGCTCGTAGGACGTAAGCGAGCGCGTGAAGGCAAAGAACTCGGGGTCACGGCCGAAGGCCTCGGCATAGATCGCATTGCGTTCGGCATCGGCCTCACCACGGATCACTTCGGCCTGGCGGCGCGCTTCCGAGACCAGTTCGACCACCGTCCGGTCCGCCGATGCCCGCACGCGCTGCGCGGCTTCGCCACCGCGGGCAATCTCGTCAGCAGCCTCGCGTTCACGCTCGGCCCGCATCCGGGCAAAGGTTGCCGCAAGGTTCTGTTCGGGCAGGTCGGTGCGCGTCAGCCGCACATCGATCACCTCGACGCCCAGCGTCGCGGCTTCACGCCGCGCCAGATCACGGATGCGGTTCATCAGCGCGGTCCGGTCATCCGAAAGCACCGCCCCCGAGGGGACCGACCCCAGAACCTCTCGGATCGCGGCGTTCACGATCCGCTCCATCCGGCCCTGTGCCGCACGAACACCCTCGATCCCCACCGCTTCGCGGAAGCGGACCACATCGACGATCCGCCAGCGGGCGAAGGCATCGACCACCAGGCGCCGATCATCGAGCGGCGTCACCTCGAGCGGCTGCGACTGCAGGCCGAGGATTCGCGCGTCATAGCGAACGACCTCCTGGATGAACGGGATCTTGAAGCCCAGCCCAGGCTCTTCGCGCACCTGTTTGACCTGGCCGAATTGCAGGACCAGAACCTTTTCACGCTCATCGACGATGAAGATCGCGGACAGGGCCAGCGCCACCGCAACGACCAGGACAGGAAGGATAAATGCAGAACGTTTCATCAGTTTCCTCCTCCGGTGCGGCGCAGTTCGTTCAGCGGCAGATAGGGAAGAACGCCGCTGCCACCGCCTTCTTCGCCGGTCACGCCATCAAGGATGACCTTGTCCATGCCGCCCAGAACCTGCTCCATCGTCTCCAGATACATCCGCCGCCGCGTCACGTCCGGGGCATTGACGTATTCGTTGTAGACCGAGACGAAGCGGCTTGCCTCACCCGAGGCGTTGTTGACCACCTCGGCGCGGTAGGCCTCGGATTCCTCGAGAACCCGTGCGGCCTCCCCCCGTGCGCCAGCCAGCACCCGGTTGGCATAGGCATCCGCCTCGCGTTCAAGCCGGTCGCGTTCCTGACGTGCGGCCTGCACTTCGCGGAAGCTGTCGATCACCTCGCGCGGCGGGTCGGCGCGATCGAAGTTCACCCGGATCACATTGATGCCCGAGGCATAGCTGTCCAGCGTTCCCTGAACCGCCTGCCGCAGATCGGCAGCAATCGCGCCACGATCGCGGTTGAGAATGGGCGAAAGTTCCGACCGGGCGATGATGTCACGCATCGCCGACTCTGATACCGCCCGCACGGTTTCGGTGGGATCGGCCAGGTTGAACAGGAAATTCTCGGGCTGCGAGATGTTCCACACCACCTGGAACGAAATGTCCACGATCGCCTCGTCGCGGGTCAGCATCAGCCCGCCTTCAAGCGGGCCGCGCCCGGCGCCGATATCGGTCACGCGCTCGCCGGTCACCTGAATGATCTCGGCACGCACTATGGGCCAGGGCGCAAAGTTGAGGCCCGGGCCACCCGTGCGGTGATAGCTGCCGAACATCAGCTCGACCGAGCGTTCTTCGGGCCGCACGGTATAGAACGAGGCCACCGCCCAAAGCGCCGCCACGGCCACAAGGCCAAGCAGAATGCCCCGGCGCGAAATGCCAGGCCCGCCCGTGCCGCCGCCGCGCGGACCGCGTGGCCCGTTGCCACCACGCCCGCCCATGAGCACCCGGAGCTGTTCCTGCCCCTTCTTCACGATCTCGTCGATTTCGGGAAGCTGCGGCCCCTCGCCGCCGGGCCGCTGACCGCCGCCGCGGTTGCCACCGCCGCCGCCCGAGCCGCCGCCTCCCCAGGGTCCGCCGTTATTACCAGACATCGAACCTTTGTTCCCCTCTCGTTATCATCAGTCTCGCAACTGGTTGCTGATGGCCTTACTCGAAAACCCGCACAGGGGCCCGGAGCGTCACAAGTTCCTCGGCCATCGTCGGATGCACCGCGACGGTGCGATCGAAATCCTCCTTGGTGGCGCCCATCTTGATGGCGATGGCCGCCAGCTGGATCATCTCGCCGGCATTGGGCGCCACGATATGGCACCCCAGAACCCGGCGGCTGTCACGGGCGACGATCAGCTTCATCATCACCCGGTCGGAACGGCCCGCGAACAAGGTCTGCATCGGACGGAACGCCGTCATGTAAACCTCGACCGGGCCGGTTTCGCGCGCGGCCTCTTCGGTGAGGCCGACCGAGCCAAGCTCGGGCTGAGTGAAAACGGCACTTGCCACCAGCTCGCGGTCGGCCTTGCGCTTCTCGCCCTTGAAAAGGGTGTCTGCGAAGGCATGCCCTTCCCGGATCGCAACCGGGGTCAGGTTGATCCTGTCCGTCACGTCCCCGACTGCATAGATAGAGGGAACGGAGCTTTGGGACCAGTCATCCACGATCACTTCGCCGTTGCGTCCCAGCGTCACACCTGCATCCTCGAGCCCAAGACCCTCGGTGTTCGGCACGCGACCGGTGGCGTAAAGCACCTGGTCGAACTCGGCCTCGTGGCCCAGCGAGGATTTGACACGGAAGCCCGTCCCGGAAGGCTCAAGCGACAGGATATCGGCCCCGCAGCGCAGGTCGATCCCGCTTTCACGCATCGCCTCGGCAATATGGCCGCGGGCTTCGTCGTCAAAGCCGCGCAGGATCTGCGCGCCGCGGTAATACTGTGTGACCTTCACCCCCAGCCCGTTCAGGATACAGGCGAATTCCGAGGCAATATAGCCGCCGCCCACGATCAGGATCGATTCAGGCAGCGTCGCAAGGCCGAAGATATCGTTCGAGGTCAGGACCTTGTCGGAATGCGACATCTCGGGCACGTAAGGCCGGCCGCCGGTCGCAATCAGGATGTGCCTGGCGCGGAAGGTCTGCCCGTCGGCCAACCGCACCGTATGCGGATCGACGACGGTGGCACGCTGGTCGTGGATGGCGACTCCGGCATTCTGAAGCCCCTTGCGATAAAGGCCCTCTAGCCGGGTCAACTCGTCGTCCAGCCGATCACGGAAATGCCGCCAGTCGAAGCCGCCCGCCTGCACGTCCCAGCCATAGGCGCGAGCATCTTCGAAGGTTGGACGATAGGTCGAGGCAAAGACCATCAGCTTCTTGGGAACGCAGCCACGGATGACACAGGTGCCGCCCATGCGGTATTCTTCGGCCAGCGCGACCGAGGCGCCACCTTCCGAGGCCGCGATCCGCGCCGCACGCACCCCGCCCGAGCCGCCGCCGATGACAAAGAGATCGTAATCGAATGCCATTGCGCCACCTCAGATGTCAGCGAATGCGTTGATCGGCCGGTCGGGATCGGCCCTTTCCTCGCGCGTGGTACGGCTGGCACGATCGCGGATGCGCACCAGCCCGTCCTCATGCCCCAGTACCACGATATCACAGAGATCGATGAAAAGCCCGTTCTCGACCACGCCGGGGATCTGGTTCAGCACCAGCGAAAGGGCGCGGGCATCGTGGATCTGACCCAGGTGCAGATCAAGGATGAAATTGCCCTCGTCGCTGATGAAAGGCGTCTCGCCCGCCATGCGTCGGGTGATGGCGGCGCCGGCATGGCCCCGGCCTTCAAGCGCCTCGCTCAGCAGCTTCTGCGTGGTCTGCCAGCCAAAGCAGATCACCTCGACCGGCAGCGGGAAGACGCCCAGCCGGGCGACGTCCTTGGCCCCATCCGCGATCACGATCATCCGGTCCGAGGCGCTGGCAACGATCTTTTCCTGAAGATGCGCGCCACCGCCGCCCTTGATCAGCTGAAAGTCGCCGTCCACCTCATCGGCACCGTCGATCGTCAGGTCAAGCCAGCCAGCCTCTTCCAGCGTGACCACCGGAATGCCCTCTTCTCGGGCCAGCGCAGCGGTGCGGCTTGAGGTCGGAACGCCGGTCACCTTCAGGCCCTCTTCGCGCACCCGCTCGCCCAGACGCCGCACCATGAAGGCCGCGGTGGAGCCGGTGCCAAGGCCAAGCCGCATCCCATCCTCGATGAAATCGACGGCGCGCCGGGCGGCAATGCATTTTGCAAAATCGGCGGGAGAAAGCTCTGTGCTCATCCATGGCTCCTGATCTGTCGCGGGGTTTATAGGAACTTTGCGCGCCGGCTGCGAGGATAATCGGCCCGCGCGGCCCCGTGCCTGTGCCTGCAACGCGACGCGAAGGATCGTTTTCCGGCGTGTGTCGGGCGCGTTTTACGCCTAAGAAGGGTTCAAAACAGGGGGAAGCATGTTCCTTTCGGTCTTTGACATGTTCAAGGTGGGGATCGGACCCTCCTCAAGCCACACGATGGGGCCGATGGTCGCAGCCGCGCGCTTTCTGGAGATGCTGCGCCACTCGCCCTTTCATCCGACGGGGCTGCGGGCGCGGCTGCACGGGTCTCTGGCCTTCACGGGCGTCGGCCATGCCACGGACCGGGCCGTGACACTGGGGCTTGCGGGCTTCACCCCCGAAGACTTTGACGCCGAGGCGGCGGAATCGGCCCTTGCCGCGATCAGGTCGTTGCGACAGGTGACGCCCCCGGGCCTGCCGGCGCTGCGCTTTGATCCCGGCACTGATCTGGTGTTTGACTACGGCCCGCCACTGCCGGGCCATGCCAATGGCATGGTGCTTCTGGCACTGGATGCGCAGGGCGATGTGCTGCTGCAGGAAACCTATTACTCGGTCGGTGGCGGCTTTGTCCTGACTGCGGCGGAACTTGGCGGCGAAAGCGCAGCGGCGCCGCCGGCGCAGGTTCCCTACCCGTTCCGCACCGCGGCCGAGATGCTTGCCATGGCATCACGCAGCGGCAAGAGCATCGCCGAGATGAAACGTGCCAACGAGCTGGCCTTTCGCAGCCCGCGCGCGCTTGAGGACGGCTTGGCCCGGATCTGGGCCGTGATGACGGCCTGCATCGACCGCGGGCTTGCCACCGACGGCATCCTTCCCGGCGGGCTGAAGGTTCGGCGTCGCGCGCATGGCATCCATCAGGCCCTGCTGCGCGAGGCCGGGCTGAACATGATCGCGCCGCATACGATCAACGACTGGATGAGCGTCTATGCCATGGCCGTCAACGAAGAGAATGCCGCAGGGGGACAGGTGGTGACCGCACCGACCAACGGTGCAGCAGGGGTGGTGCCAGCGGTGATCCGCTACTGGCTTGATCACGTCCCCGGCTCGGGCCACGCGCGGATCGGGGAGTTCCTGCTGACTGCGGCAGCGATTGGCGGGCTGGTCAAGCACAACGCCTCGATTTCGGGCGCGGAATGTGGCTGTCAGGCCGAGGTGGGCAGCGCGGCCGCCATGGCAGCGGCCGGGCTTGCCGCCGTGATGGGAGGCACGCCCGAGCAGGTGGAAAATGCCGCCGAGATCGCGCTGGAACATCACCTCGGCATGACATGCGACCCGGTGAAGGGCCTCGTGCAGGTGCCCTGCATCGAACGCAATGGCCTTGGCGCCATCAAGGCGGTTTCGGCGGCAAGCCTCGCACTACGCGGAGACGGGCAGCATCTTGTCCCGCTGGACGCCTGCATTGAAACCATGCGCCAGACCGGCCAGGACATGAGCGAGAAATACAAGGAAACCTCGCTTGGGGGCCTTGCCGTGAATGTACCCAACTGCTGATGCCGGCCCTGCAAAAAACCACCTTGCCCCGAAGGCACGCCGCGATGACCGGGAACGAGGACCGCGTCCTTCCGGGTGTTGCGCTGATGCTGGGCTTCTGCCTGATCGCGCCTCTGATCGACGTGGCATCGAAACTGGCTGCGGCCACGGTGCCCGTGGGCCAGATCACCCTGGCGCGATTTGTGGTTCAGGCCGTGCTGATGCTGCCCGTAGCCCTGGTGATGCGCGCGCCGCTGAGGCTGAGCCGTCGCGCGCTGCGGCTGATACTGTTGCGCGCGGTGTTCTCGATCCTGGCTACGGCTGCCTTTGTCGCGGCAGTGGCGGTCATGCCCATCGCCGACGCGCTTGCCATCGTCTTCGTGGAGCCGTTCATCATCCTGCTGCTGGGTTGGCTGATGTTTCGGGAACAGGTCGGGCCGCGCCGGCTGGCGGCAAGCGTGGTGGGGTTCATGGGCTGCCTGCTGGTGATCCAGCCCAGCTTCATGGCCTTCGGTGCGGCCGCACTTCTGCCGCTGGCCACCGCCCTGTTCTTTGCACTTTACATGCTGGTGACGCGGCGCCTGTCGTCCGAGGTTTCGCCCGTGGCAATGCAGTTGCACACGGCCGTTCTGGCGGTGCTGATCTGCCTGCCGATCCTCTGGCTCGGGCATCGGGCCGGCGTTGGGCCGATCAGCGTTGTGCTGCCTGTGCCGCTGGCATGGCTTTGGCTTCTGGGGGTCGGGGTCGCCGCCACGGTCAGCCACATGTTCATCACCTATGCGCTGCGCTTTGCGCCCTCGGCCACGCTGGCGCCCCTGCACTATCTGGAAATCGTCAGCGCCGTCGCGCTGGGTTACCTTGTGTTCGGCGACTTTCCGAACCTGCTGACCTGGGGCGGGATCGCGATCATCGTCGCCTCGGGGATCTATATCATCCACCGCGAACGGGTCGTGCATGTCACGGGCGGTTCGGCACCACGGCCTGCAGCGCCGCTCGCAGGCAATGGCGCGGCAGAATGACCAGCATCCGGCGTTGATCGAAGACAAGGCGCACCGGGCCGGTGACGACGTTTGATGTGCCGATCCGCTGCCCCGGGTCGAAGGTCAGCCCGGCGATGGGCCAGCGCAGGCCTTCGCTTTCGCCCTGAACCGGGCCCATGGGAAACAGCGACAAGCGCGTGCCCTTTCCGGGATCAAAGGAAAGCTGCCGCGGGGCAAGGAAGCAGATGTCGTCCCGCCCCAGCAGGAAACAGGCCTGTTCGGGGTGCTGCACAAGGGCCGTGAAGGCCGCAAGCGTGTGGTCAAGCCGCCCGCCCAGAAATCCCACGGCAAGGATGAAGGGCGCATCTATCCGCGCAAGACATTTCTGGAAATCCGTCGTGTCCTGATCGGCGACCCGGTGCAGATGCGACGCCGGCAGGGCAAGCTGCGCGGCGTCTCCCAGCGAATCGAAATCACCGATCACCGCGCGCGGCATCCATCCGGCCGAGAGCGCCGTATCGGCCCCGCCATCAGCGGCAACCAGCGTCGGCGCCAGGGCCAGCGCCTCGGCCAGATCCTGCGGCAGGGTCTCGCCCGCGCCCAGAAGCGTCACGCCATGACGGACCGTGACGATCGCCCCGGGCATCAGCCGTTGTCGGTGTCGCGGGGCGCGTCAGGGTCAGCCTGACCTACACCCCGGAAGACAAAGCGGAAAGGGGCCATCCACAGGAACCCGAGGATCACGTAGATGGCAAGTTCCAGCCAGATTGGCGGCCGGTCGAACAGACCGACCACATTCACCGCGATGACGATGTAAAGCGGCATCCCGATCAGCAGCAGCACCAGCGACCACCGCCGCCGCGCCTTGTAGGACAGGCCTTTACGTTGCGTCATCGCCGGCTCCTCAATCCGAGAACGGGTCGGTCACCAGGATCGTGTCATCCCGTTCCGGCGAAGTGGAGACAAGCGCCACCGGGCATTGGATCAACTCCTCGATCCGGCGCACATATTTGATCGCCGCGGCCGGAAGGTCGGCCCAGGACCGGGCGCCGGCGGTGCTTTCGCTCCAACCTTCCCACGTTTCATAGATCGGGGTGACGCGGGCCTGCAGATTGGCGGCCGTGGGCAGATAGTCCAGCCGCTCACCATCCAGGTCGTAGCCCACGCAGATCTTCAACTCGTCAAAACCATCAAGCACATCAAGCTTGGTCAGCGCGATGCCGGAAACACCCGAGGTCGCGCAGGTCTGGCGCACGAGCACCGCGTCGAACCAGCCGCAGCGGCGCTTGCGGCCCGTAACTGTGCCGAACTCGTGGCCCCGCTCGCCCAGCCGCTGGCCGTCGGCATCGGTCAGTTCCGTGGGGAACGGCCCTTCACCGACGCGCGTGGTATAAGCCTTGACGATCCCCAGCACGAAGTCGATCGCGTTCGGGCCCAGCCCGGTGCCCGTCGCTGCTGCACCCGCCGTCGTGTTGGAGGAGGTGACGAAGGGATAGGTCCCGAAATCGACATCCAGAAGCGAGCCCTGCGCCCCTTCAAAGAGAATCCGCTTGCCCGCGCGGCGGGCCTCGGTCAGCACTTTCCAGACGGGGGCGGCGAAGGGCAGGATCCTGGGGGCGACCTCTTCCAGAGCGGCCTTCAGCGCGTCGCGGTCGACCGGCTCAAGCCCAAGCCCCTTGCGCAGCGCGTCATGGTGCGTCAGCAGGCGGTCAAGGCGCAGTTCCAGCGTTGCCGGATCGGCCAGATCGGCAACCCGCACCGCACGGCGGCCCACCTTGTCTTCATAGGCGGGGCCGATCCCGCGACCGGTGGTCCCGATCTTGGCCACCGTTGTCTGCGCCTCGCGCCCGCGATCCAGTTCACCATGAACCGGCAGGATAAGCGGCGTGTTCTCGGCGATCATCAGGTTTTCGGGCGAAATGCTCACCCCCTGCCCCGCCAGCTTCTCGATCTCGGCGAGAAGTGCCCAGGGGTCAAGAACCACGCCATTGCCGATCACGCTCAGCTTGCCACCGCGCACGATGCCCGAGGGCAGCAGCGACAGCTTGTAGACCGTTCCGTCGATGACAAGGGTATGGCCCGCGTTGTGCCCGCCCTGAAAACGCGCGATCACATCGGCGCGTTCTGAAAGCCAGTCAACGATCTTGCCTTTCCCTTCGTCGCCCCATTGGGCACCGACAACAACGACATTGGCCATATCCGCCTCTCGCGTATGAAAATCCGCATCCCTCATAGCGGCCCCGGAAGGCTTTCGAAACCACAAATTACCCAAGGTGCCGCGCAATCGGCCCCTTCCGGACGCCGGAACGCCCCAGGCCGGGGCAAAGGGGTTGCGGCAGGGCGCGCTTGGGCCTAGATAGGCGCGAAAGTTCAGCCGAAAGCCGCCCCATGGAAAATGTCGTCCTCGTCATCCACCTGATCCTTGCGCTTTGCCTGATCGGTGCCGTCCTGCTGCAACGCTCCGAAGGCGGCGGGCTGGGGCTTGGCGGCGGCGGTGGCGGCGGGGTGATGAGCGGCCGTGCCGCGGCAACCGCGATGGGCAAGCTCACCTGGGCCTTCGCCATCGCCTTCATCTGCACCTCGATCGCGCTGACGGTCTTTGCCGCGCAGAATGCCACGGGTGGTTCGGTTGTTGACAGGCTGGGCATCCCCGCGGCCGGCACGCCTGCCCCGGCGCCCTCGATGGAGGATCTTCTGCCGCCCACGACCGGCAATGCCCCGCTTGTGCCGCCGCGCGCCGACTGACCAAGACCGCCGCTACAATCATTTGGCACCCGCCCCTTCGGCGCGACAGCATCTTGCGGTCAGGTTGCGGAGCTTTGGCGAATCCGCTATAGCTTGAGCCCCGTGATGCATCGTCCCGCGCCGGGCCGGATGCCGCATATCACTTGACCAATCACGGGAGACGCATCCTCATGGCACGCTATGTTTTCATCACGGGCGGGGTCGTCTCTTCCTTGGGCAAGGGGCTTGCCTCGGCGGCGCTGGGCGCGCTTTTGCAGGCTCGCGGCTTTTCGGTGCGGCTGCGCAAGCTGGATCCTTATCTGAACGTGGACCCGGGCACGATGTCGCCCTTCGAGCATGGCGAGGTTTTCGTGACCGACGATGGCGCGGAAACGGACCTCGATCTGGGGCATTACGAACGCTTTACCGGCGTGGCGGCGCGGCGGACGGACTCCGTTTCCTCGGGGCGCATCTACTCCAACGTGCTGGAGAAGGAGCGCCGCGGCGACTATCTGGGCAAGACGATTCAGGTCATTCCGCACGTGACCAACGAAATCAAGGACTTCCTGGCCGTGGGCGAGGATGAGGTCGATTTCATGCTCTGCGAGATCGGCGGCACCGTGGGCGACATCGAGGGCCTGCCTTTCTTCGAGGCAATCCGCCAGTTCGCCCAGGAAAAACCCAGGGGGCAGTGCATCTTCATGCACCTCACTCTGCTGCCCTATGTCTCGGCCAGCGGCGAGTTGAAGACCAAGCCTACGCAGCATTCCGTCAAGGAGCTTCGCTCCATAGGGATTGCCCCCGATGTGCTGGTCTGTCGCTCGGAGCATCCGATCCCCGAGAAAGAGCGGGAAAAGATCGCCCTGTTCTGCAATGTGCGCAAGGATGCCGTCATTGCCGCGCCCGATCTCAAGACGATCTACGAGGCCCCGCTGGCCTATCACCGCGAAGGCCTTGACCAGGCGGTGCTGGATGCCTTTGCGATCAGCCCCGCCCCGCGCCCGGACCTGAGCCGGTGGGAAGACGTGATGGACCGGCTGGAAAATGCCGAAGGTCTGGTGCGGGTGGCCATCGTCGGCAAATACACCCAGCTTGAGGATGCCTACAAATCCATCGCCGAGGCGCTCACCCATGGCGGCATGGCGAACCGAGTGCGCGTGAAGGCGGAATGGATCGACGCCGAGATATTCGAGCGCGAGGATCCGAGCCCCTGGTTGCAGGGGTTCCATGCCATCCTCGTTCCCGGCGGCTTTGGCGAGCGGGGCACCGAAGGCAAGATCAAGGCCGCTCAATTCGCGCGCGAACGTGGCATTCCCTACCTGGGCATCTGCCTTGGCATGCAGATGGCCGTCATCGAGGCGGCGCGCAACCTTGCCGGGCTGAAGGACGCCGGATCAGAAGAATTCGACCATGAAGCCGGGAAAAAGCGATTCACGCCGGTCGTCTATCACCTGAAGGAATGGATCCAGGGCAACCACAAGGTCGCGCGCAAGCTGGGCGACGACAAGGGCGGCACCATGCGGCTTGGCGCCTATACCGCCCAGCTCGCGGAAGGCTCGCTGGCGGCCAAGGTCTATGGCGGGCGTACGATCGAAGAGCGTCACCGCCATCGTTACGAGGTCGATATCCGCTATCGCGATCAGCTGGAGGGCTGCGGACTGGTCTTTTCGGGAATGTCGCCAGACGGGCGCCTGCCCGAGATCGTCGAACACCGGGATCATCCCTGGTTCATCGGCGTCCAGTTCCATCCCGAGCTGAAATCCAAACCCTTCGAGCCGCACCCGCTGTTCGCCGATTTCATCCGTGCGGCGCGCGACAATTCACGACTGGTCTAGGCCCCTCAGGGGCTTGTGAACGGCATGCGCGGCGCGCCTGATTGGCTTGCCCCGGATGCCGATCTATATGAGCAGGATGTTTGCCGATTTTCTCAGACGCCTGACAGCCCCCGCCCCCGCGCCGCTGTCGGACCCGGACGCCCGGCTTGCCCTTGGGGCGTTGCTTGTACGCGTGGCCCGGGCCGACGGGCATTATGCGCCGCCCGAGGTGGCGCGGATCGAACGCTGCCTTGCAGCCCGGTTCGGACTGGATGCCGAAGCCGCCCGCGCCCTGCGGATCGAGGCCGAGATTCTCGAGGCAGAGGCGCCGGATACTGTCCGCTTCACCCGCGCCATCAAGGACGCGGTGCCCTATGAGGAACGCGAAAGCGTCATCGAGGCAATGTGGTACGTGGTGCTGAGCGACGGGGTGCGGGACGCAGAAGAGGATGCCATGCTGCGCCTGGTGGCGAATCTGCTCGGCATCAGCGACCGCGACTCGGCACTTGCCCGACAGCGAGTCGAGGCACGGATGCACGCCTGATCCCTATGGGCGCTTTGGGCGCGATTGGCAGCCTGCCGGTTGCTGCTCGCGCCTCGCTTGAAAACGATCCGCCAAGCTTGCCTCATAATTGTCGCAGCGCCGGGCACCGACCGCCAACCCGCCCACAAACCATGCAGAACAGGCGTTCCTGATTGCTTTTCAGTCGTTTCGCAACGTCGCCTGCACAGGAAGATTGCATAATCTCCGCGAATGCGCCCTATTGAGGACATGTCCATTTCCGAAGAACTCCCCTTGCCGCCGCCCGTCATCGAGATCCGCGACCTGCACAAGAGCTATGGCAAGCTCGAAGTGCTCAAGGGCGTCGATCTGGTCGCACCGCGCGGCCATGTCGTATCGCTGATCGGATCCTCGGGTTCGGGCAAATCCACACTTCTGCGTTGCTGCAACCTGCTTGAGGACAGCGAGCAGGGCGAGATCATCTTCGAGGGCGAACCGGTGCGCTGGCGCGGCACTGGGCTGAACCGCCACCCCGCCGACAAGGCGCAGGTCATGCGCATCCGCACCAATCTGTCCATGGTATTCCAGCAGTTCAACCTCTGGTCCCATCTGAGTATCCTTCAGAACGTGATGGAGGCGCCGGTGACGGTTCTGGGGCAAGACCGGTCCGCGGTCGAGGCGCGGGCAAGGATGCTGCTGGATAAGGTCGGCATCGGCGAAAAGGCCGATGCCTACCCGGCCATGCTTTCGGGCGGTCAGCAGCAACGCGCCGCCATTGCGCGGGCGCTGTGCATGGAGCCGCGCGCGCTTCTGTTCGATGAACCCACCTCGGCGCTGGATCCGGAACTTGAACAGGAGGTGGTCAAGGTCATCAAGGCGCTGGCCGACGAGGGCCGGACCATGATCCTGGTCACCCATGACATGCGGCTGGCGGCCGATGTCTCGGACCATGTCGTCTTTCTTCACCAGGGGCGGATCGAGGAGGAGGGCCCGCCCGCGGCGCTGTTCGGCGCCCCAAGAACCGACCGCCTTCGCCAGTTTCTGCGGGCCACCGAGCCCGCCTGAACCAGTCCAACCAAGGGAGCCAAACATGAAAAAACTGATGCTTTCCGCTGCCATTCTTGCGCTTGGCACCGGCACGGCCTTCGCGCAGAACGTCGTTCGCCTGGGAACCGAGGGCGCCTACCCTCCCTACAACTTCATCAACGACAACAACCAGCTTGACGGCTTCGAGCGCGAACTGGGCGATGAGCTTTGCGCACGCGCCGAACTGACATGCGAATGGGTGATCACCGACTGGGATTCGATCATCCCCAACCTGACGGCTGGCAACTTTGACGCGATCATGGCCGGGATGTCGATCACTCCGGAACGCCAGCAGGTCATCACCTTCACGCAGAACTACACCCCCCCGGCCAGTTCGGCCTATGTCGCCCTGAGCGAGGATGCCGATCTGGAGGGTGGCGTCATTGCGGTGCAGGTCTCGACCCAGCAGGCCGGCTATATCGCCAGCACCGGCGCGACGCTTCTGGAGTTTGCGACGCCGGATGAAACCATCGCCGCCGTGCGCAACGGCGAAGCCGATGCCGTCTTTGCCGACCGCGACTTCCTTGTGCCGATCGTGAACGAATCGGGCGGTCAGCTGATGTTTGCCGGTGAGGACATCCAGCTGGGTGACGGCGTGGGCATGGGCCTGCGTCAGACCGATACCGAACTGCGCGACACCTTCGACGCGGCAATCGGTTCGATGAAGGAGGACGGATCGCTCAACGCGCTGATCACCAAGTGGTTCGGCCCCGATTCGCCCACCTACTGATCTGAACCCCGGGCGGGGCCGGACGGCCCTGCCCCATTTCGGGCACCTGCATGTTCACCTTCTGCGCCGACCCAAGCCTGCTGCCTGACTGGCAGTGGTTTGCCTGTTACCTCACCTCCGGCACCCATCTCGCCTTCTACTGGTCATTCGGGGTCGTGCTGTTGTTGATCGCGCTGACCGCTCCGGTCGCGCTGCTGTTCGGCTTTGGCGGGGCGCTGGCAGTGCGTTCGCATGTTGCGCCCCTGCGCGGCATCGGCAAGACCTATGTGGCGATGGTGCGCGGCGTGCCCGATGTCGTGTTCTTCCTGTTCGTGCCGATTGCCATCGATCAGGGGCTTGAATATCTGATGCACACGGTCCGCTGCCCCGACTGGACTGAACCTGTCCGGCGCGGGTCGGATTTCGTGGTCTGCGCGCAGGCCAAGGTGCCGTTGTCATCCTCGGCGCGCTGGGTCCATGACGTCTATGGCTTCGTTCTGGCGCTGTTCGCCTTTGCCATCGTCTTTGGCGCCTTTGCCGCGAACACGCTTGCCGGCGCGATGCAGGCAGTTCCCAAGGCCCAGCTTGAGACGGGCGAGGCCTATGGCATGACACGCCGTCAGGTGTTCCGCCGAATTCTTCTTCCGCAGATGTGGGTCTATGCGCTGCCGGGCCTGTCCAATCTGTGGATGATCCTGATCAAGGCGACGCCGCTTCTGTTTCTGCTGGGCATTCAGGACATCGTCTATTGGGCCCGTGAACTGGGCGGCACCAAGACCTCGTTCTATGCCTATCCGCATGGCGACTGGCGGCTGTGGTATTTTCTTGCGGTGCTGGTGTTCTATCTCGCGCTCACCTGGGTGTCCGACAAGGCGTTCAACCGGCTGATGCAGCGCCTGTCGCTGGGGCAGGCCACGGCGGCCGGTGAACAATTGCGGAGGCAGCAGGCATGAGAAGCTGTGCCGAATCCGTCCAGGGCTATGCCCTGCGCGCCCTGGGCCGCGACTATGGCGAAACACTTCTGCCGCGCGGGATGGAGATCACGCTGTGCGATCAGGTGGTGCTGATCGGATCCGGGATGCTCTGGAACCTTTACTTCGGTTTGCTGGCGGTTGCGATCGGCTTCTTTCTGGCGACCGCGCTGGCGATGGCCCGGAACAGCCGGAGCCGCCTGTTGCAGCGCCCGGCCTCGGCCTTCGTCTTCGTCTTCCGCGGCTCGCCGCTGTTCATCCAGTTCTTCCTTGCCTACGAGGCCTTCGTTCTGTTGCCCAAGGTCGAGATCGACATCAACCTGCTGTTCACCACGATCACCGCCGAAACCCGCTGGCTGACCCGCGCCTGGGCGGGCGCGCTGATCGTGCTGATTCTCAACACCACCGCCTATAGCGCCGAGATTTTTCACGGGGCGCTGCGTTCGGTGCCGAAGGGCGACCTCGAGGCGGCGGATGCCTATGGCATGACAGGGCTGCGCCGGTTCCGGCGGATCGTCTGGCCGACGATGCTGCGCCTTGCCTGGCCTTCTTATACCAACGAGGCGATCTTCCTGTTCCACGCCACGACGCTGGTCTTCTTCTCGGGCTTTCCGGCGTGGCAGCAATCGGGTGATGCGCTCTATTATGCCCGGTATTTCGCCGACCAGACCTTCAACCCCTTCGTGGCCTACCCGATCGTAGCTGCCTATTTCATCGCGCTGACGCTTGTCATCATCTGGATCTTCGGCATGGTGAACCGGCGGCTGAACCGGCACTTGCCACAGGCGGCACGGCCTCGGCTGCGCTACCGGCCGCAATTCATCAGGTGATACATGAAGAACTGGCTCCGCAAGCATCCCGAGGTCCGCACCATCCGTGTCGCTGCCGCTGATCTCAACGGCCAGGCCCGGGGCAAACGCATTCCGGCGCGGTTCGCGGAAAAGGTTGCGATCGAGGGCACGCGGTTCCCGATGTCGGTGCTCAACCTCGACATCTGGGGCGAGGATATCGACGACAGTCCGCTGCTGTTCGAATCCGGGGATGCCGACGGCGTTCTGCGCCCGACCGAGCGCGGCTTCGTGCCCATGCCCTGGCTTGAAGCACCCACGGCCTTGCTGCCGATCTGGATGTACCGCGAAAACGGGCAACCCTATGAAGGCGATCCGCGGCATGCGCTGGCGCGGGTCGTGCGCCGCTATGCCGAAAAGGGCCTCACGCCGGTGGTGGCCACCGAACTCGAATTCTTCCTGATTGACGACAGCGGCAAGACGCTTCAGGTGCCCCCGTCGCCCCGGTCCGGCAAGCGCCGCAAGGCCGCCGAGATCCTGTCGATCCGGGCCCTTGATGCCTTCGATGCCTTTTTCACCGACCTCTACGAGGCCTGCGAGGAGATGGACATCCCCGCCGATACCGCCATTTCCGAAGCGGGGTTGGGCCAGTTCGAGATCAACCTGATGCACGGCGATGACGCGCTCAAGGCGGCCGATGACGCCTGGCTGTTCAAGATGCTCGTCAAGGGGCTGGCCCGGCGTCACGGATTTGCCGCAAGCTTCATGGCCAAACCCTATGCCGATTATGCGGGCACCGGGCTGCATACGCATTTTTCAGTGCAGGACAGCGAGGGGCGCAACATCTTTTCCAACGGCGGCCCCGAAGGATCCGAGGCGCTGCACCAGGCCATTGCCGGCTGCCTGGCCGCCATGCCTGACAGCACGCTTCTTTTCGCGCCGCATGCCAACAGCTATGACCGGCTGGTGCCCGGCAACCACGCCCCGACAGGAATTTGCTGGGCCTATGAGAACCGGACGGCCGCGATCCGTGTGCCCTCGGGCAGCTCCGGGGCGCGTCGGATCGAACATCGCGTCGCGGGGGGCGACGTGAACCCCTACCTCATGCTTGCGGCGATTCTGGGCGCGGCGCTGATCGGGATGGAGGACGGGCTGACGCCGCCGCCGCCGATCACCGGCAATGCCTATGCCATGCCGCTTCCGCAGATCCCCGACAACTGGGACAGCGCAATCCGGGCCTTCGAAGGCAGCCCGACCATCGCCCGCATCTTCCCGCGCGAGCTGATCCGCAACCTCGTGCAGACCAAACGGCAGGAACGGCATTACATGGCCGAGCTTTCACCCGAAGAGCAGGTCGAGGTCTATCTCGACACGGTCTGAGCCCCCCTTGCCGCCGCCGGATCGCGGGGCTAGGCTCTGGGGAAACCAAACAAGAGAACCTCATGCGGATCGGAATCCTGCAAACTGGCCAATCGCCCGAACCCTTGCGGGCGGAGATGGGCGACTATCCCGACATGTTCGAGCGTCTGCTGGCGAAAGAAGGCTTCGACTTTCGCCGCTGGCATGTCGAGGCGATGGAGTTTCCCTCGGGCCCCCATGATGCGGATGGCTGGCTTATCACCGGCTCGCGTCACGGCGCCTATGAGGATCATCCCTTCATCGAGCCGCTGATGGCGCTGATCCGCGAGATCTATGCCGCCGGCGTGCCCCTTGTCGGGATCTGCTTTGGCCATCAGATCATCGCCCGGGCCTTGGGGGGCAAGGTGGAAAAGTATCCCGGGGGCTGGGCTGTGGGTCCGCAGACCTACGATTTTCAGGGAACGCCGATCACGCTGAATGCCTGGCATCAGGACCAGGTCACAGAGAAACCGGCCGAGGCCACGGTGATCGCCAGCAATGATTTCTGCGCCAACGCCGCGCTTGTCTATGGTGATCGCGCCCTGACGGTGCAGGCCCATCCCGAGTTTTCGGATCCGTTCATCCGGGGCCTGATGGAGACCCGCGGCCGCGGCGTCGTGCCCGATGCGCAGATTGACGCAGCCGAGGAACGGCTGGGCGGGCGCGTGCATTCCGACATCATCGCGCGACAGATCGCGGAATTCTTCAAGCAACCAAGGAACTGACCATGTCCGACTGGACCAGCCAGCTGCCCGAAGCCGCCCGCGACTATATCGCCGGGCGCAAGCCCGACGAGGTCGAGTGCATCGTCCCCGATCTTGCGGGTGTGGCGCGGGGCAAGGCCATGCCGGCCTCGAAATTCGCCAAGCAGCCGCGCTTCTATCTGCCGAATTCGATCTTCCTGCAAACGATCACCGGCGACTGGGCCGACAATCCCGGTGATGCCTTCACCGAGCCCGACATGGTGCTGACCCCGGATTTCAGCACCGCAAGTGCCGCGCCCTGGACGGCGGATGTGACGCTTCAGGTCATCCACGACGTGTTCGACCAGGCAGGCCGCCCCATTCCGACTGCGCCACGCAATGTGCTCAAACGGGTGATCGATCTTTATCGCGCTGAAGGGTGGATGCCGGTCATCGCCCCCGAAATGGAGTTCTATCTGGTCGCACGAAACATTGACCCGGCCCAGCCGATCATGCCGCCGATGGGCCGTTCCGGCCGGCGCGCAATGGGCAAACAGGCCTATTCGATGAGCGCGGTGGACGAATACGGCCCGGTGATTGACGACATCTACGACTTTGCCGAGGCGCAGGGTTTCGAGATTGACGGCATCCTGCAGGAAGGCGGCGCCGGTCAGGTCGAGATCAACCTGCAGCATGGCGACCCGGTGCGCCTTGCCGACGAAATCTTCTATTTCAAGCGCCTGATCCGGGAAGCCGCCCTGCGCCACGATTGCTTTGGCACCTTCATGGCCAAGCCGATCGAGGGCGAGCCGGGCAGCGCCATGCACATCCATCATTCGGTGACGGATCTGAAAACCGGGCAGAACATCTTTTCCGGGCCGAAGGGCGAGGAAACGCCGGCCTTCATGCATTTCATCGCAGGCCTGCAGACCTATCTGCCGGCGGTGATCGCGATCCTTGCGCCCTATGTGAACAGCTACCGCCGCTACGTTCCCGATTTCGCGGCGCCGATCAACCTGGAATGGGGCCGGGATAATCGCACCACCGGGATCCGCGTGCCCATATCCGAACCCGAAGCGCGGCGGGTGGAGAACCGGCTGGCCGGGATGGACTGCAACCCCTATCTCGGCATCGCGGCCAGCCTGGCCTGCGGGTATCTGGGCCTGAAAGAGGGCAAGATGCCCCGAACCGAATGTCTGGGCGACGCCTATATGAACGACGACGAACTGCCCCTGAACCTCGGGGATGCGCTGGACCTTCTGGCCGATTGCGGCCCGATCCGCGAGGTTCTGGGCCCCGAGTTCTGCGGTGTCTACGAGGCTGTGAAGCGGCTGGAATACAAGGAGTTCCTGCAGGTCATCAGCCCATGGGAGCGCGAGCATCTGTTGCTGAACGTATGAACCTGCTGCACGCCAACGACCAGACGGGCCGCTATCCGCAAAGCTATTACGCTGCCACCGCGGCGCCGCTTCCTGCCTTCCCCCCGCTGCGGGGCGCGGCCGCGGCGGATGTCTGCGTGGTGGGCGGAGGCTACACGGGCCTGTCAGCGGCCTTGCATCTTGCCGAACGCGGCTATGACGTGGTTCTGCTCGAAGCCCATCGGATCGGATTTGGTGCCTCGGGGCGAAACGGCGGCCAGGTTGGCAGCGGCCAGCGGCTTGAACAGGAGGCGCTGGAGAAGTTGCTTGGCCCCGCCAATGCACGCAAGCTCTGGGATCTGGGCGAGGAAGCCAAGGCGCTCGTGCGCGATCTGATCCTTCGCCACAAGATCGATACCTCGTTCAAGCCCGGCATTGTTCATGCCTGCTGGCGCAGATCGGAACTGCGCCATGTGCGTGCAAACGCCGAAAAGCTCGCGCGCGATTATGACTATCCGCATGTGACCTGTCTGGACCGTGAGGCGCTGCGTGCAATCTGCCCCTCGCCCGGCTATCATGGCGGGGATATCGATCACGGCGCCGGACATATCCACCCGCTGCGCTTTGCGCTGGGGCTGGGCCGGGCCGCCACCACGGCCGGCGTGCGCATCCATGAAGGCAGCGAGGTAACCGGGCTCACGCACGGGCCGACGCTGCGCATCACCACCCGTGACGGCGCGATCACGGCCCGCCACCTTGTCCTGGCCTGCAACGGCTATCTGGGACAGCTTGTACCGCAGGTTGCAAACCGGGTGATGCCGATCAACAACTTCATCATCGCCACAGAACCGCTGGGGCCGCGGCTGGAAACCGTCCTGCGGCAGGATGTGGCTGTGGCCGACAGCAAGTTTGTCGTCAACTACTTCCGCCTGTCAGAGGACGGCCGCCTTCTGTTCGGCGGTGGCGAAAGCTATGGCTATCGTTTTCCGGCAGATATCGCCGCCGTCGTGCGCAAACCCATGCTTCAGGTTTTCCCCCAGCTGCACGATGTGCGGATCGATTATGCCTGGGGGGGGACACTTGCCATCACCATGAACCGGATGCCGTGCTTTGCCCGGATCGCAGGCAATGTCCTGTCGGCCTCGGGCTATTCCGGACATGGCGTAGCGATGGCGACCCTTGCCGGGCGGCTGCTGGCCGAGGCAACTGCGGGCCATGCCGAACGCTTTGACCTGATGGCCAGCGTTCCCAGCCCGCCCTTTCCGGGCGGCACCCTCCTGCGCACGCCGCTTCTGGGGCTGGCGATGACCTGGTTTGCGCTGCGCGACCGGCTGGGGATCTGACCAAGGAAGGCGATTGAACGGCTGCACCAGCCAAGCTAGCCTGCAGCCATAACGAGGAAGGACCCGAGAAATGCGAGACACTGCGCCCAACAGCTGGGAATCCCGCGCCGATGCCCATTCGCTTTACGGTTTCACCGATCTGCCCTCGATCCATGCACGGGGCGCGGTGGTCCTGACCCATGGCGAGGGGCCTTATGTCGTGGATGTCCACGGCCGCCGTTACCTGGATGCGAATTCGGGGCTCTGGAACATGGTTGCAGGGTTTGACCATCCCGGGCTGATCGCAGCCGCCAAGGCCCAGTATGACCGCTTTCCGGGCTATCACGCCTTTTTCGGACGCATGTCCGACCAGACGGTGATGCTGTCGGAAAAGCTGGTCGAGGTGTCGCCCTTTGATCGTGGACGGGTGTTCTACACCAACTCGGGCTCCGAGGCGAATGACACGATGGTCAAGATCCTGTGGTTCCTGCACGGCGCCGAAGGCAAGCCCGAGCGCCGCAAGATCCTGACCCGCTGGAACGGCTATCATGGTGTGACGGTGGTCTCGGCATCGATGACCGGCAAGCCCTACAACAGCGTCTTCGGCCTGCCGCTGCCCGGCTTCATTCACCTCACCTGCCCGCATTACTGGCGCGAGGGTCGGCCCGGTGAAAGCGAAGCCGACTTCACCCGCCGCATGGCGCAAGAGCTTGAGGATGTCATCGCACGTGAGGGTGCCGATACGATCGCGGGCTTCTTCGCCGAGCCGGTCATGGGCGCGGGCGGGGTGATCCCGCCATCGGCGGGTTATTTCCAGGCGATCCAACCCATCCTGAAGAAACACGGCATCCCCCTGATCGCGGACGAGGTCATCACAGGCTTTGGCCGGACCGGCCATGTCTGGGGCAGCCAGACCTATGACTTCACGCCCGACGCGATCATCAGTTCCAAGAACATCACTGCGGGCTTCTTCCCGATGGGCGCGGTGATCCTTGGCCCCGAGCTGGCAGATCGCGTCCAGGCTGCCGCCGAGGCCATCGAGGAATTTCCGCATGGTTTCACGGCCTCGGGTCACCCCGTCGGCTGTGCAATCGCGCTGAAGGCGATCGAGGTTGTGATGAACGAGGGCCTGCTGGACAACGTCCGCGCCCTGACCCCGCGGTTCGAGGCCGGACTGCGTGAACTGGCGCGGAACCCCAACATCGGCGAATGGCGCGGGAAGGGGTTGATGGGCGCTCTGGAGGCCGTGAAGGACAAGGCCACCAAGACGCCCTTCGACAGCAAGCTGTCGGTATCCGAGCGGATCGCGAACACCTGCACCGATCTTGGGCTGATCTGCCGCCCGCTGGGACAGGCCGTCGTGCTTTGCCCGCCCTTCATCATCACGGAAGCGCAAATGGACGAGATGTTCGACAAGCTCGGCCAGGCGCTGACCAAGGTGTTTGCCGAAGTCGCCTGAAATGGCAGGGTGCGGGCCGCGAGGCCCGCTCAGTCATCCAGACGGGACAAACGGGCCTGAAGCGCCGCCAACTGGCGCTTTATCTCGGCCAGATCCTGCGCCGGGTCGCTGGCGTCTCCGTCCCGGTCGGGTTCGGGGCCGCTGCTTGTGGTCCAGCCCCCCATGATCGATTTGAGAAAGGCCTGCTGCTGGCGCTGCATGGCCTCGAACCCCGGCATCGTGTTCATCGGGTTCGGAACCTTGGTGAGATTTTCCATCATCTTGGACTGCCCGTCGCGCAGCATTTCGAACGACATGGCAAGGAACTGCGGCACGACGCTTTGCGCCTGAGTGGTATAGCTGCGCACAAGATCGGTCAGCACATCAAGGGGCAGCACGCTTTCGCCGCGGCTCTCGTGTTCGGCTACGATCTGCAGCAGATACTGGCGCGTCAGGTCGTCGCCGCTTTTCAGATCAACGATCTGAACGTCGCGACCCGCCCGGATGAAGGCCGCAATATCCTCCAGCGTCACGTAATCGCTGGTCTCAGTATTATACAGACGCCGGCTGGCATACCGCTTTATCAGCAGTGGTTTCGCGCCGTCAGCCATCGACCCATCTCCCATGTCCTGCAGTGCCGGGAAGCTTAGGGCAGCGAAAATCAAAAAGAAAGGGCGGGCTTCACAAGCCCGCCCCACCACCCGACCGGCTGGGAGGAAACCGGTCCGGCAGGCATCAACCCATGATCAGAGCGGCGTCTTCTTTGCAGCGCCAGCAGCACCCGAAGTAGCCTTCTTGGCGGCAGAGGTCGCGTCTTCCGAGAAATCCTTGCCAGCGGCGAGCATCAGCTCGACCGTCTCCATCTGCACCTTCTTCGCCACTTCGGCAAAAGCTGCCAGATGCTCGGCCGACATTTCAGCCGAGGCCGAAGCAAAATCGCTCACCGCCTTGGTGTATTCGGCCGGCTCTTCCTTGGCCTTCGACATCTCGCCCATCTTGGCGATCATGTCCTTGGTCCACTTGCTCTGGATCTCGGCCGATTTTTCGGCGGCCTCAAGCGCGACCTTGGTCATCTTCTCGCCCAACGCTGCCGAGGTCTTGAAGGCCTGCTGCATTGCGGACGCGTCGACCGGGAAAGCCGACATCATGTCCTGCATCATCTTGGTGTAGTCTTGGGTCTTCGCCATGCGTCTCACTCCTAGCTGCGGCCATCCCGTCTTGACAATTATATAAATGCTGCAGCGCAGAAAATCAACCCGTTTATGCTGCAGCGCAGCATTTCACGAAGGGCGCAGTTTGAATTGTCTTTTCAGGTATTTGGCCGCGCCAGAACATAGCTGCCGGGCGCACGACCCAGCAACGGAACCGGCGAATCGTCCAGCCGACGGGCTGCAACAAGCGCACCCGAGCGCTTGCGCAGCCATTCCTCCCAGCGCGGCCACCACGACCCCGGATGGAACTCGGACCTTTCGCGCCACGCGTCAGGCGCGAGGTCCAGTTCCTTGTTGATGTAATGGCCGTATTTCTTCTTCGCGGGCGGGTTCACGATACCGGCGATATGACCGGATTGTGACAGGATGAAGGTCTTGTCCCTGGCACCCATTTTCTGAACGCCCGCGTAACTTGCCTTCCACGCGGCGATGTGGTCGGTTTCGCAGGCGATGGCGCACAGCGGCACCTTCACATCGCGCAGCCGCAAGGTTTCCCCGCAGGCGTCATAGCCATCGCGGGCAAACCGATCCTGCTGACACAGCCCGCGCAGATACTCGACGGCCATGCGGGCCGGGAGATTGGTCCCGTCGCCGTTCCAGTAGAGCAGGTCAAAGGCCGGCGGCGCCTCGCCCAGCATGTAGCTGCGGATGGCCGGCTGGTAGATCAGATCATTCGAGCGCAGATAGGAAAAGGTGCGCGACATGTAGAAGGCATGCAGGAAGCCCTTGTTGCCCACCTCACGCTCGATCCCGTCGACGAAGTCGTCGTCCAGGAACACCCCCATTTCTCCCTGGTCCGAAAAGTCGGTGAGCGTGGTGAAGAAGGTCGCCGAGCGGGCCGAACGGTCCTTGCGCCTCTCCATCAGGGCAAGCGTCAGCGCCAGGGTTGTGCCGCCGATGCAATAGCCGACAAGGTTGACCTTGTCCTCCCCCGTGATCTTCTTCACCTGCGCGATCGCTGCCAGGTAGCCCTCCTCGATATAGTCATCCAGCCCCACATCGCGATAGCTGGCATCCGGATTGACCCAGCTTACCACGAACAGCGTGTAACCCTGTTCGACGATCCAGCGGATCAGGCTGTTCTGTTCCTTCAGGTCCAGAACGTAGAACTTGTTGATCCAGGGCGGGAAGATGATCAGCGGCGTCCGGCGCACCTTTTCGGTGCGGGGCGCATACTGGATCAGCTCGAACATGCGGTTGCGGAACACCACCGCGCCTTCCGTCGTGGCAATGTTCTCGCCAACATGGAACGCCTCGCGGTCGGCCAGCGTCACCAGAAGATCACCCTCGTTCGCCTCGATGTCGCGGACGAGGTTTTCCAGCCCGCGCACCAGGGACTCGCCGTCGGTTTCCACCGCGCGGGCAAGGGCTTCGGGATTGGTGCCAAGGAAATTCGTGGGCGCAAACATGTCGATGATCTGGCGGGTAAAGTAATCCACGCGCCGCTTGTCCCGCGGGTCAATATGCTCCAGATCGTTTACCGCATTCTGCATCGCCTCAGCCGAAAGCATGTATTGCTGTTTGAGGTAATTGAAATAGGGATGCGTCTGCCAGGCGGGATCAGCGAATCGGCGGTCGGACGGGGTGGGATCCGGGGGCGCCACCAGTTTGCCGCTTGCCAGAGCCTGGTTTGCCTCGACATAGTGCTTCAGGGTCTTCCCCCAGTAGGAAATCTGATGCTCCAGGACTTTGGATGGATTTTGCATCAATTCGGCAACATATGCCACGGCCGCCTTCATGAACAGCTCTTGCGAGGGGCCTTGCAGCCCCGGATCCCCCGATTTTCGCTTGGAAAGCGCGGAAACCAGCCGCTGGGAGAGTTCTTCGATCTTGACGAGATTGGCGTTGAGACGTTCGAGCCGGAGGGCTCCTGCCTCTTCCTCAGTTGTCATTGCAATCAATCCCCCCTACCTTCCTCTCAGCAAGCATAGCGTCGCCGAACTGGGGGGAAAAGCGACGATTTCCCGGATGTCCCGGCAGGAGCACGCGACATGAAATACATGGCAACCTACGACCTGATGGAAACCGCGCGCAACACCAACCAGTGGTTGGGTGCATCCGCACGGGCAATGGCGGCCTATCCGATCTGGGGGATGATGCCGAACCCGGTTTTCAACCTCATCGACGCCTGGGGCCGCGTGACCGAACGCAGCTTTGCGCGCATGGTCGAGAAACCCGATTGGGGCATTCAGGCCGTGGTCGGCTCCGAGGGCCGGGACCATACCGTGCAGTGCCAGACCGAACTCAAGCGACCCTTCGGCGATCTCGTGCATTTCCGGGTGCAGGGGCGGCCGACGATGCCGCGCAAGGTGCTTCTGGTGGCGCCGATGTCGGGACATTACGCGACACTTCTGCGCACGACGGTGGCAAGCCTGCTTCCCGATTGCGAGCTTTATGTGACTGACTGGCACAATGCCCGGGACATTCCCGTGTCTGCGGGCAAGTTCGATATCGAGGACTACACGCTCTATCTTGTCGAATTCATGCGACACCTCGGTCCCGATACCAACGTGATCGCCGTCTGCCAGCCGGTGCCGCTGGCCCTTGCCGCCACGGCCTATCTTGCACAGGAAGAACCCGAGGCGCAGCCGCGCAGCCTGATCCTGATCGGCGGACCGGTCGATCCCGACGCGGCCCCAAGCGACGTTACCGATTTCGGGCGGCGTGTAACCATGGGGCAGCTTGAACAGCTTGCCATCCAGCGCGTCGGCTTCAAATATGCGGGTGTCGGGCGTCTGGTCTATCCCGGGCTACTTCAGCTCGCGTCCTTCATCTCGATGAACAGCGACCGACACGGGCAGGCCTTCTTCGACCAGATCATGCGCACCGCCAAGGGTGAAGCCGCCGAGCATGACAAGCATAATCGTTTCTACGACGAATACCTGGCTGTCATGGACATGACGGCCGAGTTCTATCTGTCGACGGTCGAACGGATCTTCAAGAACCGCGAAATTGGCCGCAACGCCTTCAGCATTGCGGGCCGGCCGGTGGACATCGGCAAGATCACCACCGTGGCCGTCAAGGTCGTCGAAGGCGCCGAGGATGACATCAGCGCGCCGGGCCAGTGCCTTGCCGCGCTGGACCTGCTGACCGGCCTTCCGGAATCGAAGAAGGCTGCACATCTCGAACCCGGTGCCGGCCATTACGGAATCTTCGCCGGACGGTCCTGGCGCAACAACATCCGCCCGCTGGTGCTGGATTTCATCGACGCCAATTCCGGGGATGCGGCAGCAGCCAGGGGCAGCAAGAGCCGAATCCGTCTGGCCAGCGCCCAGGGTGCCGAAACCTGACCTAACCCAGCAGTTCCTCAAGGGTCTGGGCAACAAGATCAAGGCAATCGGGGGTGGAAAAGCGATGATCTGCTCCCTTCACCAGTGTAAGCCGGATGTCCGGACCCGTCGCATGTTCGAGAAGGCGCAGCGCGACCGAAACTGGGACATCAGTATCCGCCGTGCCCTGCAGGAAACGGACCGGAACCGTCAGCGGCAGCGGGCTTTGCAACACCAGGCTGTTCCGCCCGTCCTCGATCAGGCGGCGTGTGATCGCATAGGGTTCGTCCGAATAGTCCGACGGCAGATTCACCACGCCTTCGCGCAGCAACTGCGCACGCTGTTCGGCATCGAAGGCCGCCCACATGTCCTCGGTGAAATCCGGCGCGGCGGCGATGCCAATGATGCCGGCAACCTTCTCCGGCATCGCCTGCGCCACAAGCAGGCTGATCCAGCCCCCCATGCTTGACCCGACAAGGATCTGTGGCCCTTCGGTCAGCGCAGAAATCGCCTCGCAGGCATCATCAGCCCAGTCGCTGATCGCACCATCCAGAAACGCCCCTGACGAGGCGCCGTGTCCCGAATAATCGAACCGCAGAAAGGGCGCTCGTCGGGCCTTGGCCCAGGCTGCAAGATGCTGCGCCTTCGTCCCCTCCATATCCGACCGGAAGCCGCCCAGAAAGACCACGCCGCCCCCCTGACCCCCCAAACGGTGATAGGCGATGCGGCGGCCTGCGGCTGTCTGGTGAAAGGATGGCTGGCTCATCTCATGCTCCTCCGATGGTCGCGTTCTGTC
The DNA here is from genome assembly GCF_042666235.1 of Halodurantibacterium daqingense. Classification (NCBI taxonomy): domain Bacteria; kingdom Pseudomonadati; phylum Pseudomonadota; class Alphaproteobacteria; order Rhodobacterales; family Paracoccaceae; genus Halodurantibacterium; species Halodurantibacterium daqingense. Next base: position 118,144 of record NZ_JBHTFQ010000003.1, on the reverse strand, counting down.
CGGTCTGCCTGCTTGATCCCCGTCGCGCAAGATGGATAACAGCGCGGTTCAGGTCTCTCGGGTCTTGACTTGGCGAGGAAGCGCGCCCATTCAACTGCGGACATAACCCGCAACCGGGCGTTCCGTGGGCGCCAAAACGACGAGGACTGCCGCTATGGCCCAGATCTCCCTTACGTTCCCCGATGGCAATGCGCGCAGCTTCGATGCAGGCATCACTGCGGCGCAGGTGGCCGAGAGCATCTCCAAATCCCTTGCGAAAAAGGCTGTATCGGCCAGCGTCAACGGGGCGCATTATGATCTGCAATGGCCAATCGATGCCGATGCGGAAATCGCGATCCATACGCTGCAGGATGAAAAGCCCGCGCTCGAGCTGATCCGCCACGACCTGGCGCATATCATGGCACGTGCCGTCCAGGAGCTGTGGCCCGACGTCAAGGTGACCATCGGGCCGGTCATCAAGGACGGCTGGTATTACGATTTCGACCGGGCCGAACCCTTCACGCCCGAGGATCTGGGCGCGATCGAGAAGAAGATGAAGGAAATCATCAACCTTCGCGATCCCGTGCGCACCGAAATCTGGGACCGCGCGCGTGCCATTGCCCATTACGAGGCCAAGGGCGAGCCCTTCAAGGTGGAACTGATCGAGGCCATTCCGGGAGACCAGCCGCTGCGCATGTACTGGCATGGCGACTGGCAGGATCTGTGCCGCGGCCCGCATCTTCAGCACACCGGTCAGGTGCCCGCAGACGCCTTCAAGCTGATGAGCGTTGCCGGCGCCTATTGGCGCGGCGACAGCAGGAACAAGCAGCTTCAGCGGATCTATGGCGTGGCGTTCCGCAACCGCGACGATCTCAAGGCTCATCTCACCATGCTGGAGGAGGCCGCGAAACGTGACCACCGGCGCCTGGGGCGCGAGATGAACCTGTTTCACATGCAGGAAGAGGCCCCCGGTCAGGTGTTCTGGCACCCGAACGGCTGGCGGATCTACACCACGCTTCAGGATTACATGCGCCGCCGCCAGACGGCGAACGGCTATGTCGAGGTGAACACGCCGCAGGTGGTCGATCGCAAGCTGTGGGAGGCTTCGGGCCACTGGGAGAAATATCAGGAGAACATGTTCATCGTCGAGGTCGACGAGGAACATGCCCGGGAAAAGGCGGTCAATGCGCTCAAGCCGATGAACTGCCCCTGCCACGTGCAGATCTTCAACGTGGGCCTGAAATCCTATCGCGATCTGCCGCTGCGGATGGCCGAGTTCGGGTCCTGCAACCGCTATGAACCCTCCGGAGCGCTGCATGGCATCATGCGCGTCAGGGGGTTCACGCAGGATGATGCCCATATCTTCTGCCGCGAGGATCAGATCGAATCTGAAACCAAGCGCTTCATCGACTTTCTTGCCGCGATCTATCGCGATCTCGGGTTCGAGAAGTTCCGCGTCAAGTTTTCCGACCGTCCCGAAACCCGCGCCGGAGCCGACGTGGTCTGGGACAAGGCGGAAAGCGCGCTCAAATCCGCGACCGAGGCCGCCGGCTATGCCTACGAGATGAACCCGGGCGAAGGGGCCTTCTACGGGCCGAAGCTCGAGTTCGTCCTGACCGATGCGATCGGGCGCGATTGGCAATGCGGCACGCTTCAGGTGGATTTCGTGCTGCCGGAACGCCTTGACGCCACCTATATCGGCGAGGATGGAGGCAAACACCGCCCCGTGATGCTGCACCGCGCCGTTCTTGGCTCGTTCGAGCGCTTCATCGGCATCCTGATCGAGAACTTCGCCGGGAAACTGCCGTTCTGGCTCGCACCGCGTCAGGTCGTGGTCGCATCGATTGTATCGGATGCGGATGACTACGTCCGAGAGGTGGTCGCCGCCCTTCAGAAGGCAGGCGTACGGGCCGAAGCCGACCTGCGCAACGAAAAGATCAACTACAAGGTCCGCGAGCATTCTGTCGGCAAGGTTCCGGTGATCCTGGCCGTTGGCATGAAGGAGGTCGCGGACCGAACGGTCTCCGTGCGGCGCCTCGGTGAAAACCGCACCGAGACCGCGCACCTTGACAACATCATCACCAGCCTCGCGGCCGAAGCAACGGCCCCCGATCTGGCCTGAGAAAGTCCGGGCTGCCACGCAGGGGTGGCAGCCCGACCTCGCATGATCGCGTGGTGGATATCCGCAAGCGTGAACGCCTGCCCAACCGTAGCAGCAGGGGCGCCGCATGGAAGCCGATCAATTCGTCAAGATCAACGCCACACGGCCGAAGCACGGGCCCCTGATCGGGCGCAAGACCCGGTTCACGCGCTGCGCAATGGCGGCCCCTCGGCCGAAGATCCTCGCAGGAGGGAACGGCCGACAACGCTCCAAGTCAGTTCGACGGGGCCAGTGATCCGCCCGGCAACTGTTTGGGGCGGGCAGCGCAAGGGGGTTCGCTCTGCCCCAAAGGCAACCCGGGCAACCCATGGCCCGGGCGTCCACGAGGCGCGAAGCCGCGCGCACCCTGTTTTCCCACTGCGCCAATACCCCGCTCATGCCCCGTGCGGACAGGCATTTCCGAAGCGCCAGAGTTACACAGATGTCGCTTGATTTTTTGCGAAGATCGGTAATGCTTTTTTTCAGTGAAGACAGACTTTCTTACGACCGCCTCCTGATTCAGGCAGCCGGACCACTGGAAGACCTGGCTGAACGGCCCGGCGCAATACCGCCCGGGGGAATTGACTAAAGGAGAGCGGAGATGCCGACCGGCACCGTGAAATGGTTCAATACGACTAAAGGTTACGGCTTTATTGCGCCCGACACGGGGGGCAAGGATGTCTTTGTCCACATCTCGGCCGTTGAACGCGCCGGGCTCAAGGGCCTGAACGACAACCAGAAGATTGCCTACGAGCTTCAGTCGGGCCGCGACGGCCGCGAATCAGCAAGCGACCTGCAGCTTCTCTGAGCTTTCGCAGCCGTGTTCCGGCCCGTCGTTCAGGCGGGCCGCTTTGGTTCGGGCGCTCGGTTCAGCCCAGAAGGGCCGCCTGGTTCGCCTTGTCCCAGCCCAGATAAAGCTCGGCCCCGGTGTCGATAACCGGGCGCTTCATCAGCGTCGGATGCAGGGCAAGAAGCGTCGCCAGATCGGCCGCCCGCTGATCCTCGGGCAAGGCGCGCCAGGTCGTCGAACTGCGGTTGAGGATCCTGTCACCGAAGGCGGCCATGAATCGCGCGATCTCCTCGCCCGAGAGTGGCTCGGCGCGGACATCGCGGAAGGTCACGCTGTGACCCGCCGCTTCCAGCGCCTTGCGCGCTTTCCGACAGGTGTCGCAGGTGGGAATACCGAAAAGGAACATCTCAGTTCCCCGCGATCAGCTGTTCGAACTCGCGCCACTCGCCCTTGCTCATCCCCGAGTTTTCCTGCGTCACCGCCTCACCTGCCAGCATGCGCCGCAGACAATCCAGCCCTTTTGCCGAAAGGGTTGCCCCGCCCATGCGGTAATCCTCGAAGGCACCATAGGCAGCCGGGACCCAGTCGGCGACGATGCGCGCGATCGTTTCGGCATAGACGCGGATCTCGTATTGCGCGTGACGATCGGCGCGCAGGCGCAGGAAATGGAAGAGGTTGTGCAGATCGGTCTTCCAGTACCACTGCGTATAGATGTTCGCCGGCAGGTTCATCCGGGCCAGTTCGCGCGCCAGCCCCTGCTTGCCCTCCTGGCTCAGCATTTCCTCGTAATGATCGTAGCTGCGCGCCGCATCGGTCTTGAGGATCTCAAGCACCCGCGCCGCCTCGGGGCCGTCAAGCACCGCGCCGCGGCCCTGATTGTTGACCTGGCTTTGCGCGGCAAGCTGCTCGGGCGCGGGGATGTAGAACTCGCGGTCCATGATCGAATAGCGGGCGGAATATTCGTTCACATTCGCCGTGCGGTGACGGATCCACTGCCGGGCGACAAAAATCGGCAGCTTCACATGCAGCTTGACTTCGCACATCTCGAACGGAGTCGAGTGCCAGTGGCGCATCAGATAGCGGATCAACCCGGCATCATCGCGGGCCGCCTTTGTGCCCGCGCCATAGCTGACCCGCGCTGCCTGAACGATCGCGCCGTCATCGCCCATGTAGTCGATGACCCGGACAAAGCCATGATCCAGAACCTCGTGCGCGCGGTAAAGATGCGCCTCCATCCCTTCGCTGACCGCCCGCAACGTGTGTCGCGGTGTGGCGCGGGCAGACTCGATTTCGGAGATCTGATCGGGGGTCAGGGGCATCGTTGTCTCCGTGTCATGGCTTTTCGATCGCTTAACCCGTTTCGCAGGTCTGGACAATCGGTAGCTGTGCCCCATCATGCGACAGCAGCCCGCAGGGCATCATTGGCACAATCGAGAAGGAGAAGTGCTTGCAGATCCGTTATCTCCACACGATGGTCCGGGTCCTCGACCTCGACAAGACAATCGCGTTCTTCAAGCTTCTCGGGCTGGAGGAAAAGCGGCGGATTGATAATGACGCCGGCCGATTCACCCTGGTGTTCCTTGCACCTCCGGGGCAGCACGAATGCCCCGTAGAACTGACGTTCAACTGGGATGGAGACGACGGCCTGCCCTCGGACAGCCGCCATTTCGGCCATCTCGCCTATGAGGTCGAGGATATCTATGCGATGTGCCAGCATCTCATGGACAACGGCGTCACGATCAATCGCCCGCCACGGGACGGACGCATGGCCTTTGTTCGCAGCCCTGACAACATCTCGATCGAACTGCTTCAGCAGGGTGAGGCGCGCCCACCGGCGGAGCCGTGGACAAGCATGCCGAACATCGGCCATTGGTGAACAGCCTTTTCAGCTTTGCGCCAGCCCTGGGGCATCCCCATGCCCCAGGACCCGCGGGTGCTTGACTAGCAATCCTGCCGCATCCGTGCAGACGACCGGGCGCGGACAAAAGCGCCCCGTGTTCTGCTGCCCTTTCAAGTTAGAACGCATGCCCATCATCGGAGGGATCTTGTGCCCGTGCGCCGCCGTGTGACGTAATCCCACGGCAGGTCAGGTCAGGTCAGGTCAGGTCAGGTCAGGTCAGGTCAGGTCAGTCAGGACGACACATGATTAAACGGCAAGGGCAAGTGCAACCGCGTCTCCCCCTCCCGGCATTCATCGTGGCAGGCGGGAAGGCATCCCGATCAAGGTCAGGCTCTTTGATCCGTCAGAAGGATCATCCGTGCGGGAGACGCCTTGCCCCGTGCAGAGCGTTTTCACGATACAATCCGGTGGTGACCCCGGTCCTCTGCCCTGTTCCCGCGTCAGCCACCGCCGCAGCTGCTTGCCCGCCCCACGACAGCAGCCCCGACCTTCCCGAGCAGGCCGCCCCGCATCGCCCTTGCCTTGCCGAGGCACTCGGAACTTGCCCCTTCAGTAGATGAACCGGATCTGATCCGCCCAGTATCGCTCGATCCTGCGGAGCGCCGCGTTGATTCCCTCCATCCCTGCTTCACCAAGAACCGCAGAATTCTGCAGGCCTTCCGCATGGCGGGCAAAGAGCGCCTGCACCAACGCCCGAATATTGCGCCCCTTCTCGGTGAGCCGTACACGCACCGACCGCCGATCGATCGAGCAGCGCTGATGATGCATGAAGCCCAGCTCGACCAGTTTCTTGAGATTATAGGAGACGTTGGAACCCTGATAATAGCCCCGGGTCTTGAGTTCTCCGGCCGTCACCTCGTTTTCGCCGATATTGAACAGCAGGAGCGCCTGCACGGCGTTGATTTCCAACACGCCAAGCCGTTCGAATTCATCCTTGATGACGTCAAGCAAAAGGCGGTGAAGCCGCTCCACCAAGGCAAGGCTTTCAAGGTATTCCGCCATGAAACGGCCAGTTTCACTGGATCGAACCGATGAGTGGATGGTCATCACAAACTCCGCGAACTTTCGTCGTTCCGGAAAAATGTGACGAAAAAGAGAACATCTGGTAAACAAGAGTCACATAAACATGCGGGCACGCGCCATCGCGAAGGCACCTGCCCGCCCGGTCGTCACCGCCCGGGTTCGGGCGTCGGCTGCAGCCGGCCGCGGGCATTCGCGCCGATGGCCGCCAGAAGCTCGGCATGTTCGGCAGGGGCTGGCTGCGCACCGGTGACCCACAGATACAGGTCCTGGTCGTTTTCCTCGAGCAACAGATCGAAATGCTTGAGCGTCGCCTCGTCCATCCGCGTCAGCATCGAGTCGGCATAGGGGCCAAGGATCAGGTCCATCTCCTTGGTGCCCCGCCGCCAGGCGCGCATCCGCATCCGCTTCAGCCGTGCCTCGCGCGGTTCAGAATTCATGAGCCTTTCTCCTTCATGTTGGTTCCCAAATGGTCGGCCCGGCCACCAATGCCACCCCGGTCGAGAGCAGACCGCAAGCGCCGGCCCGGGGCGCGCATCCGCGTTCGATCGGCCCGCAGATCCGGGTACCGCGTGGCAGCCCCTGTCACGGCAAGCGGGCGCAGTCCGGCTATCGCGGCCTTTCCTGTGAACCAGCCGTCCCCGTTGCTGCGCTGCACGGTGTTCTCCGTCGTGAATCCGCTTGATCGGATCTTGCGCGAACCCTATGACATGAGCCCGGCAAGTTCAAACCGGAGTTCTCCCATGCCCTTCCTGTCCGACACGCTTGCGCGTGTGAAACCCTCGCCCACGATTGCGGTGACCAACAAGGCGCGGGAGCTGAAGGCCGCAGGCAAGGACGTGATCGGCCTCGGAGCCGGCGAACCGGATTTCGACACGCCCCAGAACATCAAGGACGCGGCCAAGCGCGCCATCGACGAAGGCCGCACCAAGTATACGGCTGTGGACGGGATCCCCGAACTGAAACAAGCCATCTGCGACAAGTTCCTGCGGGAAAACGGCCTTACCTACAGCCCCAACCAGGTGACGGTCGGCACCGGCGGCAAGCAGGTTCTCTACAACATCCTGGTCGCAACGCTGAACGCGGGCGACGAGGTGATCATTCCCGCCCCCTACTGGGTATCCTACCCCGACATGGTGCTCCTGGCGGGTGGGGAACCGGTCATCGTCGAATGCCCGATCGAGACCAGCTTCAAGCTGACGGCCGAACAGCTTGAGGCGGCGATCACCCCGCAGACCAAATGGTTCATCTTCAACTCGCCCTCGAACCCCACCGGCGCGGGCTATACCTGGGACGAGCTGAAGGCCCTGACCGATGTTCTGCTGCGCCACCCGCATGTCTGGATCATGACCGATGACATGTATGAACATCTCGTCTACGGCGATTTCGAATTCTGCACCCCCGCCCAGGTCGAGCCACGGCTTTATGATCGCACGATCACCTGCAACGGCGTGTCCAAGGCCTATGCGATGACCGGCTGGCGGATCGGATATGCAGCCGGCCCCGAACACCTTATCAAGGCGATCGGCAAGGTGCAGTCGCAAAGCACCTCGAACCCCTGCTCGATCAGCCAGTGGGCCGCGTTCGAGGCACTGACCGGCCCGCAGGATTATCTTGCCGAAAGCCGCAAGGCCTTCCAGCGCCGCCGCGATCTGGTCGTGTCGATGCTGAACGAGGCAGAGGGCATTCAGTGCCCGACACCCGAGGGCGCCTTCTACGTCTATCCCAACATCGCGGGCTGCATCGGCAAGACCAGCGCCGGCGGCACGCTCATCACAGATGACGAGGTGTTCGCCACCGCGCTGCTCGAGGAAACCGGCGTGGCGGTCGTCTTCGGCGCCGCCTTCGGGCTTTCGCCGAACTTCAGGGTAAGCTACGCTACCTCGGATGATATTTTGAAAGATGCTTGCGCACGCATTCAAACCTTCTGCGCAGGTCTCAGCTGACATTTGAGGACGGCATGATTGGCAACATCCCCGGCTATTACTTCCGCTTGCGCGAAAATGGCGCCCTGGTGTTCCGGGTCGAAAGCGAAAACCGTCAGCGCCGCCTGGGGATGGAGCCGATTGCCGTCGCAAATCTGCGTAACGGTGAAATCAAGCCTCAGGGCGAGCGCAAGCTGACGCCCGAGGACAATGCCGCCATCCGCCTCTGGATTGAGCAACGGCAGGCCGGCCAGGCCCAACGCGAATGCGACGATGCGCTGCGCCTTGCCGACCAGATGAACCAGATCGCCCATTGGGCGCAGACGCGGGCCAAGGATGCTCAGCTCGAGGCCGTGTCCGAGCACCTGCTTCTGGCAATGCATGACCTGCGCAGCGTCCTTGTCCGCAAGAAGGGCGACCGGCTGCTCAGGCAGGGCGGGCTGGCATCCGAAGATGCCGCACAAAACGCAGGCTGAGCAACACGGCTGCCAGCGCGAGGCCCACCACCAGCCCGGCCCAGATCCAGACTCCGCCACCGCCAAGGTGGATACCCATCACGTAGCTGGCCGGAATTCCGACCAGCCAGTAGCTGACCGACGCGAGAATCATCGGGATCCGGGTATCCTGCACCCCGCGCAGAAGCCCCAGAACCATGACCTGGGCCGCATCGGCAAACTGGAACAGCGCCGCTACAACAAGCAGGCTGCGGCCGATGGCAATGATCGTGTCGCGATCCGGTTCATCCTGAGACAGGAACGCGCCGACCAGCAGCTCGGGCAGCGTCAGGAAGGCAATGATCGTGAGCGTGCCAAAGGCGAAGGACAGCGCCACAGCCGCGAGCGCGCCCTGGCGCAACGCGACAGCGTCGCCCTGGCCATGGGCCCGCCCGGCCCGGACGGTCGCCGCATTCGACAGGCCCAGATGCACCATGAAGGCCAGCGCCGTGATCTCGAGCGCAATTCCGTGCGCCGCCAGTTCCTGCGTTCCGACCCAGCCCATCATCAGCGCCGAGGCCGCGAACAGCCCGCTTTCGGCAAGTCCGGTCAGCCCGATCGGCCAACCCAGCCGGAATACCTGTGCAAAAGCCGCCCAGTCCGGGCGCCACAGGCGCTGAAACAGCGCGTAGCGCCGCAGTTCAGGCAACCATGCCGCATAGATGCACAAGGCAAGCAGCGTGCCCGCCTGCACAAGCACCGAGGCGATCGCCGCCCCGCGCAGCCCCAGTTCGGGCGCGCCCCAGTTGCCGAAGATCAGCGCCCAGTTGACCACGATGTTCAGGCCCACGGCGGCGACCGTCACCCACAGCACTACCTGCGTCCGCTCAAGCGCCGCAAGGTAGCTCTTGAGCACCATCACCAGCAGCGCCGGCACCATGCCAAGCCCGGCAATGCGCAGATAATCCTGCGCGAGACCCGCGATTTGCGCATCCTGACCAAGCCCTCGCAACAGGGGCCCTGACCACCACATGACAGGAAAGCTGACGATGCCGAACAGCAGCGACAGCCAAAGCCCCATGCGCGCCGTTCGCCGCACCTCGGCATCCTCGCCCGAGCCGAGCGCCCCCGCCACCATCGGCATGACCGCCAGTGCGAATCCGGATCCGAGGATGAAGACGCTGAAGAAGGTCGAAGCGCCCAGCACCACCGCCGCAAGCGCCGGGACGGAATACCAGCCCAGCATGATCGTGTCGGTCACATGCAGGCCGAACTGGGCAAGGTGGCTGCCGATCAGCGGCAGCCCAAGGACCAGAACGGCCCGCGCATGGGCGCCATAAGGGGAAGGCTTCATCATCCTCTCGCCTTATCCGAGCATGTCGGCTACGGCAAGCGGGCTCAGATCACGCGCAGGATCAGGCTGGTCGCCGCCACGGCGATAAGCGCGCCGGCCAGGAGTTCAAGCGCCGGGAAAAGCGCGCGTGCCCGGCCGGCCCGATCCAGCCAGAGCGTGGCGCCATCGCGCGCAAGAACGGCCGCCGCTGCCACGGCAACCGTCACGCTGGCCGTGCCAAGCCCCATGACATAGGTGCCCGCGATCCCGGCCGCATCCAGCCCCATGCGCCAGGTGAGGATCAGAAGAAACAGTGCCCCGGTGCAGGGGCGCAACGCGATGCCCCCGATCAGCGCCAGCCCGTCCCGCCAGCTGCGGATGGCCGAAACCTCTTCCATCGTGGGGCCGTGGCGATGGCCGCAGCTCGGGCAGGGTCCATCGTCATGATGGTGGTGATGCGGCCGGGCGATCCGCCGCGTCCGCCAGAGGCCCCGTGCGCCCCGAACGGCCAGCCAAAGGCCGATCAACGCCACCGCGGCATAGCTGAGCGGCGCCATCACGGTTTCGGCCACGCCCACCAGGTGTTCGCGCGACCACCCAAGCAAAAGCACCCCGCCATAAACCAGCACCACAGCGGTCGTCGCCTGCGCAAGGCTGGAGGCCAGCGCAATGCCCATCATCGGCAACAACCGCTGCCGGCTGCCGACACCATAGCCCCCGATCAGCATCTTGCCATGTCCCGGCCCGGCGGCATGGAAGAACCCGTAGGCAAAGCACAGGCTGAAGAGGGCCGCCAGGGCCCCTGGTTCACCCCCGCGCAGACGGCGCAGCCCGTCAGCCATGGCGTTCTGGAACTGTCGTTGACCCTGGGCGGCCCAGGCCGCAACCGCATCGCCCGCGCCGCTCAGCCAAAGGCCAAGGCCCGCAACCGCGAAGGCCAGAACAAGTGTCGGGATCACTCGGCGCATGTCAGACGGATCTCGTCGGAGAAAGCCGCGCCAACGGCGGGAAAGTCCTCGTATTCATCGAAATCCGGCTCGGCGAGCATTTCTGCCAGCGCCGCTTCCAGCATTTCGCTCGCGGCTGTCCGGTCGGGTTCGAAGATCCGCGCGGTGCAATCGGCGCGGCCTTCGATCTGGGGATCAATGACGATGCGATAGGCGGTATAATAGGTCGGGTCATAGACCTGGATCACAAGCGGATCCTGCGCCACCCCGGGCCGGTCCTCGAAGGCGCGGACATGGGTGGTGATGATGCGCCCGTCCTGCACATCCGCCGTCCAGTCCCGCGGCCCGGACAGGCGCAGCGGTTTGCCCTCCTGAAGGGCATAGAGATCCCCCTCGAAGCCCTCGACCCACTGCATGTCGAAACCGCTGAGTTGGGCCTTCTCGGCCTCGGTCAACTCTCCGGTGAAGTCGGGATCAAGGCCCAGTTCCTCAAGCAGCAGCATCGAATAGAATGCATCATAGACCCAGACAACCCGAACTGCCGCCAGCCGCCCCTCATCATCGAAATGCATCTGGAGGCCGGAATCGATGAAGACATGCGGATGCGCGCGCGCCTCGGCCGCGCCAAGCCCCAGAACGAGGCAAGCGATCATCGCCAAGCGGATCATGGCCGCCCCTCCGGTTTGCGGGCGATCAGGTCGATCAGGGACGACGGGCCGACGTGGCCGGAACCCTCGGACAGAACCGCCTCGTATTCGGCAAGATGCACCAGGTCGAGGCCCCGGAACGCGTCGGCAAGCATGTCGGCAGTGTAAAGGTGATCCACTTGGCGCGGACCGCCCGTGCCATGGACAAGCTGGCGCGGAGTATACCCGTGCAGAAGCAGAAGCCCGCCCGGACGCAACGTCTGCACCATTCCGGCGAACATCGCCTGGCGCAGCACCGGATCGGCGAACTGGACGAAGATTGCTACTACCGCATCATATTCTGCTTCGTGCCAGGGCCAACGGCCGACATCGGCATGATGAAAGGCGACCGCAACCCCCCGGCGCGCCGCCAGATCCCGTGCCTTCGCGATTGCCACAGCCGAGCCATCCATCGCGACCACGTCGCAGCCGCGACCGGCAAGCCAGGTCGAATTGCGCCCCTCGCCATCCGCAACGCACAGCACCCGGCTGCCCGGCGCCAGGCGATACGCCTCGCGCACAAGAAAATCCGCCGGTTCCTGGCCAAAGTGGAAACCAGGCTGCGCATATCGCTCATCCCACATGGCGTTCCTCATTGCCCGCGTTTGCCCCAGACATAGGCGAGCCGCCCCGTCCCGCTCAAGCGCTATCGCCCGGCGGGCGATCAGGATCCGGTGAACTGGCCGCGTCGCCTGTCGCCTCAGCTGCGCAGAATCAGAAGCAGGCCGGCAGCCATCAGTCCGATGCCCCCCAGACGCATCGCACCAACCGGGCGGGGGATCGCCCCAAAGAGGCCGAAATGATCGATGACCGCGGCCGACAGCATCTGGCCCAGCAGAACGACGAAAACCGCGTTGCCAACCCCGAAGCGCGGCGCGATCCAGGTGATCGACAGCACATAGAAGGCAACCAGCACGCCCGCCAGCAGAAGGCGTTTGGGCTGCGCCTGCACATGCCCAAGGGGCCCCGGCCCACCGGTGGCCAGCATCACGACAAACGCCGTCGCAAGCGCGACCAGAAACAGCACGACCGCCGCCGCCGGAGGCGAGCCGATCCGACCGCCAAGCTGGGCATTGAGCGCCGCCAGAAGCGGGATGCCAATCCCGGCCCCCAACATGATCAGCGCGTGGCGCAGGGTTTCCGGGGTCATCGCTTGCTCCGCATCAGCCGGGTCGGGGCGACCCTAGGACAGGCGCCCTGCCCTGTCATCCCCTGTTGCACCCCTGAACAAGGAGGGTCATCATTGGCAAAAGGGGTTCAACCCGGAACGAAGGAGGCAGAGGGATGCAGATTCAACATGTGGCGCTGATCGCGCTCGGAACGGTCCTGGCGATCGCGGGCTGCAGCGAAGGCCGGCGCAATGTGGACGGCCACACGCTCTACACGGATTACTGCGCGGCCTGCCATGGCGACAGCGGCCGCGGAGATGGGCACCTTGCCGCCTCACTGACGCCTCCGCCGGCTGATCTGACGACCCTTTCGGCCCGCAACGGCGGCCAGTTCCCGATGCTGGCAATGATGGCCAAGGTCTATGGCTATGCCGAAGGCCGAGGGGGCGGCGGCGGGCCGATGCCCGAGTTCGGACCGCTTCTGCAGGGGGAACTGATCCTGATCGAGACAGAGGACGGGCTTGTTACCCCTACCCCAGAAAAGCTTGTGGCCCTGGCCGATCACGTGCGATCCTTGCAGCGTTGAGCGGTTCCCGCCCGCCCGTCGCTTCCCCTGTTGACGTGGGTGACCAGTCTGGTATCCCGCAGACCAACCCACATGTAGTAGCGCAGAGCGTGCGCCTCACCATCTATCGACAGGACATGGCCCGATGACTCGTTTTTCCGCCCCCATCGCCGAACAGATCTGGGACATGAAATACCGTCTGAAAGGCCCCGACGGGGCGGCCATCGACGGTACGATCGAAGATACGTGGCGCCGCATCGCGCGTGCGCTTGCCGCGGTCGAAACGGACCCGGCCCTGTGGGAAGAGCGATTCTATCAGGCGCTGGAGGATTTCAAGTATCTTCCCGCCGGGCGGATCACCGCTGGCGCCGGAACCGGCCGCGCCGTGACGCTTTTCAACTGCTTCGTGATGGGCACGATTCCCGACAGCATGGCCGGCATCTTCGACATGCTGAAAGAGGCCGCGCTGACCATGCAGCAGGGCGGCGGCATCGGCTATGACTTTTCGACCATCCGCCCCCGCGGGGCCGAGGTGAAGGGCGTGGCCGCCGATGCCTCGGGTCCGCTGTCGTTCATGGATGTGTGGGATGCCATGTGCCGCACGATCATGTCGGCAGGTTCGCGCCGTGGTGCAATGATGGCCACGATGCGCTGCGACCATCCCGATATCGAGAGTTTCATCGAAGCCAAGCAGGACGCTGCCCGGCTGCGGATGTTCAACCTGTCGGTTCTGGTGACCGATCCGTTCATGGAGGCCGTGAAGGCCGACGGGCCGTGGGACCTGACCTTCGGCGGCAGGGTCTACAAGACGCTCAATGCCCGCGATCTGTGGAACAAGATCATGCGCGCGACCTATGATTACGCCGAGCCGGGCGTGATCTTCATCGACCGCATCAACAAGATGAACAACCTTCGCTATTGCGAAACGATTGCGGCCACCAACCCCTGCGGCGAACAGCCCCTGCCGCCCTATGGCGCCTGCCTTCTGGGCTCGGTCAACCTGGCGCGGCTGGTCACGAACCCGTTCGAGGCCGATGCCGAACTGAACCCACAGGCGCTTGATGAACTGGTGCGCCTTGCCGTCAGGATGATGGACAATGTCGTGGATGCCAGCCGCTTCCCGCTCGAGGCGCAGGCGCAGGAAGCCCAGGCCAAGCGCCGCATCGGCCTTGGCGTCACCGGCCTCGCGGATGCGCTGCTGATGCTCGGCCTGCGCTACGGATCGGAAGAGGCTGCGACCCAGACCGAAGCCTGGATGAAGGCCATCGCCCGCGCCTCCTATCTGGCCAGCGTCGATCTGGCCAAGGAAAAGGGCGCCTTCCCGCTGTTCGACGCCGAAAAATACCTTGCATCCGGCAACATGATGCAGATGGACGAGGACGTGCGCGACGCGATCCGCACCCATGGCATCCGCAACGCGCTCCTGACCTCGATCGCGCCGACCGGCACGATCAGCCTTTACGCAGGCAACGTGTCGTCGGGCATCGAGCCGGTCTTTGCCTATGCCTACAAGCGCAAGGTCCTGCAGAAGGACGGCAGCCGGACCGAGGAAGAGGTGGTCGATTACGCGGTGAAGCTCTGGCGCGACAAGTTCGGCGACAAGGACCTGCCGGACTATTTCGTAAATGCCCAGACCTTGCCGCCGCTGGACCACGTCCGGATGCAGGCGGCCGCGCAGAAATGGATCGACAGTTCGATCTCCAAGACCATCAATTGCCCCGAGGATATCAGCTTCGACGATTTCAAGGAGGTCTATATGGCCGCCTGGGATCAGGGCTGCAAAGGCTGCACCACCTACCGGCCGAACGATGTGACCGGATCGGTACTTTCGGTTTCCGAGACGAGCGAGAAGGCGCCCGAGGCGGAGACGGGCGCCGAAGTGGTCTATCTGGCCGAGCCGCTTGACCGGCCGCAGGCGCTGGAAGGCAATACCTACAAGGTCAAATGGCCCGACAGCGAGCACGCGCTTTACATCACCATCAACGACATCGTCATCGCCGGCCATCGGCGCCCGTTCGAGGTGTTCATCAACTCCAAGAACATGGAGCATTTCGCCTGGACGGTCGCTCTCACGCGGATGATTTCGGCGGTGTTCCGGCGTGGCGGCGACGTGTCCTTCGTGGTCGAGGAACTGAAGGCGGTCTTCGACCCCCGCGGCGGCGCCTGGATGCAGGGCAAATACATCCCGTCGATCCTTGCGGCGATCGGCGGCGTGATCGAACGGCACCTCGTGTCGATCGGCTTCATTGAAGGCGAAGGCATGGGCCTGAAAGAGGATCCCTCGGCCAAGGTCGCCGTCATGGGTGCCCCGCGCGGCCCCGCCTGCCCCTCCTGCGGCGCCTTCGAAATGCGCATGGTCGAGGGCTGCATGACCTGTGGAAGCTGTGGCCATTCCAAATGCAGTTGACGGCCCGGATCGGCCATGGTGTCCCGACAGCCTAAAATTGACCTTTTGCCGCCCATAATATGTCCTTTGGCAAAGCGGAATTTTTCCACCAGGCGCTGGCCGGCATCCATAGCCTTCATCCCGGACCAACCTGACGCCCCGAAGCGGCGTCGTCTTTGAAGCGCCTCGCCTCCGCGTCGCCGGCATTATGGCCGGATAAACCCCTTCTCCGTAGGCGCGAATGGCTCTATCGAGAGGGCATGAGTGAAGAATTCGAGATCTACCTTGTCGCCACCCCGGGGCTGGAGACGGTTCTGGCGCGGGAGGCGGCCGAAAAGGGCTTTGCCGCGCCGCAGCCCTCGCTCGGGGGGGTGACGATCCGCGGCGGCTGGCCTGATGTCTGGCGGGCCAATCTGGAACTGCGTGGCGCCGCGCGCATCCTTGCACGGCTCGGCTCCTTTCGAGCCATGCATCTTGCGCAGCTGGACAAACGCGCCCGCAAGTTTCCCTGGGCCACGTTCTTCAAACCGGGTCAGGCGGTTCAGGTCGAGGCGAGCTGCCACGCCTCGCGCATCTATCACGACCGCGCGGCAGCCCAGCGGATCGCGACCGCGCTGCACGAAGAGCTTGGCGCTGAGGTCCGGGATGACGCACAGCTACGCGTCCTTGCCCGGATCGACGACGACCTCTGCACCATCAGCGTGGATACTTCGGGCGAGTTGCTGCACCGGCGCGGCCACAAGGAGGCCGTCAATCGCGCGCCGATGCGGGAAACGCTGGCTGCGCTGTTTCTTCGGGAGTGCGGCTTTACCGGCGATGAGCCTGTGCTTGATCCGATGTGCGGATCGGGAACCTTCGTGATCGAGGCCGCCGAGATCGCAACGGGACTACAGGCCGGCCGCTCACGCAGTTTCGCATTCGAGGAGCTGCTTACCTTCGATCCTGCCGCTTATACCCGGCTGCGCCAGGCGCAGCCGATCGCAGATCCGACTGTGCGGTTCCTTGGCAGCGACCGGGATCCCGGCGCGATCCGGATGAGCCAAGGAAACGCCGAGCGTGCGGGCGTAAGCGCGATCACCGCGTTCCGGAACCTATCGGTCGCCGATCTCGAACGGCCCGAAGGCCCGGCAGGGCTTGTCATCGTCAACCCGCCCTACGGGGGCAGGATCGGCAACAAGAAACTGCTGCTCGCGCTGCATGGGCAGCTGGGCGATGTTCTGCGCGAGCGATTCAAGGGCTGGCGCGTCGGTCTGGTGACCTCGGAACCCGGACTGGCCAAGGCCACACGCCTGCCCTTCGGCCCGCCCGGCCCCTATGTCGCCCATGGCGGGCTGAAGATCCGCCTTTACAAGACGCAGCCGCTGCGCTGACCCCCGAACTGCATTGCCGAAGGCCTGCTGCTTGCCGTATGGCAAGGACCGTGGGGGGTGCGGACGGAATCTCCGGCAGTGCCTTGATGATCTGCGGGTCCCGCCCGCGTGAAGGAGTTTCCGATGTCCAGGCTCGTGTTCATTCTGAACGGTCCCAACCTGAACCTGCTGGGCAAGCGCCAGCCCGAGATCTATGGCAGCGACACGCTTGCCGATGTCGAGGCCGCCTGCCGCAGGATCGCCGAGGCCGCGGAGCTGGAAATCCGCTTTCATCAGTCGAACCGGGAATACGAACTGATCGACTGGATCCACGAAGCGCGGGACTGTGCGGCCGGGATCATCATCAATCCTGCCGCCTTCACCCATACCTCGGTTGCGCTGCTGGATGCACTCAACTGCTTTGAGGGACCGGTGATCGAGGTGCACATCTCGAACATCCACAAGCGCGAGGCCTTCCGGCACCACTCCTATGTTTCGCTGCGTGCGGATGGGGTGATCGCCGGCCTCGGCGTCGCGGGATATCCACTTGCATTGCAGCACATGCAGCGGCTTCTCGAATAGGCCCGGGGACGTCGCTGCTGCGCCGCGAAACGTGGCAGCGCGCCCGACATTGACGCAACGGATGTCTCCGATGCCCGAGGCGTGCGCCCGCAGACTGGTCCTTTCCGGGCGCCGCCTTGACAGGTAAAGAACCAGCCGAATAGTGTTTTCTTGCGACCTGACGGAAGGTGGCTGTGCCTTCCCGCCTAGCCGGAGCCCTGATGTCCCAGCCCCATTCGCCTGCTGCACCGAAACCCTGGCTGTCGCCCGAGGCAAAGCCCTTCGTGCGTATCCACAAGGTCACCAAGAAGTTTGGCGATTTCATCGCTGTTGACGACGTTACCCTTGATATCTATCGGGGCGAGCTGTTCTGCCTGCTGGGCGGTTCAGGCTGTGGCAAATCCACCCTGCTGCGCATGCTGGCCGGATTCGAGACCCCGACCGAAGGCCGGATAGAGATCGACGGACAGGACATGGCCGGCATCCCGCCCTACGACCGGCCGACGAACATGATGTTCCAGTCCTATGCGCTGTTCCCGCATATGACGGTCGAGGCAAATGTGGCCTACGGCCTGATGCGCGAGGGCATGGGCCGGGCCGAGGCGCGCGACCGCGTCGCCGACATGTTGCGCATGGTGCAGCTCAGCAAGTTCGCGCGGCGCAAACCGCATCAGCTTTCCGGCGGCCAGCGCCAGCGCGTGGCCCTCGCCCGGGCCCTGGTCAAGCGGCCCAAACTTCTTCTTCTGGACGAACCTCTTGGCGCGCTGGACAAGAAACTGCGCGAGGAAACGCAGTACGAACTGATCCGCATTCAGGAAACGCTTGGCGTGACCTTCATCATCGTGACCCATGACCAGGAAGAGGCGATGACCCTCTCTACCCGGATCGGGGTGATGAACGCGGGCGAGATCGTTCAGGTGGGTGAGCCGCCCGAGATCTATGAATTCCCGAAATCCCGCTTCGTTGCCGATTTCGTTGGCTCGGTGAACATCTTCGAGGGCCGCGTTTCCGAGGACGAACCCGACTATATCCGCCTGGACAGCCCCGAACTCGGTGGCACGATTCATGTGGGCCACGGGGTGTCCTGCAGGATGAACCAGCAGATGTGGTACGCCATCCGGCCGGAAAAGATCGTCGTCAGCCGCGTCCGGCCCGAGGCCGAGCACAACATCGTTCAAGGGCTGGTGGAAGAGGTGCTTTATATGGGCAATCTTTCGGTTTTTCGCATTCGTCTCGACAGCGGCAAGATCATCCGGGCCACCCGCGCCAACCTGTCCCGCCAGGAACACGATGCCATTTCCTGGGATGAACGCGTCTGGGTAAGCTGGGGGGATACCTCGGGCGTGGTGCTGACCCAATGATGCGGGCCACCCCCTTCCGCTGGACCTCGGCGGCGCTGGCGCGGATCGGCCTTTCGGGGCGGGCGCTTGTTGTTGCCGTACCGCTTCTGTGGCTGTTCGTCTTCTTCCTGATCCCCTTTCTGGTCGTCGCCAAGATCAGCCTCTCCGAGGCGACGATCGCCCGACCGCCCTATGCCCCCCTGCTTGAATGGGACGGGCTTCGGGTGACGCTGAACCTGAACTTCGAAAACTACGCCTATCTGTGGACCGACCGGCTTTACACGAACGCATATCTTTTCTCCATGAAGGTGGCATTCATCTCGGCCACCTGCGCCCTTCTGATCGGCTATCCCATGGCCTATTACATCGCGCGCAGCCCCGAGCCGCGGCGGACGATGCTTCTGATGCTGGTGATCCTTCCGTTCTGGACCTCGTTCCTGTTGCGGGTCTACGCCTGGCAGGGTTTCTTGCGCAGCAACGGTGTGATCAACAACCTGCTTCTGTCGCTGGGCATCATCGACAGTCCGATCCAGATGCTGCAGACCAACTTTGCCGTCTATCTTGGCATCATCTACACCTATCTCCCCTTCATGATTCTGCCGCTCTATGCAAATCTGGTCAAACTCGACGACACCCTGCTCGAGGCATCGGCAGATCTGGGCGGCCGCCCGATGGCCACCTTCTTCCATGTGACGCTGCCTCTTTCGATGTCGGGGATCATCGCGGGCTTCATGCTGGTCTTTGTTCCGGCGATCGGAGAGTTCGTGATCCCAGAATTGCTGGGCGGACCGGACACGCTGATGATCGGCCGGGTGTTGTGGAACGAGTTCTTCTCGAACCGCGACTGGCCGGTTGCCTCGGCGGTGGCCATTGCCATGCTTGTGGTGCTTGTCATTCCCATCATGCTGCTGCGCGGTGCGCAGGCCCGGGCGGAGGAACAGGGATGAAGCGCTCCATCTTTCTGCCAATGGTTGCCATACTTGGCTTCGTGTTCCTTTACGCGCCGATCCTGTCGCTGATCGTGTTCAGCTTCAACGAAAGCCGGCTGGTGACGGTCTGGGGAGGCTTTTCCACGCGCTGGTATGCGCAACTGTTCCGTGATCCGCAGATCCTGGGCGCAGCCTGGATCAGCCTCAAGGTCGCGGTCATCAGCGCCAGCGTCGCCGTGGTTCTGGGCACGCTTGCGGCCTATGCGCTGATGCGTTTCGGCCGATTCCGCAGCCGCGCGCTTCTGACCGGCATGGCGACCGCGCCTCTTGTCATGCCCGAGGTCATCACCGGCCTCTCGCTTCTGCTGCTGTTCGTGCTGATGGAACAGCTGTTTGGCTGGCCCGCTGGCCGTGGCACGACGACGATCATCATTGCCCATATCACCTTCTGCATGGCCTTCGTGGCGGTGGTGGTCCAGTCGCGGCTTGCGGGGATGGACCAGAGCGTCGAGGAAGCGGCGATGGATCTGGGCGCCCACCCCGTCCGGGTCTTTTTCGACATCACCCTGCCCATCATCGCGCCAGCCCTTGTCGCGGGTTGGCTTCTGGCCTTCACCTTGTCGCTGGACGATCTGGTGATCGCAAGCTTCGTCACCGGCCCCGGGGCCTCCACCCTGCCGATGGTGATCTTCTCGAAGGTACGGATGGGGGTAAGCCCCGACGTGAACGCGCTTGCCACGATCATCATCGCCGTCGTCGCCCTGGGCGTGGCAATCGCCATGTGGCAGATGCGCCGCGCGGCACGGCGCGACCAGCCCTAGACGGGACCGGGCCACCCGTTGCCTTGGTCCCGGCCCCGCATTACCCTTGCCCAATCCAACCGGGAGTGAAGAATGAAAAGAACCGCCCTTCTCAGCCTCTCTGCAAGCCTCATCGCGCTGCCTGCCCTGGCACAGCAGCAGGTGGTACATGTCTACAACTGGTCCGACTATATCGCCGAGGATACGATCGCCAAGTTCGAGGCCGAGACCGGCATCCGCGTGGTCTATGACGTCTACGACAGCAACGAGGTGCTCGAGGCCCGGCTTCTGGCGGGCTCGTCGGGCTATGACGTGGTGGTGCCGACATCGCAGTATCTGCAACGCCAGATCGCCGCGGGCGTGTTCATGCCCCTGAACAAGGATCTGCTGCCCAACCTGTCGAACATGGATGAAGGGCTGATGGCCGCAGCCGCAGCCTATGATCCGGGCAATGAACATGCGGTGATCTACATGTGGGGCACGACGGGGATCGGCTACAACACCGATGCCGTGGCCGAGCGTCTGGGCGAAGACGCGCCGACTGACAGCTGGGCACTGGTCTTCGATCCCGAAATCGCCGCACAGCTTGCCGATTGCGGGATCACCTTCCTCGATTCGCCGCCGGACATGATGCAGACCGCGCTCAACTATCTCGGGCTTGATCCGCTTTCCAACGATGAAGGCGATCTGGAACAGGCGGCGGCCTTGCTTGAATCGGTGCGGCCTTATGTGCGCTATTTCCATTCGTCGCAATACATCACCGATCTGGCCAATGGCGAGGTCTGCGTTTCGGTCGGCTGGTCGGGGGATGTGTTCATCGCCGCTGATCGTGCCGAGGCCGCCGGCAACGGCATCGACATCGGCTATTCGGTGCCCGTCGAAGGGGCGATGCAATGGTTCGACATGATGGCCATTCCGGTTGACGCGCCGAACCCCGAGGCAGCGCATGCCTTCATCAACTTCATCATGAAGCCCGAGATCACGGCTGACATCACCAACTATGTCTACTACGCCAATGCCAATGCGGCATCGCTTGATCTGGTAGACGAGGAAATCACCAGCGATCCCGCGATTTTCCCGCCGCAAGAGGTGCTCGACAAGCTGTTTCCAACCGTGGTGCGTGACGCCCGGACCGAGCGGATCGTGACGCGGCTCTGGACCCGGGTCCGCACGGGGCAGTAAGCTCCCGGCCAGGGCCGAACGTTGACCCTGGCCTTTGCCGATAAAGGCGGTAGGCCCCAACGCGATTGGCGCGGTAATATCTGTGCCTGTCGGCAGCGCTGATCAGAAGCGGCGCTGCCCAGGGGGTGCGATCGTCGGTCAACGGCCTTCGCCCGCGTGTCCAGGCATTGCGCCTTCCAGGTGCCCTTGCCGGCGGAACACCTGTCCTTTGCGCATGGCACAACCCCCGCGCGCGTCAGCGCGCCCGGCCCAACGGGATGAGGCGCGCGAGCGCCGAAGACGGGCGGGAGCGCCCCGGCCACGGTTCGGCTCAGGGGCCGCCCGGCAGCACCTGGTCAGGCGGGCGAAGCCCGTCGGCGAAGGCGCGGATGTTGATAATGACCTTCTCGCCCATCTCGATGCGCCCCTCTGTCGTGGCTGATCCCATATGCGGCAGAAGGACCACATTCGGCAGCGCGCGCAGGCGTGGATTGACCTGCGCACCCTGTTCGAACACATCAAGCCCGGCGCCCGCAATCTCGCCCGCGCGCAACATCCGGGTCAGCGCGTTTTCGTCGATCACCTCCCCGCGCGAAGTGTTCACGATCACCGCGCCCGGCTTCATCAACTTGAGCCGCCGCGCGTTCATCAGGTGGAAGGTCGAGGGCGTGTGCGGGCAGTTGATCGAAATGATGTCCATCCGCGCCACCATCTGATCCAGGCTTTCCCACCATGTTGCCTCCAGCGGCTGCTCGATCTCGGGCCGCAGTCGCCGGCGGTTGTGATAATGGATCTGCATGCCGAAGGCCCGCGCCCGGCGCGCTACCGCCTGCCCGATCCGTCCCATGCCCAGAATACCCAGCCGCCGCCCGGCGATGCGGCCGCCCAGAAGGGCTGTGGGCGACCACCCCGGCCATTGTCCGGTCTGCATCATGGCCATGCCTTCCGGCATCCGGCGCACCACCGCGAGGATCAGCGCGATCGTCATGTCGGCCGTGTCTTCGGTCAGCACCCCTGGCGTATTGGCCACCAGGATCCCCCGCTGCCGGGCCGCAGCCACGTCGATGTGATCAATCCCCGCGCCGTAATTCGCGATCAGCTTGAGCTTCCCTCCCACGCCCGCCAACAGCTCGGCATCGATCCTGTCGCGGATCGTCGGCACCAGCACATCGGCGCGCTGCATCGCCGCCAGCAGCTCGTCCCGCGTCATCTGCGTGTCGGGATCGCGCAAGGCCACGTCGAACAGCTCTTTCATCCGCGTTTCGACAGGCTCGGGCAATTGTCGCGTCACCACAACGCTGAGACGTTCGTGGGGCATCAGGATCCTCGCTACTTTTCAAACCGGCGCCATGCTGGCAAAGTGCCGGATAGCCGGGCGGGGCACAAGCACCGGCAACGAAACAGGCCGTATACGGCCGGGCAGATGGGCAAGGCATGAAACGGATTCCGGGGGCGGCTCTGACCGCGATTTTCTGCATCACGCTTGCTGGCGCGCCATGGGCGCAGGAACGGGGGCCGGTAACCAATCTGCCCCTGCCGCGTTATGTCTCGCTCAAGGGTTCGGAAGGGAATGCACGGCGGGGCCCCGGCCTCAGCCACCGCATCGACTGGGTCTTTACCCGCCGCGACATGCCCTTGCGCGTGACGGCCGAGCATGAACATTGGCGCCGGGTCGAAGACCGCGATGGCGCCGGCGGCTGGGTGCATTACGCGCTGCTTTCGGGCGTGCGCACCGTCATCGTTGACGAAAACATGCTTGCGCTGCATGCCCGGCCCGATCCGAACTCGAACGTCACGGCCTATGTCGAGGCCGGGGTGATCGCGCGGGTGAACCAGTGCCGCGCCGACTGGTGCCGCCTCAGCGCCGACGGCGCGCGTGGCTGGGCCTTGCGCAGCGCGCTCTGGGGCGTTGACCCGGGCGAGGATTTCGACTGACCGGGGGCAAGGGAACAAGCGCGGCCGGTATGTCATGACAGACAAGTGCGACCATCCGAGTGCGATTACGCCACGCTCGGCTGGCCAAATCAATGAGCCGAGTCCAACGACAAGATATCAACCGCGCCGAGTTTGAGTATGACAGTTCAGATCGGGCGGGCCCAGAAGATCGGGTTCAGATCATCAGGTTCGGACGGGCGGGTTCAGCGGGGCCACCCGACCGGACGGCCATCACGGCCCTTGCGCGAATCCCTTGGGGCCGTTACGGCAGCGGCCCGTCCGCAAAGGAACCACCATGCGCGAGCGTAACAACAGACAGCTGAACATGTCGGCCGGGATGGCATCGGTGGCGGTCGCATCGGTTCTTGTCGCGCTCAAGCTCTGGGCACTGGCCGAGACAGGGGCCTTGTCGGTTGCCGCCTCGCTCGCCGACAGCGCGCTGGATCTCATGATCTCGGGTGCAGGGCTTGCGGCGATCATCTATGCCGCCCGCCCGCCTGACGAGGATCATCACTTCGGCCATTCCTCGGCCGAGGATCTGGCCGCCCTTGGGCAGGCCTTGTTCATCCTGACTTCTGCAGGTGTCATTGCCTTTGCAGCCGTGGCACGGCTTCTGTCCAGCAACCCGGTCCGGCTTGAGGCCGAGGGGCGCGGCATTGTCGTGATGGGCCTTGCGATCATGCTGACGCTCGGGCTGGTGATCTGGCAGGGGCATGTGGCGCGCCGGACCGGAAACCGCGTCGTCAAGGCCGACCGGTTGCATTACCTCGCCGATCTTGTTCCGAACATCGGGGCGATCGTTGCGCTGCTGGCCTCTTCGCGTCTTGGCGTCACGCAGGTGGATTCGGTTGTGGCACTGCTGGCCGCGGCGCTCCTGGTCCGCGGGGCGGTCGGGATCGGCCGGGGCGCGTGGGACGCGCTGATGGACCGCAGCGCCGCACCCGAAGTCGTCTCGGGAATCGAGCAGATCGTTACGGAATGGCCGGGCGTGCATGGTCACCATGACCTCAAGACGCGCACGGCCGGATCGCGTCTGTTCGTACATCTTCACATCGAGCTTGACGGATCCCAGTCGCTGGACGAGGCCCACGCCATCAGCGCGGGCCTCAAACGGGCGATCCTTGAGGCCTATCCCGGGGCGGATGTCATCATCCACAAGGATCCGGTGCGGGACTAACTCAGGCCGCGTCCAGCCCCCGGCCGCGCAGAAGCGCCTCGACCCCCGGCATCCGCCCACGAAACGCCGTGTAAAGCGCCTCTGCCTCGTCCGACCCCCCGGCGGAAAGGATGTGGCGTTCCAGTTTCGCCGCAAGCGCCGGATCGAACACATCGCCCGCTTCCCGAAAGGCGGCGAAGGCGTCGGCATCCATGACTTCCGACCACATGTAGCTGTAATAGCCGCTGGAATAGCCATCGCCGGAAAAGACATGGGCGAAATGGGGAGTGTCGTGGCGCATGGTGATCGCCCTCGGCATCCCCAGTTCGGCCAGCACCTCGGCCTGCCGCGCCATCGGATCGGCCGGCGCCGCGCCCTCGTGGAATGCCAGATCAACCAGCGCCGAGGCGACATATTCCACTGTCGCAAAACCCTGATCGAAGTTCTGTGCAGCCAGAAGCCGCTCCAGCATCTCGCGCGGCATTGCGTCGCCGGTTTCCACGTGGCGGGCGTGACGCTCCAGAACCTCTGGCACCTCGAGCCAGTGTTCGTAAAGCTGGCTGGGAAGCTCCACGAAATCCCGGGCCACCGAGGTGCCGGAAATGAAGGAATAGGTCACGTCGGACAGGATCTGATGCAGCGCATGGCCGAACTCGTGAAACAGGGTCCGCGCATCGTCATAGGACAGCAGCGTCGGCCGGCCCTTGGCAAAGTTGCAGACGTTGACGACGATCGGGCGGGTATCGCCGCCCAGCCGTTTCTGGCTGCGCATCGCCGAACACCATGCGCCCGAACGCTTGGAACCCCGCGCGAAGTAATCGCCGATGAAAACCGCCATGTGCCTGCCGTCGCGCGTGACCTCCCATGCCCGCGCGTCAGGATGATAAAGCGGCAGGTCCAGCGGCCGGAATGAAAGCCCGAACAGGCGGTTGGCCACATCAAAGGCTGCGGCGATCATTGCGTCCAGTTCCAGATAGGGCTTCAGCGCCGCCTCATCCAGATCGTGTTCGGCCTTCCGGCGCTTTTCGGCATAGTAACGCCAGTCCCACGGCTCCAGCGCGGCGTTGATGCCATCATCCTGCATGAGAGCCGTCAGCGCCCGGGCGTCAGCCTCGGCCTTGCTGCGGGCGGGGGTCCAGACCTGCATCAGAAGGTCGCGCACGGCCCCGGGCGTGCGGGCCATTTCGGTTTCCAGCTTGAAGGCGGCAAAGTCGCGGTAGCCCAGCAACTGCGCCCGTTCCTGGCGCAAGGCAAGAATTTCCGCCGCTATGGCCCGGTTGTCATGTTCATTCCCGTTCGCCCCACGGGCCGTCCAGGCCCGGAATGCCGTTTCGCGCAGATCGCGGCGCGGCGAAAACTGCAGGAAGGGCACAAGAAGCGATCGGCTCAGCGTCAGCACATGCCCCTCCTGCCCGCGCTCCTGCGCGGCCGCGGCGGCCGATGCCACGACGAAATCCGGCAGGCCTTCCAGATCGGCCTGCGCAAGCGGCAGGAACCAGTCACGTTCGTCCGCCAGCAGGTTCTGGCTGAACTGCGTGCCGAGGACGGCAAGCCGCGCCTTCACCTCGGTCAGCCGCGCCCGCGCCGCGCCCTCAAGCTGCGCACCCGCCCGCAGGAACATGCGCCGATAGAGCATCAGCACCCGTGCCTGTTCCGCCGACAGGCCCAGCCCCTCTCGCCCCTGCCACAACGCCTCGATACGCGCGAACAGCGCACGGTTGTTGGTGATCTCTGACGAATAGGCGGCCAGACGCGGCGCGAGATCGCGTTGGAGGGCCTCACGATCAGCCGTGCTGTCGGCGCCGGCGAGATTGAAGAACACCCCCGCCACCCGGTCAAGCAGCGCATCGGCCTGCTCCAGCGCCTCGATCGTATTGGCGAAATCGGGAGCATCGGGGTTTTCGGCAATCGCGCCGATTGCCGCGCGCCCCTCCTCCATTGCCATGTCAAAGGCGGGCCCGAAATCGGCATCGCGGATCTGATCAAACGGGGGCAGGCCGAACGGGCCGGTCCAGGGCTGCAGCAACGGGTTGGTCATGGCGGATCTCCTTTTGCCAAAGGCTAGGGCGCGCGGCGCGCGGATGCCAGCCCTAGCCGCGCCGGCGCAGGCGCTGTTCGAGCCGCCGCAGCAGCAGGGACAGGCCGATCGTCATGGTCAGATAGATCAGCGCCACAACGTTGTAGGTTTCGAAATAACGGAAATTGCCCGCCGCCGTCACCTTGCCGAGCTGCGTGACATCCATCACCCCCAGCACCGACACAAGCGAGCTGTCCTTGACCATGGCGACAAAGTCATTGCCCAGGGGCGGCAGGATCGTGCGGATCGCCTGGGGAAAGACCACGCGGCGAAAGCTTTGCCAGCGCCCGAGCCCAAGCGCCTGCGCTGCCTCGATCTGCCCAACCCCGACCGACAGGATCCCGGCGCGGAACACCTCCGACAGGAAGGCTGAATAGGCGATCGCCAGCGCGATGATGGCGCGCCACAAAAGCGACAGGTCGCGGGTTCGGAACGGCTCGAACCCCAGGGGCGCGGTGATCCAGTTCCACCCCGCGACCAGCGCCGGAGCAAGCACGAAAGCGACATAGAGCAGCAGAACGATGATCGGAATGCCGCGCAGGATCTCGACGTAAAGCCGGGAAAGCTGGCGCAGGATCATGAACCGCGACAGCGCCGCCATCGCCAGCATCAACCCCCAGAGCGCGGCAAGGCCAAAGGCCACCAGCGTCACGAAGACGGTCACGCCGATGCCGCGCGACACGGTCGCCAGAACCTGCGCATAGACGCCGTCCGACACGACGCGCCAGAACAGCCAGCCGCCCAGCAATACCAGGACCACCAGCCACCAGGGAAAATCCTCCTGCCGGGGTGAAGTCATGCCGGGCATCGCCCTCGGCAAGCGCAGCCTGTCACTGGCCCATCTTGTAATCTAGGAACCAGCGCGTATCGAGCGCATCAAGCGTGCCATCCGCCCGCAGCTCCTCGATCGCGGCGTTGATCGGCGCCACAAGATCCGACCCTTTCGGGAAGATGAACCCGAAATCCTCGCTGCCAAGCGGCGCGCCGACGATCCGGAACTGGTCGGGGTTGGCCGCCACGTAGCCCTCGCCCGCAGTGCCATCCGTCAGCACCAGATCCACATCGCCCGCACGCAGCGCCTGCACGCCGGCGCCGAAGGTCTCGAACAGGCGGATGCGCGGGTTGGCCTCATCCCCATCCAGCAGGTCATAGACCGCGACATAGAAGGGGGTGGTGCCCGGCTGGGCCGCCACCAGAAGGCCGGGATCGGCGGCAAAGCCTTCGGCATCGGCAAAGCGCGTCTCATCGGCGCGCACCAGCATCACCATTTCCGAGCGCATGTAGGGGGCCGAGAAATCAACCATCTCGGCGCGATCGTCGCGGATCGTGATCCCGGTCATGCCCATGTCCATCTGGCCTTCCGAAACCGCCGGGATCATCGCCTCCCAGCTGATGTTCTGATAGTTCAGCGTCAGGTTCAGGCGCCGCGCGATCTCGGCCATCGCGTCATATTCCCAGCCGATTGCGGTGCCGCTGGCGGGATCCACGAACTGCAGCGGCGGATAGGCATTCTCGGTCGCCACGACAATCTCGCGTCCGCCAAGATCCGGCAGGTCGGCAACGGCGGCAACGGGTGCCAGCAACACGGCGGCAAGAAGGACGGAACGGATCATCGGCAAGAGGCTCCCCTATGGTTCTGAGGCCAGTATGCGCCCCGCGTCACGACTGTCCAGCCTCAGCCAGCGGCGCACGTCGGACAATCGGGACGTTTGCGCAGCGCAATGGTGCGCGTTTCGGCAAAAAGCGCGTCATGGATCAGCATCCGCCCGCCCAATCCCTGCCCGGCGCCGGCAAGATGTTTGATGACCTCCAGGGCCATCATCGCGCCAATGACGCCGGGAAGGGGTGCGACGACGCCTGCCTCGGCGCAGCTGGGTGCAAGGCCGGGGGCGGGGCGCGTCGGGAAGATGCATTCGTAGCAGGGCGTGCCGGCCTGCGGATGAAACAGGCTGATCTGGCCTTCCCACTGGCTCATCGCGCCAGAGATCAGCGGCTTGCCCAGGGACACAGCGATCCGGTTGGCCAGGTAGCGGGTGTCGAAGTTGTCGGTGCCATCGACGATCAGATCATAATCGGCGAACAGTGCGGGCGCGATATCCTCGGTCAGGCGCCGGTAATAAGGACGGATCGTGACAAAGGGGTTGAGCGCCTCGAGCGCGATCTGCGCGGAAAACACCTTGGGCATGCCGATCCGGGCGTCGGCATGGATGATCTGGCGTTGCAGGTTGGAGTTGTCCACCACGTCATCATCGATGATGCCGATCGTGCCCACGCCCGCTGCCGCCAGATAAAGAAGCACCGGCGATCCCAGCCCTCCCGCGCCCAGCACCAGAACCCGCGATTTGCGCAGTGCCTTCTGGCCGGGGCCGCCGATTTCGCGCAGCATGATGTGGCGTGCATAGCGGTCAAGCTCGGCCGGGCGCATCGTCGCAGGCGTGCTGCCTGCCGTCCCTGCCGGCGCCTCGACGGGCGCGCCGCGCCGGCGCAGCCGGCCCAGCAGCATGCCATAGCCGTAAAGCAGCGCCACGATCCCCGCCAGCACCAGCCAGACGACAGCCGAGCCGCCGGTTGCCTCGCGGATGGGATGGCCTTGGGGCAACACGAGTTGCAGAAGGACGACCGCCAGCAGCAATAGCCCGATCATGGCAAGCCGATGGCGCCGGGGCGCCTTCATGGCCCAGCCCACGCCCCAGATCGTCGCGGCAAGGACAAGGACCAGCGCCATCAGCCGCGCCCGGTGGACCCAAAGCCGCCGGTGCCGCGGGCCGTGCTCGCCAGCGTCTCGGCAAGCTCAAACCGCACCTGCACGACCGGCGCCACCACGGCCTGCGCGATCCGGTCCCCATGGGCAAGTCGGAACGGCTCATCGCCCAGGTTGATCAGGATCACGCCCAAGGGGCCGCGATAGTCTGCGTCGATCGTGCCGGGGGCGTTGGCCAGCGTGATCCCATGCTTCAGGGCAAGCCCCGACCGCGGCCGGATCTGCATTTCATAGCCCTCGGGGATCTCGACGCGCAGCCCTGTCGGGATCAGCCGCCGCTCCTGCGGCGCAAGCGTCAGGCCGCAGTTGCGCAGATCCTCGGGCAGGTTTGCCCGCAGATCCGCACCGGCAGCCCCCGCGGTTTCATAGGACGGAAGCGGCAACGCGCGATCCGCACCTTCATCCCATTGCAGGCGCAGGACCGGGCTCATGCCAAGGCCTCGGCAATGCGGGATGCCAATCGTGTTGCGACAGCGTGTTTGGTCATGCGTGGCCAGGCCTCCTGTCCGGTGGCGGTAATGATCGTCACGGCGTTTTCACTGCCCCCCATGATGCCCGTCGCCGGAGAGACATCGTTGGCAACGATCCAGTCACACCCCTTGCGGGCGCGCTTGGCCGTGGCGTGGGCAATGACATCATCGGTTTCTGCGGCAAAGCCCACCACCAGCCGAGGCCGTCCGTCGCCCAATCCGGACAGTTGGGCAAGAATATCCGGGTTTTCCGCAAAGACCAGCTGCGGCGCGCCGCCGGCGGTTTTCTTGAGCTTGCTGCCACTGTGATTTTCAACGCGCCAGTCGGCGACAGCTGCCGCACAGACCGCCGCATCGGCCGGCAAGGCCTCCAGAACCGCGGCCTGCATTTCCCGCGCGGTTTCCACCCGGACGACCTGCGCCCCCGCCGGGGGCGGTATCGTCGAGGGGCCGGTCACGAAGGTCACCCGAGCGCCCAGCGCCAGCAGTGCCGCCGCAAGTGCCGTCCCCTGCGCCCCGGACGACCGGTTGGCAATGTAGCGTACCGGATCGATCGGCTCGTGCGTGGGCCCAGAGGTCACGATGACATGGCGCCCGCCCAGCGGCCCCGAACCCAGGGCCGCGGCAATGGCCGCAACGATCTCGGCCGGCTCTGCCATTCGGCCCGGGCCGGTTTCGCCACAGGCCATGTCGCCAACCGCCGGGCCGACGACCAGCACGCCATCGGCCTCAAGTAGCGCCAGGTTGCGCTGGGTCGCCGGATGCTGCCACATCCGCACATTCATCGCCGGGGCGATCAGCACGCGCTTGTCGGTGGCCATTAGCAGCGTAGTGGCCAGATCATCGGCGTGGCCCCCCGCCATCCGCGCCATCAGATCCGCAGTCGCGGGCGCCACCACGACCAGATCCGCCGCGCGCGACAGCTGGATATGACCCATCTCGGCCTCTTCGGTCAGATCGAACAGGTCACGATGCACCTTGTGGCCGGCAAGCGCCGATAACGACAGGGGCGTGACGAACTGTTCCCCCGCCCGGGTCAGAACCGGCGTCACCGATGCCCCCTGCCCCTTCAACCTGCGGATCAGGTCAAGGCACTTGTAGGCCGCGATTCCGCCGCCGATGATCAGAAGTATGCGTTTGCCCGCCAGCATATGCGGCCTCCATGATCCAGCGTGCGCCGCCGGTCGCGCAGCACCGGTTTAGGGCCGGCAGCAATGGAACTCAACCGCTTCCGCCAAAAGGGCCGAAGGACGCGCAAGGATCCTCGCGCTCAGGCGCATCCGTCACGATCCAGAGATCGAAGGGCGGATCGGCCTCGGGTGCGCCCTCGAACTGCCCAAGCGCAAGAACCGAAAGCCCGGGGGCCACGCGGGCAAGCTTGGCCGGGATCCCCCAATCGCGGCGCGCATGGCCGGTTCCGGTAATGACGGCAACCGGCCCGCCCGTCTGCTCCATCGCCTGAAGGGCGGCGCGGGCAAGCGCCGCATCGCGCAGGCGCTGGGCTTCGACCATGCCCGGCAGCATATCCCGCGGCAGGGCGGCGCAATGGGCGGCGAACTGCTCCTGCTCGCGCAGGTCCTGTTCCCGGTCGGGCAGCGGTCGGGCAAGCCCATAGGTCGCGGCATCCTCGCCAAAGACAGCCGCAGCACCGTCCTGCATCGCGCGCCGCACCTCATCGCGCGGCAAGGCCCCGCCATAGATCCGCGCCTCGGGCGCGGCCATGAACATCGGATGATAAAGCGTGAATGATGGCCACCCTGATCCTTCCCAGCCGAGTGCCTGCGACAGCGCGTCGGCATCGGTGCGCGGGGCGGATGCACCGGCTGCCGCCTGTTCAGGGGTCAGCATCTCGAACACCAGGGCGCGGGGCGCAAGCGCGCGCACGGCACGCGCCTGGTTCGCATGGTGGACGGGGTTGTCATGCACCTCGCCGAGGATCACCACATCGGCCGGAGGAAGCATCTCCAGTGCCTCTGGCGTTATCTCCGTCGCTGCCCCGCCAAGGGGGATCATCGCGATGACGAAGGACGCAAGCCAGCGTTTCATGCAAGAAAGTTATGGACTTCCCGCGACTGAGCCTCAAGGCTCTTGCGCATCTTGCCGAAGGCCGCCGCTTCAAGCTGACGGACACGTTCCTTCGACAGGCCCAGTTCGGCACCCAGCGACTCCAGCGTCCGCGGTTCCTCGCGCAGCTTGCGTTCGCGCACGATGAAGCGCTCGCGTTCGTTCAGCGACGCCATGGCGACCAGCAACCATTCGCGCAGCCGCGCCGCGTCATGCACCTCTTCCACGAGCTGGGCGGCCTGAATGCCGTCGTCCTCAAGCGCATCGATCCATTCGCGCCCTTCGTCCTCGGTCGATTGGGTGGCGTTGAGCGAATAATCGGATCCCGAAAGCCGCCCCTCCATCATCTCGACATCATGCAGTGGCACCCCGACCTCATGGGCGATCATCTCGCGCAACTGGTGCCCGTCAAGCTGTTCGCCCCGCGCCATCGCTTCGCGTTCAAGCCGCGCCTGAACCCGGCGCATGTTGAAGAACAGCGACTTCTGGCTGGAGGTCGAACCGGTGCGCACCATCGACCAGTTGCGCATGACGTAATCCTGAATGCTCGCCTTGATCCACCAGACGGCATAGGTGGAAAAGCGCACCCCCCGGTCGGGATCGAACTTGTCGGCGGCCTTCATCAGGCCAAGGCCCGCTTCCTGGATCAGATCGTTCATCGGCGCGCCATAGCGGCGAAACTTCGAGGCCATCGAGATCGCAAGCCGCATATAGGCGTTGATCAGCCGGTGCAGCGCCTGTTCGTCACGCCGGTCCCGCCAGGCATAGGCCAGCCGCAGCTCGGTCTCGGCGTCAAGAAGTTCCGCCTTCATCGCGCGGCGGGAAAAACCATGGTCGTTGTAGCCGTCCAGTGCCATTTGAACCCCCGGTCTGGGCCGAAGCCGAAACTCTCTTAACTGTCTGATCACGGGTTGATACGCATGGACCAAACGACCGGATCATTTGAAAGTTCCCCTTAATACTTCCCCTCTCAGCCTTATCATTGGTGGCGCCCGTTCCGGAAAATCCTCGCTGGGGAAAAAACTCGTGTCGCAAAGTGGGCGGCGGCGGATCTATCCGGCCACAGCCCCCGGGGCTTTGACGATGAAATGCGCGACCGCGTTGCGGCCCATCTTGCCGCGCGCGGCCCGGGCTACAACCATCGAGGCACCGCATGATCCCGCCCGCCACCTGCACGATATTCCGGCCGATGCGGCGGTCCTGCTGGATTGCGCCACGCTCTGGCTGTCGAACGTGATGCCGGATAGCGCCGCCTCGGAGCGCGAAACCACGGCGCTTCTGGCCGGCCTTCGCAGCCGCCGGGCGCCGGTGATCGTCATCTCGAACGAGGTCGCCAAGGCGTCGTCCCGGAAAACGCACTGGCGTGCGCATTTCGGGATGCACAGGGGCGGCTCAATCAGGCGCTGTTCGCTGAAGCAGGGCTGGACGCGCTGATAGTGGCGGGCCTGCCGCTGATGCTCAAGGGCAGCTTCCGCCATGACAGAAACGCGTTGGCACTGGATCCGGCACGGCCCGACGCATGCGAGCGCGATGATCGGCTGGACGGATCCGCCAGCCGATCTGTCTGATCGCGGTGCGCTTGAGCGGCTTGCGGCGGCACTGCCGGCGCGCGCGGTGATCCTGTCATCCCACCTGCGCCGCGCGTTCGTCACAGCTGACCGGCTTCAGGGCGACCGGCAGCGCCTGCCCCATTTCCCCACCCTGCACGAGATTCATTTTGGCGCCTGGGAGGACCAGGCCCACGCAGAGGTGGGCGCAAGCTATCCGCAGCTTTTGCGCGCCTTCCGGGAAGCACCGGGCACCATCGCTGCGCCGGGAGGCGAAAGCTGGCGCGACCCTCAGAACCGGGTCAATGCCGCAGTTGACGCGGTATCGTTGGAACATGCCGGGCGCGATATCATCGCGGTGGCGCATGTCGGCGTCATCCTGACCCAGATCGAACGCGCCCTGGGCCTGACCACCCCCGAGGCCTTTGCCCAAAGGATCGAGCCACTGTCGCTGACGCGGATCATCCGCAGCCCGAAAGGCTGGCGCGCCGGCCCGATCAATCATCGTCCGTGATCCGCAGCCCCCTGGAAAAGCCATTGGACGGATCGGCCTGGCCTCTCTAACCTCGTCGGTGACAGGAGGCCGGGATGACCTACACGCTTGCCATCGGAGATCGTGCCTATTCCAGCTGGTCCCTTCGCGGCTGGCTGTCCTTCGAACGGTTCGGTATTGCCTGCGATATCGAAAGCGCCCGGCTCTACGATCCGGCGTTCGACGCACTTCTGGCCCGGTTCTTCCCGGCAAGGACGGTCCCCGCACTGCGCCTGCCCGACGGGATCGTGATCGCCGACAGCCTCGCCATCGCCGAGGAGCTTGCTGCGCGTCACCCCACTGCAGGGCATTGGCCTGCCGAACCGGGCGCGCGCGCCATCGCCCGCATGCTGGCGGCCGAGATGCACGCGGGTTTCTCCGCGCTTCGCAACCATTGTCCGATGAATCTGCGCCTGTCCTACCAGGATTGCGCGCCACCCGCAGCGGTGCTTGCAGATCTGGAACGACTACAGTCACTTTGGGCGTGGGCCAGAACCGAGACAGCCAGCCACGGCCCGTGGCTTTGCGGCGACTACAGCATCGCGGATGTTTTCTTCGCACCGGTGGCAGCGCGAATTGCCGGCTACAACCTGCCCGTGGGCACAGGGGCGGCAGCCTATGTGGCCGCGCATCTTGCCGACCCCGCCTTCCGCCGCTGGCGGGCGATGGCCCTTGTGGACGGGCCTGATCAGGCCTTCTACCGGCGCGACTGGCCACAAAGGCCATGGCCAGGGCCAGCGCCACTTCCGGCGGATCCCTCTGTCACCGGCCCGGCCGAGAACGCCACCTGTCCCCATTCCGGCGGCGCTGTCACGCATTTCCTCTCCCTCGAGGGTCGCATATTCGGCTTTTCCTCTGCCTTCAACCGCGACATGACGGTTGCGGATCCCGCCGCATGGCCGGCCTTCATGGCACTTGTGACAGCGGGGGCGCCCCGGACTGATTAACCATTTGTAAAGCATCTTTCCGCTACCTCTTGCCCTGGGCTGAAGGAGAGGGTGAATGGTTGCACGGGCCTATACGGTGGCCTTCGAGGGTATAGAGGCCCGGCTGGTCGAGGTGCAGTGCGCGGTCGCGCCCGGGCTGCCGGCCTTCTCGATCGTCGGCCTGCCGGACAAGGCCGTGTCGGAGGCACGCGAACGGATCCGCGCGGCGCTTTCGGCCATGGCTATCGCACTGCCGGCGCGGCGCATTACCGTGAATCTTTCGCCTGCCGACCTTCCAAAGGAGGGACCGCATTTCGATCTGCCCATCGCGCTGGCATTGCTCGCCGCCCTGGATATCCTGCCGCGCGACGCGGTGGAAAGCGCGGTCGCGCTGGGCGAATTGTCACTGGATGGCAAGCTGGTGCCGGTGGTGGGCGCGCTGCCCGCGGCAATGACGGCCGCGGCCGAGGATCGTGCGCTGGTCTGCCCGCGGGCCTGCGGGCCGGAAGCCGCCTGGGTCGGTTCAACCCGCGTCCTGGGCGCCGCGACCCTGGCCGAGGTGGTGCGCCATTTCACCGGGCAGATGGCCCTGCCCCAGGCGCAGCCGGGCGAGGTCACCGAGCGACGGCCGCTCCGGGACCTGCGGGATGTGAAGGGTCAGGAAAGGGCCAAGCGCGCGCTTGAGATCGCGGCGGCGGGGCGCCACCATCTCCTGTTCATCGGGCCGCCCGGCGCCGGGAAATCCATGCTGGCCGCGCGCATGCCGGGGCTCATGCCACCACTCAGCCCGCCAGAAGCGCTGGAGACATCGATGATCCACTCGCTTTACGGCTTGCTCGGCGATGGCGGCATATCCCGCGAACGGCCGTTTCGCGAACCACATCACACCGCCTCGGTCGCCGCCATCGTCGGGGGTGGGCGCAATGCGAAGCCCGGGGAAATCTCGCTTGCGCATAACGGCGTGCTGTTTCTGGATGAACTTCCCGAATTTCCGCGCACCGTTCTGGAAACACTGCGTCAGCCGATCGAGACCGGCGAGGTCGTCGTTGCCCGCGCGAATGCGCATGTGCGCTATCCCTGCCGCTTCCTGCTCGTCGCTGCCGCCAACCCCTGCCGCTGCGGCCACCTGAGCGAACCCGCCCGCGCCTGTGCACGGGCGCCTGCCTGCGGTGCGGATTATCTGGGCCGTATCTCGGGGCCGCTGATGGATCGTTTCGATCTGCGGGTCGAGGTTCCGCCGGTGGCCTTTACAGACCTTGACCTGCCGGATGCCGGAGAGACAACCGAAGAGGTCGCAGCCCGCGTTGCGGTCGCGCGCGCCATCCAGGATGCGCGCTTTGCCGATCAGGCGGATGCGCGCGTGAATGCCGATGCCGAAGGCGCCCTGCTCGAAGACATCGCCGCCCCCGACAGCGAGGGGCGAGCGTTGCTTCTGCGCGTGGCCGAGCGGTTCGGCCTTTCCGCCCGCGGCTATCACCGGATCCTGCGCGTTGCCCGGACGATCGCAGACCTCGACGGATCAGAAACCGTTCGACAGCCACATGTTGCCGAAGCTGTCAGCTTTCGCCTGAGCACGAGCTGACGCTGAGCGGCGCTGCATGTAGTCGCGCTTTCGCTGGCGGCGGAGCCTCGGCCCGCGCGGCCTGTCCACGGCCAGATCCGCGTGCTCTCGCAGTGGCTGTCGCACCTTCGGCACCACCAGGCCCGGACACGATGAGCCGGCCTTGAATGCCTTGGCATGTGCATCTGCCTCGCGAGCTTCTGGACAGGAGCGCCGGCATTGCTGCGGGACAGCGGAACCGGCTCGCCCTGGGCAAGCATGACGCGCCCCGGATCCATTCAGGTAAAGGGAAGCCGGTTGCCTTCGGCCAGCCCCTCGAGTCCTGTCATCCTGATGTCCCCAAGATCACAGCACGCGTGGTGAAGGAGGTGCCTGGACCCGAGGCTGCATGGACGAAGCCCCCCAAGACGCCGAGCCCCGAGCGATCCTCTGCCCGGCGAGCAGAGCCGGAGCAAAAGGCCGAGAATCCTACCCCCAATGCCTGCGACGCAGGCCAACCTCGGTCGGAAGCTAGAGCATCCCTCGCCTCGGCGGTCGACAGGCTGAGCGGGCACGACACCAACCGCCTGAACCTGCCGAGCATCCGCGTCGCTCGGACGAGGTGACCTGACCATGCTTTCGGGACCCGGCGCAGAATATGCCGTGCAGAAGATCACGACGACCTGCCGAGGGCATTCATCGCCGCGCGACCGCTGGGGCGACCGGTTCAAGGGCACGTGAGCCACTGCCCGACGCCCAGGGCAACCAGTCTCACTGGCTGCCACAGAGCTGCGTCATCATCGCCAGCAGGCCGTCGCCCACGACAGATCACGTCACGAGCGGGACCGCAGCGACAGCCGCGGATCGGACCTGGCATGACCAGCGTCATTGGCTGCCCTGTCCCGAGAGCGGCGGCGCACTCCGACACTGCCTGAGCACCGCCTTTTCCTCCGTTCCCGCGCCTTCTGGCACGAGGCGCGGCGATGAGATGACGGCGCGGGACTTGACTGCAATTTGTGTTGGCGCCGTCAGAAAGGTCTGTCCACCGTTCGAGCCGGCAAGCCGCGCGATCCAGCCAGACTTCGAGGGCATGACTGGCGGGCGCCCGCGTGGGAGGGTCGCGCGACAGGGCGGCCGGACGAGGGCAAGGTCCCCGGGTCAGCCCCGCTTTGGCGACCTCGGCAGGCGGGAGATGCTGCCGGCATTGCCGCCCGGCGGTAGCAAGGGGTGCCCGCGAAGACTGACCAAGCGCCCGGAGGGCAGGCTCGCGTGATCCACGCGCCACAAGGCCAGCGCTGGTTCGACCCCCGTCCTGTCCCCCGCATGGCTCGGAAATCACCAGGACGTGGTGCAATGCCGGCCTCTGGCGAAGGCGCGGCGCGCCGGTGTCACGCCCGGCGGGCCTCGATTACTTCCCAGATACGGGCGGCGACATTGATGCCGTCGAATCGCTCCAACTCCTGGATCCCTGTCGGCGAGGTCACGTTGATCTCGGTGAGGTAATCGCCAATCACATCGATACCGACGAAGATCTGGCCCTTCTCGCGCAGGACCGGGCCGATGATGGAGCAGATCTCGCGGTCGCGATCCGTCAGTGCCACCTTTTCGGGGCGCCCGCCCACATGCATGTTCGACCGGGTTTCCCCCGCCGCCGGTACGCGGTTGATGGCACCCACCGGCTCTCCGTCCACAAGGATCACGCGCTTGTCGCCCTTCGAGACGTCGGGCAGGAACTTCTGCACGATCAGCGGCTCGCGGCTCAGCGTCGTGAACAGCTCGTGCAGCGCGGCAAGGTTGCGATCATTCGGGTCCAGCCGGAACACGCCAGCGCCACCGTTGCCGTAAAGCGGCTTGAGGATGACATCGCCATGCACCGCCTTGAAGTCGCGGATCGTCCGCAATTCGCGCGCGATCATCGTCGGTGGCGTCAGATCCTGAAAGCGCAGGACCAGAAGCTTTTCCGGCGAGTTCCGGACCCAGAACGGATCATTGACCACAAGCGTCCGGGGATGGATCATCTCCAGCAGATGCGTTGTGGTGATATAGCCCATGTCGAAGGGGGGATCCTGGCGCAGCCAGACCACATCCCAGTCGGCCAGGTCGATTTCCTGTTCCTCGCCCAGCGTGAAATGCGCGCCTTCCACGCGCTGCACCGTCAGCGGCCAGCCGCGTGCGACGACGCGCCCCTCGCGGTAGGCAAGCCGGTCGGGCGTGTAGTAGAACAGCTCATGCCCGCGCGCCTGCGCTTCTTCCGCGATACGGAACGTGCTGTCGGCGTTGATATTGACGGATCCGATAGGATCCATCTGGAATGCGACTTTCAGACCCATCCGAAGCTCCCTCTTTGCCTGCCCTTGATGGACCGCGGCGCGGCGGGTTGCAATCACCCCTCAGGCCGAGAGCGCGTTTTCAAGGACCCGGATCTGGCCGCTGGCATCGACCAGCGCCACATCGAAGCGCATCACGGTATCCAGCCCCAGCCCCGCAAGGCCGAGATATTCCTGTGCCGCCCCCATCAGCCGCAGGATCTGGCGCTCCCCCAGCCGCTCGGCCGCGCGGGCGAAGCTGCGGCTTTTCTTGACCTCGACGAAGATCAGCGTATCGCCCAGCTGCACGACAAGATCGATCTCGCCCGCGGCACCCCGCCAGCGCCGCGCCAGAAGCCGCGCGCCCGCCTCGGCGTAATGCCGTTCCACCGCGGATTCCGCGCCAAGCCCGGCCAGGTGGCCCAGCGCACCGCTCATTCCGGCGTCTCCAGTGCGAGGGCCGCCTGATAGACCTGCCGGCGTGGCAGGTTCAGCATCTCGGCCACATGGGAAACGGCGTCCTTCTTCGACATCTCCTGCAAGGCGTCGCGCAGCGCATCCTCGACGGCGCCGGGTGCGGCGACCTGCGCCCCGGGGCGATCGACCAGCACGACGATTTCGCCCTTCAGCGGCCGTTCGCGCACCCGTTCAGCCAGGTCGGCCAGCGACCCCCGTAGCACCTCCTCAAAGCGTTTGGTGAGTTCGCGGCACACGGCCGCCTCTCGGTCGGGGCCCATGATTTCGGCCAGTTCTTCAAGAAAACGGCCGATGCGCTTGGGGGATTCGTAAAAGACAAGCGTCGCCGGCACAACGGCGGCTTCGGCCAGATATTTGCGGCGCGCTCCGGCCTGAGCGGGCGGGAAGCCTGCAAAATAGAAGCGGTCCGTCGGAAGCCCGCCGATCGTCAGCGCCGCCAGAACGGCCGAAGCCCCCGGTGCCGCATGAACCGCAAAGCCTTCGGCAATGGCCGCGCGTCCCAGCTGATAGCCGGGATCCGCAACAAGGGGGGTGCCGGCCTCGGAGGCATAGGCGACGCTCTGCCCTTCGGACAGCGCCCGCAGCAGGCGTGGACGCGCCTGTTCGCCGTTGTGATCGTGATAGGCGACAACCTGCCGCCCCTGCAGGTCGATCCCGTGAATCTCCATCAGATGTCGCAGGGTGCGGGTGTCTTCGGCTGCAAGAACATCTGCCGTGGCCAGAATGTCCAGTGCCCTCAGGGTGATATCGCGCGCAGCGCCGATCGGCGTCGATACGAAATACAGCCCGGGGGGCAAGGCCGCAGGCTGGCGACCTGACTCCGGGCGATGGATCCGCCTCGATTCGCTTTCCATGGAACCAACCTCTGCAAAGTTTACTTCATGCTGGCGGAAGCTTAGGCTTTGGACGATGATCCGAACAGGGATAGCGAGGTAATTCCAGATGTTTTCCGTTTTCAGCCTGGCGCGCGGCACGGCCGCGAAGCTGGCACTTGTCGTTTCCGCCCTCTGGCTTGCGGCCTGTGATCCGGTGGGACCAACCGCCTCGAATGAGGGGCCAAGGGTAGATCGGAATGCGCCGGTGCCGGTGGCACTGCTTGTTCCCGCAGGTTCAGGACAAGCGAACGATCAACTGCTGGCGCGCAGCCTTGAAAATGCCGCGCGGCTTGCGATCGCCGATCTCGACGGTGTGCGGATCGACCTGCGCGTGTATAACACCGCCGGCCAGCCCGAACGGGCGGCGGCGATGGCACAGCAGGCCGTGAACGAGGGGGCGCAGATCATCCTTGGCCCGGTGTTCGGCGGCGAGGCGAATGCCGTCGGCAATGCGGTTGCCGCGCAGAACATCAACGTCCTCAGCTTTTCCAACAACGCCGACATTGCCGGTGGCAACGTCTTCGTGCTTGGCCCGACCTTCCAGAACACGGCCGAACGGCTGGTCCGTTTCGCGGCGCGGCAGGGCAAGGGCCGGATCCTCGTGGTGCATGAACGGAACACCGCAGGCGAAGCCGGGCGCCGCGCGATTGAACAGGCCATCGCCGGCAGCAGCGCCAACCTTGTGGGTTCGGAAGGGTTCGAGTTTTCGCAGAACGGCGTGATCCAGGCGATGCCCCGGATTTCCGCGGCCGCACGCCAGGCCGATGCGGTCTTCCTGACTGCCGACACGGCAGGGGCGCTGCCGCTTCTCACGCAACTGATGCCCGAGAACGGGATCGACCGGAACGTAACGCAATATATCGGCCTGACCCGCTGGGACATTCCGCAGGCCACGCTGGCCCTGCCCGGCGTTCAGGGCGGCTGGTTCGCATTGCCGGATCCCGGCCTGAACCAGCAGTTCCAGGCGCGGTTCACCGCGGCCTACGGCGAAGCGCCGCATTCCATCGCCGGGCTTGCCTATGACGGAATCGCAGCGATCGGTGCTGCAGTGCGGTCGGGCAATCCCAATGCGCTCTCGCGGGCGGGTCTCACCCAGTCCTCGGGCTTCGCGGGCGTGAATGGTGTCTTCCGTCTGCGCCCGGATGGGACTAATGAACGGGGGCTGGCCGTGGCCCAGATCCGCAACAACGAGGTGGTCATCGTTGACCCTGCCCCAAGAAGCTTCACCGGCGCGGGCTTCTGAGCCTGGCGCGGTTCCGTCGCCGGACGATCTTCTTTGCCCGGCGTCGGAGGTTTTCGACCAGAACAGCATCCGTGCCGATCTGGCGCGGGCGCTTGAAGACATAGGCGACGCGCGCACGGCACGCTCGGTCGTGGTCGAGCACCTCGACCGGGCGCGCAAGGCTGGCGAGGCACGGCTGGAGGCCGCCTTCCGGCAGGCCCCGCACAAGGCACGCCACCTTGTGCTGTCACAGGCGACGCTGATCGACGGCATTGTCACGACCGCCTTTCAGGTGGCGACCGAGCATCTGCACCCCCTGCCGAACCCGACCGAAGCCGAACGCATCGCCGTGCTGGCTGTCGGCGGCTATGGCCGTGCCGAGATGGCGCCCCACTCCGACGTGGATCTGCTGTTCCTGACGCCCTACAAGGTCACGCCCTGGGCGGAAAGCGTGGTCGAATCCATGCTGTACATCCTTTGGGACCTGCGGCTGAAGGTGGGCCATGCGACGCGCACCGTGAAGGACTGCCTGCGCCTTGGCCGTGAGGATTACACGATCCGCACCGCGTTGCTGGAACACCGCTATCTCTGTGGGCACGCGCCCCTTGCGGCCGAGTTGAAGGACAGGCTCTGGTCGGAACTTTTCAGCGGTACCGGCAGCGACTTCATCGAGGCCAAGCTGGCTGAACGGGCCGAGAGGCACAAGAAGCAGGGCGGCCAGCGCTATGTGCTGGAACCCAACATCAAGGAAGGCAAGGGCGGGCTGCGCGACCTGCAGACGCTTTACTGGATTGCGAAATACCTGCACCGGGTCGATCGGGCTGCGCAACTTGTCGATCTGGGCGTCTTCAGCCGCGAAGAATACACCAGCTTCAACCAGGCCGAGACCTTCCTCTGGGCGGTGCGCTGCCATCTGCACTACATCGCGCGTCGGGCGATGGATCAGCTGACCTTCGACCTGCAGGTCGAGGTTGCCGAGCGGATGGGATACTCCGACCACTCTGGCCGTCGGGCGGTCGAGCATTTCATGCAGGACTATTTCCGCCATGCCACCCGGGTGGGCGAACTGACCCGTATCTTCCTGACGGCGCTGGAAGCCCGGCACGTCAAGCGCGAGCCGATGCTCGTGGGTCTGTTCCGCCGCAAGCGCAAGGTGCGGCCCGGCTATGTCATCCTGCAGAACCGTCTTTCCGTCGCGGATGAGACGAGCTTTCTGGCGGACAAGCTGAACCTTTTGCGCATCTTCGAAGAGGCAATGCGGACGGGGCTTCTGCTGCACCCGAATGCGATGCGTCTGATCGCGGCCAACCTGAACCTGATCGACGATGCGCTGCGCGAAGACCGCGAGGCGGTGCAGATCTTTCTTGATCTGCTGTTGCGGCACGGCAATCCCGAACGCGGGCTGCGGCGGATGAACGAACTGGGTGTGCTTGGCGCCTTCATTCCGGAATTCGAGCCGATCGTGGCGATGATGCAGTTCAACGTCTATCACCACTACACGGTGGACGAACACACCATCCAGTGCATCTCGACCCTCGCGCAGATCGAGCGCAACGAACTGGTCGAGGAACTGCCGATCGCCAGCCGGATCCTGGCTGATGGCATCAACCGGCGGGTGATCTATGTCGCGCTGCTGCTGCATGATATCGGCAAGGGCCGCCCCGAGGATCATTCGGTTCTGGGTGCCCAGATCGCGCGCCGCGTCGCGCCGCGCCTTGGTCTGAACGCCGAGGAATGCGAAACCGTGGAATGGTTGGTGCGCTATCACCTGCTGATGTCCGACATGGCCCAGAAGCGCGACATCTCGGACCCGCGCACGGTTCGGGATTTCGCCAAGGCCGTCAAGACCCGCAAGCGGCTGGATCTGCTGACGGTGCTGACGGTCTGCGATA
The DNA here is from genome assembly GCF_042666235.1 of Halodurantibacterium daqingense. Lineage (NCBI taxonomy): Bacteria > Pseudomonadati > Pseudomonadota > Alphaproteobacteria > Rhodobacterales > Paracoccaceae > Halodurantibacterium > Halodurantibacterium daqingense. Next base: position 75,010 of record NZ_JBHTFQ010000003.1, on the reverse strand, counting down.
TCCGCGGCGTTGGCCCCGGCACATGGAACAACTGGAAAGCCATGCTGCTGCGGCAGCTTTACCGTGACACGGCCGAGGCACTGGAAACCGGTCTTGAGGACCTGAACCGCGACAAGCGCGAGGACGAGGCCAAGCGCGCGCTGCGCGACGCCCTGTCGGACTGGGACCGCAAGGATGTGCGCGCCGAAACCGCGCGCCACTACGGCCCCTACTGGCAGGGGCTGACCACGGAAACCCAGGTCGTCTTTGCCAATCTGCTGCGCGGCATCACCGATGACGAGATCCGCATCGACCTGCGCCCCGAAGAGGACCGCGATGCCACACGGGCCTGTTTCGTGCTGGCCGATCATCCCGGGATCTTTTCCCGCCTTGCCGGTGCGCTGGCGCTGGTGGGGGCGAATGTGGTCGATGCCCGGACCTATACCTCGAAGGACGGCTATGCGACGGCCGTCTTCTGGATCCAGGATGCCGATGGCCATCCCTACGAATCCGCCCGCCTGCCCCGCCTGCGACAGATGATCGAAAAGACCTTCCGCGGCGAAGTCGTCGCGCGCGAGGCGCTGAAGGACCGCGACAAGATCAAGAAGCGCGAACGTCAGTTCCGCTTTCCCACCTCGGTCACCTTCGACAACGAAGGGTCCGAGATCTACACCATCATCGAGGTCGATACCCGGGACCGGCCCGGCCTGCTCTATGATCTGACGCGGACGCTGGCGGCCAACAACATTTATATCGCCAGCGCGGTGATCGCCACCTTCGGCGCGCAGGTGGTGGATACCTTCTACGTCAAGGACATGTTCGGCCTGAAACTGCACAGCCGCGCCAAGCAGGAGGCGCTTGAACGCAAGCTGCGCCAGGCGATCGCCGAGGGCGCCGAGCGGGCGCAGGCCTGATGCGACCCATTCGCCTGGTCAAAGGCTTCCTGACGGTTGGCGGCTGGACGCTGGGCAGCCGCATCGTGGGCTTTGTCCGCGACATGATGATGGCGGCCTATCTCGGCTCGGGGCCGGTTGCCGAAGCGTTCTTTGTCGCCTTTTCGCTTCCCAACATGTTCCGCCGCTTCTTCGCCGAGGGCGCGTTCAACATGGCCTTCGTGCCGATGTTCGCCAAGAAATACGAAAGCGGCGAGGATCCCGAGGGCTTTGCCCGCGATGCCTTCTGGGGGCTGGGCACCGTTCTGATCCTTTTCACCCTTCTGGGGATGGTGGCGATGCCGCTTCTGGTGCTGGCGATGGCCGCCGGCTTCTGGGGGGATGAACGGTTTGATCTTGCCGTGGATTTTGGCCTGATCTCGTTTCCCTACATCCTGTTCATTTCGCTTGTGGCGCTTCTGTCGGGGGTGCTGAACGCGACAGGGCGGTTCGTTGCCACGGCGGCGGTGCCAATCCTGATGAACGCGCTGTTCATCGCCGCGATCTGGCTGGCCGCCCGTCTGGACTGGCCGATGGGGATGACGCTGGCCTGGACAGTGCCGGTAACCGGGGTCGCGCAGCTTCTGGTGACATGGGTCGCGGTGCGCCGTGCCGGGTTCAGCTTTCGCTTCCGCCGGCCGCGATTGACGCCGGAACTGCGCCGGCTGGCCATCATCGCCGCGCCGGCCGTGCTTGCCGGCGGGGTGGTTCAGGTGAACCTGATCGTCGGACGGCAGGTTGCATCGTTCACCGAAGGGGCGATTGCCTGGCTGAACTATGCGGACCGGCTTTATCAACTGCCGCTTGGGGTGGTGGGCATCGCCGTCGGCGTCGTTTTGCTGCCCGAGTTGTCGCGCAAGCTGCGCGCCGCAGATATCGCCGGCGGCCGCGCCGCCTTCAACCGGGGCGCCGAGTTCGCGCTGGCGCTGACCCTGCCCGCCGCAGTCGCCCTTGTGGTGATCGCCGTGCCGCTGACATCGGTCCTGTTCGGCCGTGGCCAGTGGAGCGAGACCGACACGATCAACACCGCGCTTGCGCTGGCGATCTATGGCCTTGGCCTGCCGGCCTTCGTGCTTCACAAGGTTCTGCAACCGCTTTTCTACGCGCGCGAGGATACGCGGCGGCCCTTCCACTATGCGCTGATGTCGATGGTGGTAAACGCGGCGCTTGCGGTAGGGCTGATGCCGTTGATCGGCTTTGCCGCGGCGGCGCTTGGCACCACGCTGGCCGGCTGGGCGATGGTGGCGCAGCTTTGGCTGGGGAGCCGGACCATGGGCGCGGCCGCGCAGCTTGACGACCGCTTCCGCGACCGGATCTGGCGGATCATCACGGCGGCGCTGTTCATGGGCCTTTGCCTCTGGCTTGCGGGTCTTTACCTTGGCCCGATGCTGGGGGAACCCGGTGCGCGCTATCTTGCGCTTGCGCTGCTGATCGGGTTGGGGATCGCCAGCTACTTCGGCGCGGGCACAGTGATCGGCGCTTTCCGCCTGGCGGACTTCAGGGCGGCCCTGCGCCGTTAGCGGCGGCGGATCTGTTCCAGCACCCGCGGCCAGGCACCGGGGCTGACCACGAATGACAGGCCGAACCCGGTGGCAAAGCCCGCAAGTTCGGCCACCCAGCCGTTCCCCGCGTCGAAGAACAGCCCCAGTACCAGACGAAACAGCAAAAGCATCCCGATCAGCGTGAAGGCGCGAAACTTGTTGGCTCCGCGCGCCGCAAGATTGACCCAAAGAAGGAAGGTGAAGGCGCCCAGGAGGCCAAAGACAGGCGGATAGGCCCCGACCAGCGGCGCCGGATCGTTCAGCAAAAGCCCGTAGGCAACCGCGCCCACCACTGTTGCCGCCAGCCAGACCAGCGCCACGACCCGCCCGGGCCAGACCTCGCCCACCATCTTGCCCAGCGCCAGTGTCAGCACGATCGTGAACAGGGCATGGACAAAGCCGGTGTGAATGAAGCTGTAGCTGACAAGACGCAGCAGATGCTCGGGCGGGAAGCGAAGGTTGGCCAGCATCCAGTTGAAGATCGTATCAAAGAAGCCGAAGCTGCGCATCGCGCTCAGGCGCCAGCCCACCGCATCCGGCCCGCCCAGCAGGCCTGCGGCCCCGGCCTGCAAGACCAGCTCGATCACCGCCAGCGGCAGAACCAGCAGCCAGACCACCGGCGGCATCGGGTTGAACGGAGGGGCGGCGTAATCACGGGTCATTCGGTTCATCCGGTCTGGGCGCATTGACGGGCCATCCCCCCAGCGATAAGCCGCTGGGACCGGTTTTACCAGATGGAGTTCAAGATGACGGAAGCGGTCCAAACGCCTCTCGTCCAGGCCACGCACAAGACGCGCGTGTTTTCGGGCATCCAGCCCTCGGGTGGATTGACCCTGGGCAACTATCTCGGCGCGCTCAAGCGGTTCTCGGAAGCGCAGGATCAGGGCATCGAGACGGTCTATTGCATCGTCGATCTGCACGCCATCACCGTCTGGCAGGACCCCGCGACGCTGCGCCATGCGACGCGCGAACTTGCGGCCGGTTTCATCGCCGCCGGGGTCGATCCGGCGCGGTCGATCCTGTTCAACCAAAGCCAGGTTTCGGCCCATGCGGAACTGGCCTGGATCTTCAACTGCGTCGCGCGCATGGGCTGGCTGAACCGGATGACCCAGTTCAAGGACAAGGCTGGCAAGAACCGCGAAAATGCGAGCGTGGGGCTTTTTGCCTATCCGAACCTCATGGCGGCAGACATCATGGCCTATCACGCCACGCATGTGCCGGTGGGCGAGGATCAGAAGCAGCACCTTGAACTGGCGCGCGATATTGCGATCAAGTTCAACAACGACTTCGGCGTGAACTTCTTCCCCGTCGTCGAGCCGATGATCGAAGGCCCCGCGACCCGGGTGATGAGCCTGCGTGACGGCACGAAGAAGATGTCGAAATCCGACCCATCGGATCAAAGCCGCATCAATCTGACCGACGATGCCGACGCGATCGCCCAGAAGATCCGCAAGGCCAAGACCGACGCCGAACCGCTGCCCACAACGCTGGAGGGGCTTGAGGGCCGGCCCGAAGCCCGCAACCTTGTCAATATCTTCGCCGCGCTTTCGGACAGCACGCCAGCCGGTGTGCTGGAAGAGTTCGCCGGCCAGGGCTTTGGCACCTTCAAACCGGTGCTTGCGGATCTGGCCGTGGCGCGCCTTGGTCCGATCAACGCCGAAATGACGCGGCTGCTGCAGGACCCGGCCGAGATTGATCGCATCCTGGGCCAGGGCGCGGAACGGGCCGATGCCATCGCCCGCCCGATCATCGAACAGGCCTACGATATCGTGGGGCTGATCCGCTCGCGTCCCCGGGCATAACCGGTGCGCCGCCTTGCCAGAGCCGTGCTGCTTCTGGCAATGGCGGCGTCGCTTGTGCTGTCGGGCCTGAACCTGACCCGGCTGGCGGATACCGGCCTTGGCCGCGGCATGATCGCACGCAGTGGCGATGAAATTGCCGCGGCGCTTGACCGGGCCATGGCGCTTTCTGCCACGCCCGAGGCGATTGCGGCGCGGCTGCAGGTGCTTTTACAGGATGATCCGCGCAACTGGGTGGCGATCGGGGCGCTTCTGGCGTTGGCGGAAGACAGATCGCTGACCCTGCCGCCGGAGGTTACCGCCGCTGTTTCCGTCGCCGATGCCGAGGACAACGGCCTTGCCACCAAGGCCGCAACTTGCGCCGCCTGTGCCCTGGATGCGCGTCACTGTCCGCTTTCACCCGTACTGGCCTGCCACGCGCCAAGCATCCTTACGCCCCTGGGGGACGTTTTCGTCGTGGTACGTGAAGGCGGGAACTATCTTGGCGGGTCCGAGGTGGACGAACTGGATCTCGGGCTGTCAGTGATCGGGCTGGGCGCGGTGGCCCTGGTGCCCCTTTCGGGGGGAACCAGCTACACGATCGCCATGGGCGCACGGGCCGGCAAGCTTGCAAAGCGGATAGGCCTGCTGTCGCAGCCGTTGCAGGCCCTGTTGCGCGACAGCATCCGGCGCGGCGTGGACTGGGGCGCTGTGGCGCGCAGCCGCAACCGGGATGACATTGCGCGTGCCCTGCGCCCCGAAATCCTGCGCCCGGTCGGGGCGCTTCTGACAGATGCGCAGCGGCTGCGGCGCAGCCTGGGCGCGCGCGAGGCGTTGAGCGTGCTGCGCCATGCCGATAGCCCGCAAGAGGCGCGGCTTCTGGCCAATGCGGCCGAGGCGACGGGCGGGCGGATGCTCGGCCCGCTGGAGCTTGTGGGGAAATCGCGGTTTCTGCGTGTGACGATGCGGCTGGCGGATGAGGTCTGGTATGCAATGGCCGGGTTCGTCGCCTTCATCGCGGGGCTGGCAAACCTGATCGCCTCGGGCATCGGTGGCGCGTTGATGCGGCGGGCCCGCAAGGGACTTGCACGGCCCGTCGTACCGATGCCGCCGCACCGGATGATGCAGCGGCACGGGCTCAGATCATCTTGACCTGCGTGCCGACCTCGACCAACTCGAACAGATGCTCGACATGGTGGTTGAACAACCCGACGCAACCATTTGACGCCTGCCGCCCGATCTTGTCGGTATTGTCGATGCCGTGGATGCGGTAGTATTGCCAGCCGAGGTTCATCGCGCGGGTGCCCATCGGGTTCTCCGGTCCGGCCTCCACGCGCTCGGGCAGGCTCGGATCGCGGGCGCGCATGTTCGGGGTCGGGATCCAGACCGGGTTGCGGCGCTTCAGCACGACTTCGGTGTGACCGCGGCGCGCGAACTCGTCGCTCATCGGAACCGAGCAGGGATAGAGCAGATGGGTCTGCCCGTCCTCTGACCAGTAGTGCAGCGCCCGTGACTGAAGGTCGGCCAGAATGGCACCGCGGCGCAGATGATCGAAGTGATCTCGCCAATCCACCGTCTGAAAGCTGGAGAGGTTGCGGAACGCGGTCCCCTCGGGCCGCTGCCCCGCCCGTGCGACCATCGGCATCGCCACCGTCGCCATCAATGCCGCCCCTCCGGCCAGCAAGCTTCGCCTGTCCAGTTTCTGCTGCATCCTGAATCCTTTCTTGATCGGCCCGGCGCAACCAGCGCCTGCATGCGTCTGATCTGACCTGCAGTGCACCAACGCCGGTATCAACGCATTGCGGCCCCGGGTAACGTGGATGTCACTGAAGGTGAACGCGACTGTGGCTTCGGGTCCACAAGCGGTCGGCAAGGCGCAGGATAGTGGTCTTTTCTGCTTGACCCGGCTGCCACACGGACCAGTGCCGCGCGCGGGCTGGACCGCCGGCCGAAAAGCGGATTAACGTCGCCGAAAGACAAGGAGAGACGCAATGGCGACCGGCAGCAACATCCGCACCTACCATGAGGGGCAATGGCATGACGGGGATGTGCCGATCATGCGCGCGGCAGACCACGGGTCCTGGCTGGGCACCACGGTCTTTGACGGTGCGCGGCTGTTCGAAGGGGTGGCCCCGGATCTGGAGGCCCATTGCGCGCGGATCAACCGCTCGGCCGAGGCGCTGATGATCACACCGAACGTGGATACAGACAGCATGGTCGCGATTGTCCGCGAAGGGCTGGCGCGCTATCCCGCCACCGCCGCTGTCTATATCCGCCCGATGTACTGGGCGCTGGAAGGCGGCGATCTGGGCATCCTGCCGAAAGAGGGTGCCACGGGCTTTGCCATCTGCCTGGAAGAGATCCCGATGGCCCCGTCCGACCGCTCCACCACGCTGACAACCACGCGTTTCCGGCGCCCTACACTGGATTCGGCGGTCGTGAATGCGAAGGCCGGCTGCCTTTATCCGAACAACGCCCGCATGCTGGCCGAGGCCCGCGCCAAGGGGTATGGCAATGCGCTGGTGATGGATGCGCTGGGCAACGTCGCCGAAACCGCCAGCGCCAATGTCTTCATGGTCCGCGATGGTGAAGTTCTGACCCCTGTTCCGAACGGCACCTTCCTGGCCGGGATCACCCGCGCGCGGCATATCGCCAATCTGCGCGCCGATGGCGTAACTGTTCACGAAGCGGTGCTGAGCCTGCAGGATTTTCTGGACGCGGACGAGGTGTTCCTCTCGGGCAACATGAGCAAGGTCACCCCGGTGACGCAGCTGGAAGACCGGCAGTACCAGATCGGCCCGGTCACACGGCGCGTACGCGATCTTTACTGGGACTGGGCGCTTTCTGCCCGGGGTTGAGGCGCCGCTTGCAAGCCTCGGGTGCCCGCGCCATGATCGTCAGTCAGGGGGAAGAGTGATGCGCAAGTTTCTGGTGGTGCTGGACGACAGCCGCGAATGCCTGAACGCGATGCGGTTTGCGACGCTGCGCGCCACACGCACGGGGGGTGGCGTGCAGATCCTGTCGGTAATCCCGCCCGAGGATTTCCAGACCTGGATCGGCGTGGCGGATCTGATGCGCGAAGAGGCCCGCGAACGGATCGAGGCGCATTACGAGGTGTTTGCCAAATGGATGCGCGACCGGCACGGCATCAACCCGGAACTGGTGATCCGCGAAGGCGAACCCGTGACCGAGATCCTCGCCCAGATCCGCGAGGATCCCGAAATCGGGGTGCTGGTCTTGGGCGCCGGCACTGACAAGAACGGACCCGGGCCGCTGGTCACCCAGCTTTCGCGCAACTCGGGAACGCTGCCGATCCCGATCACCATCGTTCCCGGTGAAATCCCCAAGGACAGGCTCGAGGCGATCACCTGAGTTTAGAACAGTTCTAAACCTTGACAGGCGCAGGCCTCGGGCGCATATCAAGGGCCTAACCCCGGAGGGCCGCGACATGTTCATTCAGACTGAATCAACCCCGAATCCTGCCACGCTGAAGTTCCTGCCCGGCCAGACCGTTCTTGAAATGGGCACGGCAGACTTCCCGTCCCCGGATGCCGCCGCAGCCTCGCCACTTGCCCGGCGCATCTTTGCCGTTGATGGCGTGGCAGGGGTGTTCTTCGGCACCGATTTCATCACCGTGACCAAATCGGATGCTGTTGCCTGGGAACATATCAAACCCGCCGTTCTGGGCGCGATCATGGAGCATTACCAGTCGGGTGCCGCAATCCTTGAAGGTGCGCAGGCCGCTTCGGGCCATGCCGAGCATTCCGGCCCGGATGCTGACATCGTGAAGCAGATCAAGGATCTGCTGGATACGCGTGTCCGTCCCGCCGTGGCACAGGATGGGGGCGACATCACCTTCCACGGCTTTGAACGCGGGGTGGTCTATCTGCACATGCAGGGTGCCTGCGCCGGCTGCCCGTCCTCGACGCTCACGCTCAAGATGGGAATCGAGAACCTCCTGCGGCATTACATCCCCGAGGTGCTCGAGGTACGGCCCGTTGCCGCCTGAGCCTTTCGTCCTTGGCTTCGACACGTCGGCCGCGCATTGCGCGGCCGCTTTGCTCTGCGGTTCCCGCCTGCTGACTGCCCGGCAAGAGCAGATGGAGAAAGGGCAGGCCGAACGCCTGATCCCGCTTCTGGAAGAGCTTTTGGCGGAGGGCGGCATCGGGTGGGGCGATCTGTCCGCCATCGGCGTCGGCATCGGGCCGGGGAATTTTACCGGGATCCGCATCGCCGTTTCCGCCGCGCGTGGGCTGGCTTTGGCGCTGAACATCCCGTCGGTGGGTGTCAGTGCCTTCGAGGCCTTGGCGCTGGGCCTGCCCAGGCCGCTGCTGGCCACGGTCGATGCACGTCGCGACATGATCTATGGGCAAGTTCTGGAGGGCGATGCGCCCGCGGCGGAACCTTTCCTGATCGCCGCCGCACAGCCTCCGTCGGCGCTCTGCGGCAGTGGTATTGGCTGCGTGGGTGCCTGCGCCGGCCCCTGGGCCGATCCGCTCGCCGGCCCTGCCCTTTCGCCGGTTTATCCGCCGGCCGAGGCAGTGGCGCGTATCGCCTCCGAACGGTTCCGCACCCCGCTTCCCCGGCCCGCACCGCTCTACCTGCGCAGCGCGGATGCCGCGCCGCCGTCCGACCTGCCGCCGGTTCTTCTGCCATGACACCGGATGCGCTGGCGGGCCTGCACGCGCGGTGCTTCACCCTGCCCCGGCCCTGGTCCCGCACGGAATTTGCCGATCTCCTGACAAGCCCGCATGTCTTTCTGCTGAGCAAAAACGAGGGTTTTGCCCTTGGCCGCGCCATCGCTGGCGAAGCCGAGCTTCTGACCATCGCGGTCGCGCCCGAAAAGCGGCGCACCGGGCTGGGCCGCAGCCTCCTGCAGCAGTTCGAGGCAGCAGCCCTTGCGCGCGGCGCCGAAGCGCTGTTTCTCGAGGTCGCCTGCGACAACCTGGCGGCGCTGCAGCTTTACGCTACGGCAGGATTCGCGCAGACCGGACGCCGGCGCGGCTACTATCGCACGCCGGAGGGCGTTTGCACTGACGCCATCGTGATGGGCAAGTCGCTGAAACCAGCCTCATTTGAAGCGACGTAACGTTCCGTCGCCAAAAGCGCCTCGACCCGGCTGGCAGGCTCGGAAAAACCTGTTGACCCTACAGCGGCTCTGCGGCCTAAATCGCATTGATCCAAAAGATCGGTACGCATAATACCGGCGCTGCCAGCAAGCGCTGTCAGGCCGACAGAACCGGGGAGATACTTCATGACCGTGATGCACAGAATTCTCGGCGCCGCGGCGACGCTGGCGCTGACAGCCGGGGTTGCCGTGGCCGATCCCGGGCTGGTGATCGACCTTGGCGGCAAGTTCGACAAGTCGTTCAACGAAGCGGCCTACAACGGCGCGCAACGCTGGGCGCAGGAAACGGGCGGCAGCTATCGCGAGATCGAGATGCAGACCGAGGCGCAGCGCGAGCAATTCGTCCGCCGCATGGCCGAGGCCGGCGCGAATCCGATTGTCGTCATGGGGTTTCAGAACGCCAGCACGCTTGAACAGGTTGCCCCGGATTATCCCGATACCCGCTTCGTGCTGATCGATGCCGTGGCCGACCTTCCGAACGTCCGATCGGTGGTCTTCACCGAACACGAAGGGTCCTACCTTGTCGGCATGCTGGCCGCGATGGCGTCCGAGACCGGGACAGTCAGCTTTGTGGGCGGCATGGACATCCCGCTGATCCGGCGTTTCGCCTGCGGATATGCCCAGGGCGCCCGCGCCGCCAACCCCGAGGTCACCATCATCCAGAACATGACCGGCACGACCCCGGCCGCGTGGAACGATCCGGTCCGCGGCGGTGAAATCGCGAAGGCCCAGATCAGCCAGGGCTCGGACGTTGTCTTTGCGGCAGCGGGCGGCACCGGGCTTGGCGTGCTGCAGGCGGCGGTGGATGAAGGCGTCTATGCCATCGGCGTGGATTCGAACCAGAACTACCTGCATCCCGGCCAGATCCTGACCTCCATGGTCAAGCGGGTGGACAACGCCGTCTACCAGGCCTTCTCCGACGGACCCGAGCTTGAGACCGGGGTCGTCATGATGAACCTGGCCGCCGAAGGCGTCGGCTATGCCGTGGACGAGTTCAATGCCGAGCTGCTGACCGAGGACATGCTGGCCGCCGTCAACGAGGCCGCGACGCGGATCATGGCGGGCGAACTGGTTGTCCACGACTACATGTCCGACGATTCCTGCCCGGTGAACTAGGGCTGATCTGAATGATCATCGACACCGATCCGGGGCGGCAGAACGCTGCCGCCCCCGCCCCTGCCATTGAGTTGCGCGGTATCTCGAAGGCGTTCGGCCCGGTTCAGGCGAACAAGGACATCTCGATCAAGGTCGAGAAAGGCACCATCCACGGGATCATCGGCGAGAACGGCGCGGGCAAGTCGACGCTGATGTCGATTCTCTACGGGTTCTACCGGGCAGATTCGGGGCAGATCCTCATCGACGGCAAGCTGACGCAGATTCCCGACAGCCAGGCAGCGATCCGCGCCGGGATCGGCATGGTGTTTCAGCACTTCAAGCTGGTCGAAAACTTCACCGTGCTTGAGAACGTCATCCTGGGCGTGGAAAGCGGCCCGCTGTTGCGGCCCAGCCTTGCCAAGGCGCGCCGGTCGCTGACTCAGCTTGCCCGGGATTATGAACTGAACGTCGACCCCGAGGCGCTGATCGAGAACCTCTCGGTCGGTCACCAGCAGCGCGTCGAGATTTTGAAGGCGCTTTACCGCGAGGCCGACATCCTGATCCTGGACGAGCCGACCGGCGTGCTGACCCCGGCCGAGGCCGACCACCTGTTCCGGATCCTGCGGAACCTTCGGCGTCAGGGCAAGACCATCATCCTGATCACCCACAAGCTGCGCGAGATCATGGAGGTCACCGACAGCGTCAGCGTGATGCGCCGCGGCGAGATGATCGCCACGCTCAGGACCGCCGAAACCAGCCCGCAGCACCTGGCCGAACTGATGGTCGGCCGCAAGGTGCTGCTGCGGGTGGACAAGGCCCCAGCCCGCCCCGGGCGTGCGGTGCTGGAGGTCGAAAACCTGCGCGTTGTCGATGACAAGGGCGTTGAACGGCTGCGGGGCATCGACCTGACGCTGCGCGCCGGCGAAATCCTGGGCATTGCCGGTGTGGCCGGAAATGGCCAGTCCGAGCTTCTGGAGGTTCTGGCCGGGATTGCCAGCGGCACCGGCACCGCCCGCCTGAACGGCGAGGCGCTGGACCTTTCCGGCCGCCGCTCGGACGGGCAGACGCGCCGCGCCGCGGGTGTGGCCCATGTGCCCGAAGACCGGCATAGGCGCGGGCTGATCCTGGACTTCACCGCCTGGGAAAACGTGGCCTTCGGCTATCACGGCTCTCCCGGCTATCAGAAGAACGCACTGGTGATGGACCATTCAGCCATCATGGCCGACACCGCCGCAAAAATGGAACGCTTCGACGTGCGCCCGCCCGATTGCCGGCTGGCGGCCAAGAATTTCTCCGGGGGGAACCAGCAGAAGCTCGTCCTCGCGCGAGAGATCGAGCGCAACCCCGACCTCTTGCTGATCGGCCAGCCCACCCGGGGCGTGGACATCGGCGCGATCGAATTCATCCATCAGCGGATCGTGGCGCTGCGGGATGCGGGAAAGGCGATCCTTCTGGTCAGCGTCGAACTGGATGAAATCCTGTCGCTTTCGGACCGGATCGCGGTGATGTTCGACGGGCGGATCATGGGCGAGCGGCCCGCCGACCAGACCGACGAACGCGAGCTGGGAATGATGATGGCCGGAATGAACGGAGGGGTCGCCTGATGGAGCGGATGCCAAAATGGGCGGATGCGACGCTTGTGCCACTGATCAGCCTGGCGATCGCCTTTCTGATCTCGGGGCTGGTGATCCTTGCCATCGGTGAAAACCCTGTGGAGGCCATGAAGATCATGGTCAGCGGTGCGATCGGCTCCTCCTACGGCTGGGGTTATACGCTTTATTACGCGACGAACTTCATGTTCACCGGCCTTGCTGTCGCGGTGGCCTTCCATGCCGGGCTTTTCAACATCGGTGGCGAGGGGCAGGCAACGCTGGGCGGACTGGGTGTGGCGACGGTGCTTCTGTCGGTCGCCTGGCCACACTGGGCCATTGCCCTGCCGGTTGCGGCCCTGGGGGCGGCGCTGTTCGGCGCGGCATGGGCAGCGATCCCGGCCTGGCTGCAGGCGCGGCGCGGCAGCCATATCGTCATCACCACCATCATGTTCAACTTCATCGGCGCGGCGCTTCTGAACTATCTTCTGGTGAACGTGCTCCGACCCGCCGGGTCGATGGACCCGTCCTCGGCGCGGTTCGGGGCCGACGTGGCCCTGCCCCGCCTGCACGAGATCCTGGCGCTGGTCGGCATCCCGTTTTCGCGCGCCACACCGGCCAACATCAGCCTGTTCATCGCGCTCTTGGCCTGCGTGGCCGTCTGGGCCCTGATCTGGCGCACCCGGCTTGGCTATCAGATCCGGGCCTTCGGCAAATCCGAACCGGCGGCGATCTATGCAGGGATCTCGCCGGTGCGGATCACCATGTACGCCATGCTGATTTCCGGTGGCTTGGCCGGCATGATGGCAATCAACAACGTGATGGGTGAGGCGAACCGTCTGGTGATGAACGCGGTGGAGGGCGCGGGCTTCATCGGCATCGCCGTGGCGCTGATGGGACGGTCGCATCCGCTGGGCGTCTGCCTTGCGGCCATCCTGTTCGGCTTTCTGTATCAGGGCGGGGCCGAGCTTGCGCTCTGGACCTCGATCCCGCGTGAACTGATCATCGTGATCCAGGCCCTTGTCATCCTGTTCACCGGGGCGCTGGACAACATGGTCCGCATGCCGATCGAAAAACTGTTCGTCCGCTTCGGCAAAAGGGGCGCCTGATGGATTTCGCAACGATCCTGCAGATCCTCGATTCGACGATTCGCCTGGCGACGCCGCTGCTGTTCGCCTGTCTGGCGGGGCTGTTTTCCGAACGTGCGGGGATTGTCGATATCGGGCTCGAGGGCAAGATGCTGGCCGCAGCCTTCCTGTCGGCGGCCATCGCGGCGCTGACAGGATCGGTCTGGCTGGGCCTTGTCGCAGGTATCGGCGCGGCGATGCTGCTGTCCGCGCTGCATGGCCTTGCCTCGATCACCTTTCGCGGCAATCAGCTTATTTCGGGCGTCGCGATCAACTTTCTTGCCGCAGGTCTGACGGTGCTGATTGCCCAGCACTGGTTCGCCCAGGGCGGGCGCACGCCGTCATTGTCCGGTGCGGCACGGTTCCAGCCGATCCGCCTGCCCTTTGCCGATGCGCTGCGCGATGTCCCCGTTCTGGGGCCGCTTTATTCGGTGCTGCTGTCGGGGCATTCGATCCTTGTCTACGTGGCCCTTCTGTCAGTGCCGGTGACATGGTGGGTGCTGTACCGGACGCGCTTCGGGCTGCGACTGCGGGCGGTGGGCGAAAATCCGGCCGCCGTTGATACAGCGGGTATCTCCGTCGTCGGGCTGCGCTATGGCGCGGTAATGATCTGCGGCCTGCTGACGGGCCTAGCCGGTGCCTATCTGGCAACGGGGCTTTCAGCCGGTTTCGTCAAGGACATGACTGCAGGGCGCGGCTTCATCGCGCTTGCGGCGCTGATCTTTGCCAAGTGGCGCCCCGTCCAGGCGCTGTGGGCCACGCTCCTGTTCGGTCTGCTTGAAGCGATTGCGAACCGGTATCAGAACCTTGATCTGGGCGGCATCGTCATCCCGGTGCAGTTCATGCAGGCGCTGCCCTATATCCTGACCGTCATCATCCTTGCCGGCTTCGTCGGCAAGGCCATTCCCCCCCGCGCCGGAGGCCAGGCCTATGTCAAGGAACGCTGAAACCCTCTGTGAGCTGATCCGCGCCCGCGCGGGATCTGAACCGGTGCGGCTGGGGCTGATCCTCGGCTCCGGGCTGGGGCATCTGGCCGAGGCGGTAGACGGCGTGGCGTTCGACTATGCCGACCTTCCCGGTTTCCCGCATGCGGGCGTGTCGGGCCACACCCCCCGGCTGGTGATCGGGGATCTGATGGGTGTTCGGATCGCGGTCCTTGGCGGGCGGGCGCATTATTACGAAAGCGGGCGCGCGGATGCCATGCGCCTGCCGCTTGAGGTCCTGCGGGGCCTCGGCGCCGAGGGGCTGATCCTGACCAACGCCGCCGGTTCCCTGCGCGCCGACGTCACGCCCGGCGACCTGATGCTTCTTGCGGATCACATCAATTTTTCGGGGCTGAACCCGCTGATCGGCGAGCCGACGGATGCACGTTTCGTGCCGATGACGGCAGCCCATGACCCGTCCTATCGCGCGGCGTTGCGCACCGCCGCGCAGGCAGAGGGCATTTCCCTGCCGGAAGGTGTCTATGCCTGGTATTCAGGTCCCTCCTTCGAAACGCCGGCGGAAATCCGGGCGATCCGCACCCTTGGCGCTGACGCGGTCGGCATGTCCACCGTCCCCGAGGTGATTCTGGCGCGTTTTCTTGGGCTCAGGGTTGCCGCGATCTCGACCATCACCAACATGGCAGCGGGGCTGAGCGACGAAAACATCAGCCACGAACATACCAAGGCCATGGCACCGCTGGGCGCGGCGAAACTTGAACGCATCCTTCGGCGTTTCCTGTCTGACCTCGGCTGACGCTTTTGCGCATGACGGGCGCCAAAGCTTCGCGCTAGGCTGGGCATAGCAACAGGGACTGTCAGAGGCCGATGCAGATCTATCTCCCCATCGCCGAGGTTTCCGTCAATGCCCTTCTGCTGTTCGGGGTCGGCGGGCTTGTGGGCCTTCTTTCGGGCATGTTCGGCGTCGGCGGAGGCTTTCTGATCACGCCGCTGCTGTTCTTCATCGGCATCCCGCCCGCCGTTGCGGTCGCCACCGGGGCGAACCAGGTTGTTGCCTCGTCCGTCTCGGGCGTGCTGGCACATCTGCGGCGGAAGACGGTCGATTTCCGGATGGGCACCGTCCTGCTTGTCGGCGGGCTGATCGGCTCGGCCATTGGCATCTGGGTGTTCAACCTGATGAGCAGGGCCGGCCAGATCGACCTGTTCGTGCAACTGTCCTATGTGCTGTTCCTGGGGTTGATCGGAGCGATGATGTTCCAGGAAAGCCTGCGCGCGCTGCTCAGGGCGCGCAGGCAGGGCGCGCGGCCGACACGGCGCAACCAGCACCTCTGGGTCCATCGCCTGCCGCTCAAGGTCAAGTTCCGCGCCTCGGGACTTTACATCAGCGTGATACCGCCGGTGCTGGTGGGGCTGCTTGTGGGTTTTCTGGCGGCCATCATGGGTGTGGGCGGCGGCTTCATCATGGTTCCGGCAATGATCTATCTGCTGGGCATGCCGACCAAGGTTGTCGTGGGCACCTCGCTGTTCCAGATCATCTTCGTGACTGCCTTCACGACGCTGATGCATGCCACGACCAACTATTCGGTTGATCTTCTGCTTGCGGCGCTGCTGATTGTGGGGGGTGTCCTGGGGGCGCAGGTAGGCACCCGGCTGGGGCTGAAGCTGCGCGCCGAACAGTTGCGCATCCTGCTGGCGCTTCTGGTGCTGGCGGTGGCCGGCAAGATCGGGCTTGATCTGCTGCTTCGGCCGGATGAGCTTTACACCATCACCGTTCCGGGGCGGCACTGATGCGGTGGCTTCCAGTTCTTCTGCTTCTTCTCCTGGCCGCGCCTGCACAGGCACAGGAACGGGAGGAGGAAGTCATTGCCGCGCTGAGCCAAAGCAATGTCGCGATCAACGCCACCTTCATCGGATCCGAAATCCTCGTCTTCGGGGCCGTTCGCCGCGAAGCGCCGGCGCCCGACGGCATCCTGGGCGTGATCGTGACGATCGAAGGCCCCTCGGGACCGCTGACGGTGCACCGAAAGGAACGGATGCTTGGAATCTGGGTGAACAACGATGCCGTCTTCGTGGATCGCGCCCCCAGTTTCTATGCGGTGGCAAGCTCGGCACCGCTGCCGGATGTTCTGACAAACACCGAGGATCTGCGCCACGGCATCTCGATCCCCCGTGCAATCCGGGCCATCGGGGCGCAGGTGTCTGACGCGCCGTTGTTCACCGAAGCCCTGATCCGTATCCGCAGCGAACGTGGCCTGTACCAGCACCTCGAAAACGCGGTCGTCCTCGACCGCGACACGCTGTTCCGCGCCCGCATCTCGCTGCCCTCGAATCTGACCGAGGGAACCTACCTCACCCGCATCTTCCTGACGCGTGACGGACGCGTTATCGATAGCCACGAAACCGCGATTCATGTGCAGAAGGTTGGGCTCGAACGCTGGATCTTCGTGCTCGCGCACGAACAGCCGTTCCTTTACGGGCTGCTCTCGCTGATCGTGGCGGTGGCGGCGGGCTGGGGGGCCTCGGCGCTGTTCCGTTACGCGCGCGGCTAGAAGGCGCGGAAGGTCATCGTGGTCAGCGTGCGGTTGATCCCGGGAATGTCGAACAGCACCCGGTTCAGATACTGGCCGACATCCTCGCCCTCGGGGATATAGACCTTGGCGATGAGGTCCCATTCGCCCGAGGTGGAATAGAGCTCCGAGACGATCTCGCGGTCATAGATCTCGTCGGCGACCTCATAGGTCTTGCCGGGAACACAGCGGAACTGGACGAAAACACAGCGCATGGGATCTCCTTGGTTTCGTTCAGACTGGAGTTTCGTTCAGATTGGGGTTTCGTCCAGATTAGGCGCAACGTGCCGGGAAGCAAAGGCCATCAGGCGTCCGTTTCAAGCTCAAGCGGCGCGGCCGATTGCCGAAGGTCCTCGACCGAAAGCGGTTCGGTCGGGCGCGCCAGCCGGTTGCGGGTCACCCAGAACAGGCGTTCTTCCGCGCGAGTGATGGCGACATAGGCCAACCGCTTCCAGAGCGGCACGCCCGATTCCATCCGCCCCGCGCGCGAGGCCGCCCAAAGATCCGGGGCAAACACCTGCACGTTTTCCCACTGCGACCCCTGCGCCTTGTGGATGGTGACCGCCGCCCCGTGCAGAAAGGCCGCCCCCATCCGGGCAGCGAAGGGAATGAAGGGTTCTTCCTCGTCGGGAAGCTCGATCTTGATGATCGAGGCCGCCGAGACCTGCGGCTCTTCGGCGCCGATCACATGCAGGCGGGAAAATCCTGGCTTGCGGCCCGGGCCGAGGTAGATCACCTGCGCGCCCTTGATAAGCCCCCGCGCCTCAAGGTCGATGCGCTTCTTGCGATGCTTCAAGGGCAGTTCGATGCCGTCGCAGATCAGCGGCTCGCCGGGCAGAAGCGCGTCGGCCGGCGCACCATAGGCGGCGCGGAAGGCGGTGATCAGCCGGATCCGGGTGGCGTTGCGCCACACAAGCACCGGGCTGCGGGCCATCATCCCCGCCTCGACCCGCTCGGCCACGATAACGCGATCGTCCCGGCGGGCGGCATCCTCGATCATGCGCTCGAAGGCCTCGAAGCTCAGCGTTTCGTCGGACAGCGCATGGGCAAGGTCCAGGATAGGATTGTCCTGCGCCTGGCGGTGAATGCGGTTCAGGCGCAACTGCTGCGCCTTCGGAAGCCGGTCAAACGCCATGTCGCCCGAGAGGCCGACAGGCGCAAGCTGCGCGGGATCTCCGAACAGGATCAGGGTCGGAAAGATCTCTTTCAGATCCTCGAACTGACGTTCATCCAGCATCGAGCTTTCATCGACAAAGCCGATATCGAGCGGCTCTTCCCGTCGCTTCCATCCACGGATGAAATCCGAACCGCGCAAACCTGCCGAGGCCAGCGCTCCCGGGATCGACTTGACGGTGTCATAGAACGCTTTCGCGCGGTCAAGCGCCTGGTCGCTGAGCCCCTCGATTACCGGCCGGTCACCCGACCCGGCGAGCCATTCCGCAATCCTTTCATACTCGGGGTCATAGACCGGCGTATAGAGGATGCGGTGAATGGTGGTCGCGGGAACGCCCCGGTTGCGCAGGACGCTTGCCGCCTTGTTGGTGGGTGCAAGGATTGCCAGCGTCCGCCGTTCCTTGCGTCGTCGCCCCTCGTAATCCCCCGAGACGATCTCGACCCCCGCCTCGGTCAGGGCCTTGGTCAGCGCGGCCAGAAGCATCGTCTTGCCCGATCCGGCCTTGCCCAGAATCGCGAGAACCGAGGCATCCGCATCCGCGGCCGGGCTCAGGGCGCCCTGAAGCAGATCGATTCCGGCACGGTCAAGCACCGCGGCAACACGGTCGTGGGCGGCAGCCTGGTCTTCGGAAAAGGTCACGGCAGGAAGCGTCATGGGAGGACAGTATAACGGCCCTTCGGGGGGCACCAGCAGCTTTGAGGAGGCCGAACCTGGAAGAGCAGCCCGCGAATCAGGCACGAAACGACCAATTGCGCCAGACCCGCATCACGTTGCTGCGGAGGATGGGGTGTCCTCAAGCAGATGCGCGACCGAGGCCGCATAATACCCCAGCAGGCTTTCCTCGGACGGCACCACCGTCACCAGCCCGGCCTCGGCGCGGACAAGACCGCGCTTCTGCAGGGTCGCAAGTGCGCGGGCGAAGGTCTCGGTCGGTGGATCAGCCGCGAGCGCACCAGCCCCCGGCAGTTTCCCCAGGCACGTCAGGTAATCCTCCTGCAGCCTTGCCTCGCTTGCCTGACCGTCGTGGCGCAGAATGAGGGCGGCCAGCAGCGGCACCGGCAGGACGGGCATCACTTCCCGAATGCGCTTCATCAGGGTATGCGCCAGCGCATCGGTCTGAAGGCCGGGCCGCGTGGCGACGAATTCCCCCAGCGACAAGGGTGCACCAAAACTGACGGCCGCATAGCCAAAGCGATGGAACTGCCCGCGCAAGCGCAACACCACCAGCCGAAGCGCGTAGCCGAGGATCAGGCGCGGACGCACCTGGAAACGGGACCGCCCCGTCGTGGCGGCCTCGATGAGCGCCCGATCCTCGATCACGCGGTCATAGTTCAGCGCGACGGGCACGAAGACGACGTCCTTTCCGTCATGTGGATCGAACCCCGTCAGGATATAATGCAAAAGTCCCTTCTTCGCCTCGCCCACGGCGCCTGTGCGGCTCAGGCCACCTTCCGGGAAGATCGCCTGGGTGACCCCCTCGGCCGTGGCCATCTGGACATAGCGCGCAAGGACACGGCGGTAGAGCGGGTTCATGTAGCGCCGCCGGATGAAATAGGCGCCCATCGCCCGCACAAGCCGTTGCAGCGGCCATACACGGGCCCATTCCCCCACGGCATAGGACAGGGTGGAGCGTTCCGCCACCAAATAGGTGACCAGCACGTAATCCATGTTCGACCGGTGGTTCATCACGAAGATAACCGTCGCCTGCGGGTCGATCGCGCGGAACGCCGCCTCGTCATATTGACCAAGCCGAACGCGATACAGAAGCCGCGACAGCCAGCGCGCGACGCGGATGGCGAAGCCGAAATAGGTTGCCGCCGAAAAGCCCGGGACGATTTCCCGTGCATAGCGGCGGGCCTGCTGAAAGGCGACGCTTTCGGGCATCCCCTTTTCACGGGCGTAATCGACGACTGCCTCCATCACCTGCGGATCATAGCTGAGCCGGACGATCATGTCCTGCCGACGCATCAGCTTGAAAGGGCGAATGGGCCGGATCAGCCGCTTGTTCAGCTCGGCAACCGCACGTTCCATCCGGCGGCGGAAGAACCAGCGCACCGAAGGCACAAGCATCCGGTCGAGCACTGCGACCGCCGCAAACAGCAGGGCCAGCACCACGAGCCAGATCGGAAGCGTCACTGTCCCTGTCATTGCTGCTGACATAAGGGGAAATGCGCTGCGGGTAAATCAGATGACGCAGGGGCGCGGACAAATCAGCACCGATGCCGCAGGCTGGCCACACATCGGACGTGGCAGAACGCCGCGCCGAATGCCAGAGCCCGTCCGGCCCCTTCGTCGAACGTCGCTATCCGCAAACCCCGGTAACGGAACAGCACGCTGCCAAGGGCCGGGCTGTCGCAGGCGCTGCGAGCTGTCACAGCGCCGGGCGGGAACCTTCGGCGCGCCGCTTGCCGTCGGAGGGCGCAGAGGCTGGGGAGCCTCTGCGCCTCTGGAGGCCGGGCTTCGGCCACGGAGCCCGCGCGGCCGAGCCAGGATCCAGCCTGCCCGAAAGCGTGGCGGGCCGCTGCCTTTGTCCGGCGGGGTCGATCCAGGGGACGCTCGGGTCGTGCCCTCGGATCCGGGGCTGCGCAGGGCAGCCCGGTCGGGCGGGGACGTCGCGCCCCCGCCCAGTGTCGGTTATTCGGTCCGGGTCGCCGGGGCCGTGCCCTGCGCATCCTGGACCATGGCAATCAGCCGCGCGTTCAGCTCGGCATCCGCCTCGGCCGCCTGCCCGATCTGCATGTATTCCTCAAGGGTGATGCCCGGCGTATCTTCTACCGCCTGAATCATCTCGGCATTGGCGCTTTCGATCAGTTCCTGCTGTGTTGCGGGATCCTGCGCCTCCATCACCTGCGCCTGATAGCGCTGGTCAACCTCATTCACGGCGAGCGCCGCGCTCACGAAGGCGGTCAGTTGCTCCACCGAGAATTGCGCCCCTGCGGCCTCGACGCTACTCTGAGCCTCGGGGGCCACCGCGTCCTGCGCCATCAGCGGCGTCGCAAGGGGGGCCGCCAGGCCGAGGCCAAGGGCGAAGGTTGCGGTCGAAAAGGTCTTGGTGAACTGCATCGGGTTCTCCTGTCTTTGCCTGCCCTCCCCCAACGCTGATGCGCAGGGCTGCGGGCTTGCCTAACCTAGGCGCCCGGCGCGGAAGGTGCAAAACCCCCGGCGCTGGCCCGCCGAAACCGCGCTGTCGCCTCGGCATTATCCCGCACAACACCCCGCCCCAGCCAAGGCGGGGCATCAAAAGGCCATTCGGGGAAATCCGCCACCGCCCGCGCTTTCCGGCAGGAAACAGGGCCCGCCGCATCAGGATCCGTCCCACGCGTTCCCGAAATGCCAAGGGCCGCACCCGATGGTGCGGCCCTGACCCGTCACGGAACGCCAACCTGACGGCGACCTTTCCGTATCCGATGCGGTATGGCAGATCCTACTTGATCTTGCCTTCCTTGTATTCGACGTGCTGACGCACGACCGGATCGTATTTGCGAACGGTCATCTTTTCGGTCATCGTGCGGGCATTCTTCTTGGTCACATAGAAGTGCCCGGTGCCCGCCGTCGAGTTCAGACGGATCTTGATCGTCGTCGGCTTCGCCATGTCATCTCTCCTGCAGACGGACGGCGCCACCGCCCGCGAAATCCTTGAAGCCCGCCTTTTACCCATGACGCGCGGCGAGTCAACCGCAAAGCGGCGGATTTGGCCGTCGCATGCGCGGTTCTTTCACCCCGCAATCATGCGCGAGGGCAGCTATGCGCGGATGGCCTGTAAGCCGGATTCTGTCCAAGGGGTTACCCCCTCTGGATGACCATTCCTCTAGCCCCGCCGTTACCGACGGGATCTGGCTGCCAACCCGGGCCTCTGGGCTGAAGCGTCCCTGCGGGCCGTATCCGTTGCCGGACGTGCACCGCGCGAGGCCCCTATTCGGCATTGCTCCGGGTGGGGCTTGCCGTGCCGGTCCGGTTGCCCGTCCCGCGGTGGGCTCTTACCCCACCGTTTCACCCTTACCCATGCCAGGCATGGGCGGTCTGTTTTCTGTGGCGCTTTCCCTCGGGTTACCCCGGCCGGGCGTTACCCGGCACCCTTGCTTCATGGAGTCCGGACTTTCCTCGTGCCTTCGCAGGCCCGCGATCATCCAGCCATCCGCGCCCGCCCAGTTAGGCGGTCGTGGCCACGCGGTCAACGGCAAAGCGTGACACGCCCTGTGCAAGCGCCATGTCCGCAGGATCAAGCGGCCCCTGCGCGCCAGGCCGGAAGCGCAGGCGAAATGCGGTCAGCAGCGCTGCATCTGCAACATCGGGATAGCCAGCCGCCCGCAGCAGGGCCCGGAAGCCTGCCGCATCTGGTGGCACAGGCGGATGCGGGTCGGGCCAGGCCGACAGCCCGGTCAGTGCCAGCCGCCGCCAGTCGAATCGCGGTCCAGGATCGCGCTTGCGCAGCGGCGCCATGTCGGAATGGGCGATGACGCCCGCGGGCGCGATCTGCCACCGCAGCAGGATCGCCGCCAGAATTCCTTCCAGCGCCCGCATCTGCGGTTCCGGGAACGGAGATGCGCCGTCATTATCCAGCTCGATCCCGATCGAGTGCGAATTCACATCCTCGATCGCACCCCAACTTCCGGCACCCGCGTGCCAGGCCCGCAGTTCCTCGGGCACCAGCGCCGTCACCTCGCCCTGGCGGGACACAAGGTAGTGGGCGGAAACCTCGGCCTCCGGATCGCACAGCCGGGCGCGGGCGTCCTCGGCGGTGGCCATCTCGGTGTAGTGCAGCACCACAAGCGAAGGCCGCGCCCCATTCCGGCGCGGCCCACAATTGGGCGACAGCGCGCCCGGCACCCTAGCGGACGGCCGCCCGGAACGGGCGGGGATCCCACCAGCAGGCGAAACCGTCGCCATCCGGATCCAGATTGCCGGGATCACGGTCAGGGCCGCCACGACGCAGGAATTCAAGCTGCGCCTGATCCTGCGTCGCGAAGCGGCTGCAGTTCCGTTCCCATTGCGAAAACCGCAGCGGATTCATGCGGCGATAAACCTGATCGCCCGGATTGTTGCGGGTGTTCAGCGCATAGCTGATGATGTTGGGGCCTTCATTGCCGGTGCGCTCCGGCACGCTGGTCGGTTCAATGAAAACGTATTGGGCGCGCTGGCGTTCAAGCCGTTCTCGATCGCTTTCGATCGACTCGCGCGCGGCAACGGCCTCGAAATCCTGTTCGTCCGAAATGCGTGGCCCGCCTGATGCAGCAATGGCGCCCGGCGCCGTAGCGCCCTGTGGCGACGACCCAAGCGGGGCCGAGGTGACCGGCGCGCCCGTTATGGGTGAGAAATTGCCACCTGCCCCCCGCACCTCACGATCGCGCAGGAAATCGTTGTAGCCTCCGGACGCCTGACCGGAAGGTTGGCAGGCCGCAAGCGCCAGAAAACAGGCCGTAGCCAGGAAGTACCGCATCTTTTGCCTCTGTCCCACAATCTGCCGCGCAGTTACCACCATTTCGCGGGCTTGTGAACAAAACCCGCGGCGCCCTCGATCACATGCGCGACATTGAGCAATTCGCCCTCTTCCCAAGGCTTGCCGATCAGTTGCAGGCCCAGCGGCAACCCCTGTGCGTCGAGCCCCGCCGGCACCGCCACGCCTGGAAGGCCGGCAAGGTTCACGGTCACGGTGAACACGTCGTTGAGATACATGGCAACCGGGTCGGCATCTGCCATTTCACCCAGCCCGAAGGCGGCCGAAGGCGTCGCCGGCGTCAGGATCGCGTCGATCCCTTTGGCAAAGGCGTTCTCGAAGTCGCGCTTGATCAGTGTCCGCACCTTGCGGG
The DNA here is from genome assembly GCF_042666235.1 of Halodurantibacterium daqingense. Classification (NCBI taxonomy): domain Bacteria; kingdom Pseudomonadati; phylum Pseudomonadota; class Alphaproteobacteria; order Rhodobacterales; family Paracoccaceae; genus Halodurantibacterium; species Halodurantibacterium daqingense. The sequence goes on along the minus strand of NZ_JBHTFQ010000003.1, from coordinate 51,352 downwards.
CGCGGTTGTAATAGGCGTCGTAGAAGCCTGCCGAAAGCACATAGGTTCCGATCATCACCCGGCGCTGAACCTCGTGGCCGAAGCCCTCGGCGCGAGTCTTTTCATACATCTCGGTGATGCCGTCGCCCTGCCCCAGCTTGGCCCGGTGGCCATAGCGCACCCCGTCATAGCGGGCAAGATTCGACGAGGCCTCGGCCGGCGCGATGACGTAATAGGCCGGCAGCGCGTATTTCGTGTGGGGCAGGCTGATATCGACGATCTCGGCCCCGGCATCGCGGAGCATCGCCGCGCCGTCAGCCCAGAGCTTCTCGATCTCGGCAGGCATCCCCTCCATCCGGTATTCCTGCGGGATCCCGATCTTCTTGCCCCGGATGTCACCGGTCAGCATCGCCTCGAAATCCGGCACCGGCAAGGCGGCGCTGGTGGAATCCTTCGGGTCATGGCCCGACATCGTGCCCAGCATGATCGCCGCGTCGCGCACCGTCTTGGTCATCGGCCCAGCCTGGTCAAGCGAGGAGGCAAATGCCACCACACCCCAGCGCGAGCACCGCCCATAGGTCGGTTTGATCCCGACGATACCGGTAAAGGCCGCAGGCTGGCGGATCGAGCCGCCGGTATCGGTTCCGGTCGCGGCAAGGCAGAGATCCGCCGCCACCGCCGAGGCCGAGCCCCCCGAGGAGCCGCCTGGCGTCAGGTCCGTGTCGTCGCCTGCGCGCTTCCAGGGGCTGACGGCATTTCCGTAAACCGAGGTCTCGTTGGAACTGCCCATGGCGAATTCGTCCATGTTCAGCTTGCCCAGCATCACCGCGCCCGCGTCCCAAAGCTGCTGGGTGATGGTCGACTCGTATTCGGGCCGGAACCCTTTCAGGATTCCGCTTGCCGCCTGGCTGGCCACGCCGCGCGTGCAGAACAGATCCTTGATGCCCAGCGGAATGCCGCACAGGTCGGGGGCGTCCCCCGCCTGCAGGCGCTGATCTGCGGCCCGCGCCTGTTCGAGGGCGATTTCGGGCGTCTTGTGAACAAAGACATTGAGACGGTCCGCGCCCTCGGCTGCGGTGACGCAGGCCTCGGCCAGCTCTACCGCCGTGATCTCACGCTTGCGCAGTGCGTCTCGCGCCTGCGCGATGGTCAGTTTGTTCAGATCGCTCATTCCACCACCTTCGGCACGGCAAAGAAGCCCTCACGCGCATCGGGGGCATTCGACAGGATCTTGTGCTGCATCCCGCCCTCGGTCACCACATCCTCGCGCCGCTTGAGCCGCTGCGGTGTGACCGATGTCATGGGTTCGACACCCTCGACATCGACCTCGTTCAGCTGCTCCATGAAGGTGAGGATGTTCGAAAGCTCGCCTGCCAGGGCCGGCAGGTTGTCTTCCTCAACTTTGATCCGGGCGAGTTTCGCCACCCGCCGCGCGGTGTCGATGTCGATGGACATGGAAGTCTCCGTTGTCGGTTCCGGATCGTTTAGCCCTGCGCGGGCCGCGCTGCAAGCATGTGACGGCGATAGACCTCGATCATCCAGCCCAGCATCGTCGCGTTGAGCACATGCCACAGGAAGTGGGTGCCCAGCGGAAACACCCCGCAAGCCGGCTGATCCAGCGCGCGGAAGGTGATCGAGGCCGCCAGGATCGCTGCCCCGACCAGCAGGCCCCGCCCCGTTTCGGGATGGCGCCGCAGCAGGGCCGTGCCATAGATCACGATCAGAAGCGCCACCGCTGCATAGGGCGCCGAACCGCCCAGGCCCGGAATCACTGCCCGCAGGGCCGGGGCCGCCAGCCCCGCGAAGGGAAAGAACAGCGCCGTCGCGCCAAGCGCCACCCACAGCGAAAGGCGCCAGTAATGCAGGTTCGCGGCGAAGATATAGACCAGGATGAACACCAGGATGGGAAGCACGTCGGCCATGGCCGCCCAGACCGTCGCATGGGTGTGGAACAGGAAGCTTCCCAGCCCGATCACCGCGAGGATTGCCACCAGCGCTTCGGCCAGCGGAAGGCCCTGCCCCCGCACCCGGCGCCACAGGACGAAGGCCGCGATCAGGAAGGCGGCATTTGTCAGCGCGTTCACCGGTTCGGACCAGTAGGACGCGTCACTGCGTTCGCAATAGGCGTTGATCGTGCGGGTCCAGTCCATCAGCGCAACCTTTCGAAGAATGTCCGCAGCAGCGCCTCGGATGGCTGCGCGGCGATGCCGTCATAGACCTCGGGGATGTGGTGGCATTGCGGATGGCTGAAGATCCGCGGCCCCTGCCCGATACCCCCGGATTTCGGATCGGCGGCCCCATAGTAAAGCCGCGCGATCCTGGCGGCAGAAATGGCCGCGGCGCACATCGGGCAGGGTTCCAGCGTCACATAAAGTGCATGGCCCGGCAGCCGTTCGGACCTGGCCGCGGCGCAGGCCGTGCGCAGGGCCAGAATTTCGGCATGGGCGGTCGGATCGCAAAGTTCGCGGGTCCGGTTGCCGGCCGCAGCGACGACCCGGCCGGCAGGATCGACGATAACGGCGCCAACCGGCACCTCGCCCCGCGCGGCGGCGGCGCGCGCCTGATCCAGCGCAAGGTCCATATGGCTGACAAAGGGGCTCATGCCCCTGCATCGCCCGGGCCGCCTTGCAGTGCAAGGCTTTCGCGCATCACCGAATGCGGCTAGAGAAGGGGAAACAACCGCGGAGCAGATGATGGCCGGGACGACAGGCGAACGAATTGCCAAGGTGCTGGCGCGCGCCGGCCTCGCCTCGCGGCGCGAGGCCGAAAAGCTGGTGGAGGCCGGGCGCGTCAGCGTCAACGGCAAGAAAATCGACAGCCCAGCGCTGAATGTCGGACCGAAGGACACGATCCTGGTGGATGGCAAGCCGCTGGCCGCGCCCGAACCGGCGCGGGTCTGGCTTTATTACAAGCCGCTTGGCCTTGTCACCTCGGCCCGCGACGAAAAGGGGCGCGACACCGTCTTTGACAACCTGCCCGAGGATTTGCCGCGGGTCATGTCCATTGGCCGGCTGGACCTCAATTCCGAAGGTCTCTTGCTGCTGACCAATGACGGCGCGCTCAAGCGCAAGCTGGAGCTTCCGGAAACAGGCTGGCTGCGCAAGTATCGGGTGCGGGTGAACGGAACGCCCACCGACGAGATGCTGGAACCGCTGCGCAAGGGCATCACCGTCGAGGGCGAGCGGTTTCAGGGCATGGTCGTCACGATCGACCGACAGCAGGGCGCGAACGCCTGGCTGACGGTCGGCCTGCGCGAGGGCCGCAACCGCGAGATCCGCCGCGCGATGGAGGCAGTGGGACTGAAGGTCAACCGCCTGATCCGCATCAGCTATGGCCCCTTCAAGCTGGGCGAGATGCAGCCCGGCGCCGTCGAGGAGGTGCGCCCGAAGATCCTGCGTGACCAGCTGGGCCTTGCTGCGGGACGCGAGGCCGCGCAGCCGCCGCTCCGACCCAAGGCACGGCCATCGGCGCAGAAGCGGGGCACAAGATCCGCAGCAGAGGGCGCGCCTTCCGAAACGCCCCGGACCAAGCCGGGCCGCCCCGGGCCAAAGCCCGGCGCAGATCGGGCGGAAACCGGCGCCAAGCCTGCGGCAAGATCCAAGGCGACAGCAGGTGACAGGGCCGAGGCCCATGCCCCGGAAAAGGGCTTTGCCAAGGGCACGGCCAAGTCTTTCGGCAAGCGCTCGGGCAAGACCGTGCCATCGGGCCGGCCGCAGCGCGAGACCCCTGCCGGCAAGGCACCAAAGCCCCGTGGCAAAGGCACCACGCGTCCAAGCTAACCGCGTCCGATATCCCGGCGTCGCTGGTAGCGGGCGGAACGCGGCCCTATATTGGCCGGGTATGACTGGTGCATGAGGGTGAGTGATGTCGGGCAAGGGGCTTCAGCGGCTGGCGTTCTTCGTTCTGTTTCTGCTTATCCTCTTCGTTGCCTTCACGGGCGGGCGCTGAGATGGCGCGGCGCATCAGCGGACCCTACAGCCCCGGCGCGGTCCTTGACCGTATCGCGGGCATCCCCCGCCCTCCGCAGCCGCCCCGCCGGCCGGGCGCCGGGATCGGCGCGGCGATGCTGTTCTTCGCCCCCCTGCCGTTCGCGCTGCGCGCGCCATTCCTAGATCCGGTGGGGATGGTGTTCAGCCTGCTGGCCCTGGCGATGCTTCTGCTGGGCGCATGGCTGACGCGGGAAGGTGTGATCGCGCAGAAGGAGTATGACGCACGCCCCGTCGCGCGGCGGCCCGCCATCCCGCGCAAGATATTCGCGGCCATCGCAACCGCGCTGGGTCTGGGCCTGGGAACCTACAGCGCCGATGCAGCCTCGGGGGCACTGCTTTATGCGCTGGCCGGGGGGGCGCTGCATCTTGCAGCCTTCGGGCTTGATCCCTTGCGCGACAAGGGGGCATCGGCGGGCGACGTCGCGCAGACCGAACGCATCGCCCGCACCATTGCCGAGGCAGAGACGCGGCTTGCCGAGATCGCGGCGGCGATTGCCCCCCTTCGCGACCGGGCGCTGCAGGACCGGGTGCAGCGCTTCGACCAGTCCGCGCGCGCCATGTTCCGCCGGGTCGAGGAAGACCCGCGCGATCTGACGGCGGTGCGACGCTATCTCGGAGTTTATCTTCAGGGCGCCCGCGACGCGACGGTCAAATACGCGGCCCTGCAGGCGCATGGTCCGAACCCCGCCGCCCGCGCGGAATACGAAGCGCTTCTGGGGGATCTCGAGGCGAATTTCGCCGCCCGCGCGCAAAGGCTCTTGCAGAATGACGAAACCGATCTGACGATCGAGATCGATGTGCTCCGCGACCGCTTGCGGCGCGAAGGCCTGATCGAGGGAACATCACGCAGAAGCACGGGTTGATCCCCGAAAGGAAATGCCATGTCCGACACAATCCGCGAAGAAGCCCGCAAGTCGCTTTCGGAAATAGCCGAGGTCACCGGCCGCGCCCTGCCCGATCTGGCAGATGAGCCCGCACTGCCCCAGGCCGCACGCGAGGCGATCGACCGTCGCAAGGCCGAGATCGACCTTGGGAACAGCAATTCCATCCTGTCCTTCGGCACATCGGCCCAGGCGGAGCTTCAGCAGATCAGCCAGGCGATGCTGGCTGACGTGAAGAACAAGGACAGCGGCCCGGCCGGCGATTCGCTGCGCGAGATCGTGACCACGATCCGCGGCTTTTCGGTGTCGGAACTCGACATGCGGCGCCAGCCCAGCTGGTGGGAAAAGCTGACCGGCAAGGCTGCGCCCTTCGCACGTTTCGTCGCCCGCTACGAGACGGTGCAAGGGCAGATCGATCAGGTGACGGGTACGCTGCTGAGCCACGAGCACAAGCTGCTCAAGGACATCCGTTCGCTTGATCTGCTTTATGAAAAGACGCTCGACTTCTACCGCGAGCTTGCGATCTACATCGCCGCGGGTGAGGAAAAGCTGCGCGAACTTGACGAGACGCAGATCCCCCAGGGCGAGGCGGCCGTGGCTGCTGCGGCGCCCGATGAACAGGTGCTGCGTGCCCAGGAACTGCGCGACCTGCGCGCCCTGCGCGACGATCTGGAACGGCGCGTGCACGACCTGAAGCTGACGCGCCAGGTGACGATGCAGTCCCTGCCCTCGATCCGGCTGGTGCAGGAAAACGACAAGTCGCTGGTGACCAAGATCAACTCGACCCTGGTGAACACCGTGCCCCTGTGGGAAACGCAGCTCGCGCAGGCGGTCACCATCCAGCGGTCGCGCGAGGCCGCCGAGGCGGTGCGGGCAGCCAGCGATCTGACCAACGAGTTGCTGACCGCCAATGCCGAGAACCTGCGTCAGGCGAACGAGACCGTCCGCACCGAGATGGAGCGCGGCGTTTTCGACATCGAGGCGGTCAAGCAGGCAAATGCGACACTCATTGCCACGATCGAGGACAGTCTGCGGATTGCCGACGAGGGCAAGGCGCGGCGCGTCGAGGCCGAGGCCGAATTGCTGCGCATGGAGGCCGAATTGCGCGACACCCTTGGCGCGGCCCAGGCCCGCGCCGGCCGCCAGACGAGGTGATCATGCCGCTCGGCTCTGCTCCTCTGGCCCGTGCTCCGAAGGCTCTGGCCGCCGCGACGATGCTGTTTCTTGCCGCATGCGAGGTGGCGCCACCGCCCGAACCGATGCCGCCGCCAACCGCGCCCAAGGCGCGGCCCGAGCGGATTGCCACGCCGGCATTGCCGCCGGTCAGCCAGGAACTGCGGGCCTATTACCAGGCGGCTCAGGATGAGCTTCTGGCGCAGGGGATGATGCGCACGGACCGGGGCGGCCCGGACGCGCCGTTCAATGAACGGCAGCTGATCGAGAATTTCGTTCAGATCGCGCTTTACGATGAATACTCCCGCATCGGCGGGCGCCTGGTGGCGCGGCCTGTTCCCAGCCGGCTGCGGCGTTGGGAACAACCCGTGCGGATGAGTGTCATCTTCGGCGAGACGGTCCCCGCCGCCCAGCAGGCGCGGGACCGCGCCGAGATCGGCCGCTATACGCAGCGCCTTGCCGAGCTCACAGGGCTGTCCATCCAGAAGACAGAGGCAGACGCGAACTTTCACGTCCTGATCCTGAACGAGGAAGAGCGCCGCGCCTTCGCCCCCCGCCTGCGCGAACTGGTCCCCGGGATCGACGACATGGCGCTGCGCACGATCACCGGCCTGCCCCGCCAGACCTTCTGCGTGGTCTTTTCCTTCTCGCGCGGGGGGGCCAGCACCTATGCCCATGCAATTGCCGTGGTCCGGGCAGAGCACCCCGATCTGCTTCGACAATCCTGCATCCATGAAGAGCTTGCCCAGGGGCTGGGCCTTGCCAATGACAGCCCGCTTGCCCGCCCGTCGATCTTCAATGACAACGAGGAATTCGCCCTGCTGACGCACCACGATGAACTGCTGTTGCAGATGCTTTATGATCCACGCCTGCGCCCCGGAATGACCGAGGCGACAGCGCGACCCATCCTGCAGGTCATCGCGCGCGAACTGATGGGCGGCGAAAGCTAGGAGAGACGACCGTGTCGATACTGAACTTCCTCAAGGGCCAGTTGATCGACGTCATCCACTGGACCGACGACAGCCGCGACACGATGGTCTGGCGCTTCGAACGCTATGGCCACGCCATCAACTACGGCGCCAAGCTGACCGTGCGCGAAAGCCAGGTCGCCGTCTTCGTGCACGAAGGCCAGCTGGCCGATGTCTTTGGCCCCGGGCTTTACGAGCTTCACACGAACAACATGCCGGTAATGACCGCGCTTCAACACTGGCACCACGGCTTCCAGTCGCCCTTCAAGGCCGAGGTCTATTTCGTCAGCACGCGCCGCTTTACCGATCTGAAATGGGGCACCCGCAATCCGATCATGCTGCGCGACCCCGAATTCGGCCCGACGCGGCTGCGCGCCTTCGGAACCTATGCGATCCGCGTCCTGGATGCCGCGCGCTTCCTGACCGAGATCGTGGGCACCGACGGCTTCTTTACCCAGGACGAGGTCAGCGACCAGATCCGCAACATCATCGTGCAGAAGGTGTCGAAGGTGCTTGCCGCCAGCGGTATTCCGGTGCTCGACATGGCAGCCAATACCCGGGACCTTTCGCAGATCGTGGCAAAGGCCATCGGCCCCACCCTCGAGGATTACGGCCTGTCGATGCCCGAGCTTTACATCGAGAACATCTCGCTGCCCGAGGCCGTCGAGGCCGCGCTGGATCGCCGGACCTCGATGGGCATCGTCGGCGATCTGGGAAGATACACCCAATTCGCCGCGGCCGAGGCTATGACCGCAGCGGCGCGCAGCCCCGACGGCGGCATGGGGGCAGGCCTTGGCGCTGGCATGGGGATTGGCATGGGCATGGGCATGGCGGGCGGAATGGCCGCGCAGATGCAGGGTGCGGCCACACCGCCCCCGCCGCCCGCCCCGCCCGGCCGCATGTGGCACATCGCGCGCAACGGCGAAACCTTCGGGCCCTTCGCGGAAGATGCGTTGCAGCAGATGGCCGAGCGGGGCGAACTTGTTGCCAGCACGTTCGTCTGGACGGCCGGTCAGGACGGCTGGCAAGAGGCTGCGACCATCCCTGATCTTGCCGCGCTCCTGTCCCGCATCCCGCCACCGCCGCCCAAGCCCGGAGCCTGAACTTGTCCGCGGATGATCCTGCCAAGGCAGCGTTCCGTTATCCCTGCGATCGCTGCGGCGCGCTGCTGCGCTTCGCCCCCGGTCAGGACCATTTGCGCTGCACCCATTGCGGGCATGAACAGGACATTCCCCCCGCAGCCGCGGAAAAGCGCGCCAAGGCTCTTGAGGAACTCGACCTTCATCAGGCGCTGGGCCAGCTCCTTCCCGCGAATGCGATCGAGGAAACCCGTGTCGTTACCTGCCACGCCTGTGGTGCCCAGATCACGTTCGACGCCGACAGCCATGCCGGCACCTGCCCCTTCTGTGCTACGCCGGTGGTGGTGGATACAGGTGCGCATCGGCACATCAAGCCACAGGCGCTGATCCCCTTCCGCATCACCGAAGCAGAAGCGCACGAGGCGATGACGGGCTGGCTGGGCAGGCTGTGGTTCGCGCCGTCAGGGCTGCGCGATTATGCCCGGCGGGGTCGGCGCCTTGATGGCCTCTATGTCCCCTACTGGACCTTCGATGCCGAGAGCGAGACCGACTACAGCGGCCTGCGCGGCATCTACTATTATGAAACCCGCACGGTCATGGTCACCGTCAACGGCAAGCGCCAACCCCGCCAGCAACAGGTCCGCAAGGTGCGATGGACGCCCGTTCAGGGAAGGGTGCGCCGGTTTTTCGACGATCTGCTGGTGATGGGCGCCACCAGCCTGCCCCGCCGCCATGCCGACGGGCTGGCGCCGTGGGATCTGGGCGGATTGCAACCCTATTCGCCGGATTATCTGGCGGGATTTCGCGCCGAAGGCTATACGGTCGAACTTGCCCAGGCGTTTGCCCTCGCGCGCGAACAGATGGACCGCATCATCGCCCAGGATATCCGCCGCGATATCGGCGGCAACGAACAGCAGATCCATCACGCCGAGACGCGGCTGTCGGGCGAGACGTTCAAACACATCCTGCTGCCGGTCTGGATGGCCGCCTATCGGTATCGCGGGCGCAGTTACCGGTTTGTCGTCAATGGCCAGAGCGGCAAGATCCAGGGCGAACGCCCATGGTCGGCGTGGAAGATCGCATTGGCCGTGCTGGGCCTTGTTCTGATCGCGGCGGTCGCAGCCTATCTTTCGCGCTAGGGCTTGCGGGTCTGGGCGGGGCGCATTAGGCCGGTGCCACCTTCTCCCCCCGACAGGAGTTCAGATGCGTGCCCTTCTGCAACGTGTTCGCTGCGCCTCGGTCAGTGTCGATGGTGCGATCTGCGGTGAAATCGACCGTGGGCTTCTGATCCTGGTCTGCGCCATGCAGGGCGACACCGAGGCCGAGGCCGCCCAGCTTGCAGCCAAGATCGCGCGGCTGCGGATCTTCAAGGACGCCGAGGACAAGATGAACCTTTCGCTGCTCGATGTCGGGGGTGCGGCGTTGGTCGTCAGCCAGTTCACCCTTGCAGCCGATGCCTCGCGCGGGAACCGCCCGGGGTTTTCCAGCGCCGCACCGCCCGCCGAGGGCATGCGGCTTTACGACGCCTTCTCACAGCATCTTCGCACCGCTGGCATTCCCGTCGCCAATGGACAGTTCGGCGCGGATATGGCCGTGTCCCTGGTCAACGACGGACCAGTGACAATCTGGCTTGATACCGACACGCTGCGTCCGCCGCGCCGCGCCTAGCAGGGCGCAGCAAGCACCAGAACCCAGCGCGGCCCGCCGCCGGCCGCGGCCTCGGCTCGGCCGACGCCGATATCCTGAACGCGGGGCCGCAGGATATTCGCCCGGTGACCGGCCGAACCCATCCAGACATCCGAAACCGCAACCGCCCCCTGTTGGCCAAAGGCGATGTTCTCGGCCGCGAGACAGGCCGAATAGCCGGTGCGCGCGATCCGCTGCGACAGGCTTGCCCCGTCAGATCCGACGTGATCGAAAAACCCGCGCTCTGCCATGTCGCAGGCATGGCCCTGCGCTGCCACCATGAGCGCCGGCGCCGCCCGCAGCGATGTGAGCCCCGCGAAATGTCGTTCCTGGTTCAGCCGGTCGAGCAATCCGGCCACGGCCGCCTGGTCCGCCGGGGCACAGGCCGCAGCCGCCGGTTTCGCGGCAACAGCTAAGGACAGGGCGACCGCCACGGCGCCGATCATTGCGAACAGGTGCATTCCGTCTCCTCCGCTCCCCATGGCCAGATGCCACGCCAGGATGGGCATGACATCCGAAAAACCGGTTAGCGCGACAGAGGTTCCCGCCCGGCGGGACCGGAGAGGCTCAGGACTTCGTGCGGGGCTTGAAGCGCTTGCTGGTGTCCAGCGCCTGATTACGGGCTGTCGGACGCGCGGCAGCAGCGCCGCGCGAGGGACCGTCGGCCTTGGCGTATTTGGCCTTCGCGGGTTTGGCCGCGGATTTGGCCGCAGGCTTCGGTCCGGCATATGCGCCGGGCTTGCCCGCAGATTTCCCGGCAGGCTTTGACGACCGTGCCGCGGGCTTGGCGCCATGGTCGCGGTCCTGCCGATCCTCGCGCGGGCGATCCTGGGCATAGCTGCGCGGTTTCGCCTCGGGCTTCGCGGGCGCGCGGTCCGAAGACGCCTCCGGGGCAAAGGTGCGGCGCGGCTCGTCCTCGGCCCGGCGCGCGGCCTTCGGCACGTATTTCTTGCGCGGCGCATCCTCGTCGCGCTGACGCGGGCTGCGGGGCGGGGGCGCACCAAGATCGGGCGCGCCATCAAGGGCACTGACCTTGATGCCCTTTTCCAGTTCGCGCGCCGGGCCAAGCGCGGCCCAGAACCCCTCGGCCGCCGGTTTGGACAGCTGCACATAGGTTTCGCCACCCTGCACCCGGATGGCGCCGATCTCGGTCCGGGTGATCTGGCCGGCGGCACAGATCATCGGCAGCAGCCAGCGGGGTTCGGCATTGTCGCGCCGGCCCACCGAAAGCGAGATCCAGACACTCTCGCCGAATTCCTCGTGCGACCGACGCGGCGCATCGACAGCGGGGCCGGTCGTCAGCTCCTCCGGGGCGGACTGGCTGGCGCGCACCAGCCGCAGGAAGCCCGCAGCAAGCTGTTCGGGGCCGTGCTGTTCCAGAAGCGCCGCAATCATCTCGGCCTCATCCTCTGTGACCGGATCGGTCAGAAGCGGATGCGACATCAGCCGTTCGTTGTCGCGCGCGATCACCTCATCGGCCGAGGGCGGCGTATCCCAGTTGGCGTCGATCTTGGCGAATTGCAGCAGCCGTTCTGCCTTGCGGCGGTCCGAGGCGGTGACGATCAATGCGCTGATCCCCTTGTTGCCCGCCCGCCCGGTGCGGCCCGAACGGTGCAGCAACACCTCGCCGTTCTGTGGCAGATCGGCGTGGATCACCAGCTCCAGCCCCGGCAGGTCGATGCCCCGGGCCGCCACATCCGTGGCCACGCAGACCCGCGCCCGTCCGTCGCGCATCGCCTGCAGCGCGTGGCTGCGTTCGGCCTGGCTCAGCTCGCCCGACAGGGCCACAACCGAAAAGCCGCGGTTGTGAAGCCGCGCCGTAAGATGGTTTACCGCGGCCCGGGTGGCGCAAAAGACGATGGCATTGCGTGCCTCGTAGAACCGCAGGGTGTTGATGATCGCATTGTCGCGATCCTTGGGCGCCACGCTCAGCGCACGGTATTCGATATCCACATGCTGCTTCTTCTCGGCCTGGGTGCTGATGCGCACCGCATCGCGCTGATAGCTTTTGGCAAGCGCGGCGATCTGGCGCGGCACGGTGGCGGAAAAAAGCAGCGTGCGCCGCTCTTCGGGGGCCGAGGAGAGGATGAACTCCAGATCCTCGCGGAAGCCGAGGTCGAGCATCTCGTCAGCCTCGTCCAGGATCACGGCGCGCAGGCCCGACATATCAAGCGAGTTGCGCTCGATATGGTCGCGCAGACGGCCGGGCGTGCCGACGACGATATGCGCGCCACGTTCCAGCGCACGTTTTTCGGTGCGGTAATCCATGCCGCCCACACAGGTGGCAATGCTGGCGCCTGCCTCGGCGTAAAGCCAGGTCAATTCGCGGCTGACCTGAAGCGCCAGTTCGCGCGTGGGCGCAACCACCAGGGCCAGCGGCGTATCGGCATACAGAAACCGCTCGGCCCCGCCCAGCAGCGTCGGGGCGATCGCAAGGCCAAAGGCCACGGTCTTGCCCGATCCGGTCTGGGCCGACACAAGCGCATCGGCACCGTCAAGTTCGCTGTCGAGCACCGCGAGCTGCACCGGGGTCAGCGCATCATAGCCTCGTTTGGTCAAGGCGGCGGCAAGGGCGGCGGGAATGCCGTCAAACTGAGTCATGTCTGTCTTTCGGGTTATGGGCTGGCGCCCGCAGTGGCTTATCCGCTGCGAAAGGACCCCGGGCCGCGTTTACGCGCCGCAGGTCCTGACCCTTCCCAACCCTCCGAGCCTGCCAATGGCAGGTTTGGGGAAGGCATAACCCATCGCGCAGCGCGTCTATAGCCTGAATCCGGAGCTTTGCCCACCCCGTAAATCGCGTTGTCCGGCGCGGGCGGCGCGGCTAGCCTTCCCGCGCCTGCGATCTTGCCGAAGGGAACGCCCATGTCCGACCCCATTGCCGACCGCCTTGCGCTTGCACAACGCCTTGCCACCGAAGCAGGCAGACTGGCGCTGCGTTTCTTCCACGACCGTGACGAGCTTGAGATCGAGACGAAGGGCAACCCGCAGAACATCGTGTCCCGCGCAGACCGCGCGGTCGAGGCGCTGATCCGCCGCGGGATCGGCGCCGCCTTTCCCGAGGACGCGATTCTGGGCGAGGAAGATGGCCGTTCCGAGGGAAAAAGCGGCGTCACCTGGGTCATCGATCCGATCGACGGCACAAGCCCCTTTCTTGCGGGCCTGCCCCACTGGTGCGTCGCGCTTGCCCTGGTGGAGGGAACGACGACTGTCGCAGGCGTGATCGAGGTGCCGGTTGCAGAGGAGCAGTTCACCGCCCGGCGCGGCAAGGGCGCCTGGCTTGATGGCGCCCCGATGCGGGTGCGGCCAGGCGCGCGGCTGGACAACAGCCTGACGGCCATCGGCGCAAGCCACCGGACGGATCCGGAACATGCGGCGCAAGTGATCGGCGATCTCATGCGCGCCGGCGGGTTGTTCTATCGGAACGGATCAGGGGCGCTGATGTTGGCAAGCGTCGCGGCGGGGCGGCTGGGTGGCTATTACGAACCGCACATGCACCCCTGGGATTGCCTGGCCGGGATGCTGATGGTCGCCGAGGCCGGGGGCCGCTGCACGACGCTGCCCGGCCCCCTGCAGGCCGGCGGGCTGGTGATGGCGACGGCGCCGGGCCTATGGGATGACCTGGCGCGCATCGCCGGCGTCTGAACTCTCGGCCCAAGCCGGCATCGGCTTTGCACGGCCGCCAATCAAAGAGCAGCCGAGGGCCTGCGCCCCAAGACGGAACCGGCTGCGACGACCGCAGATGCCTGCTGCTGAACGCATGGCGCAGGGCCGCCTTCCGCCGGCCACGGCAGAAAACGGCACCGGCCGATCAGAACTCGAGCGCGCGATCGCCCGTTTCATCCTGGATGCGGCTGGGCAGGCCCATTCGGTTAAGAAGGCCAAGGAAGGGCTGCGGCGGCAGTTCTTCCACGTTGACCATGCTGCCCACGTCCCACTCACCGGTCGCGATCAGCATTGCCGCCGCCACCGGCGGCACGCCCGCTGTATAGGAAATCCCCTGGCTGCCCACTTCCTCATAGGCTTCCTTGTGGTCCGCGACGTTGTAGATGAAAACCTCGCGCGGCTGGCCGTTCTTGGTGCCCTTGACGAAATCGCCGATGCAGGTCTTGCCGGTATACCCAGGCGCGAGCGAGGCCGGATCGGGCAGCACCGCCTTGACCACCTTGAGCGGGATGACCTCCTGCCCCTCGGCGGTGGTGACCGGCTGTTCGGACAGAAGCCCGAGGTTCTTCAGCACGGTAAAGACATTGATGTAGTGATCGCCAAAGCCCATCCAGAAGCGGACATCCGCATCGGGATAATTCGCGGCCAGCGAATGCACCTCATCATGGCCCGTCATGTAGGCCTTCTGCTTGCCAACGACGGGCAGATCCCATTCGCGGCCTACCTCGAACATCCTGTTCGACTGCCAGCCGCCGTTCTGCCAGCTGTAGACGGTGCCGGTGAATTCGCGGAAGTTGATCTCGGGGTCGAAGTTCGTGGCGAAATACTTGCCATGGGACCCGGCGTTGATATCGACGATATCGATGCTTTCCACCGTATCCAGGTATTCGTCGGCAGCCAGGCGCGCATAGGCATTGACCACGCCCGGATCAAAACCCGCGCCCAGGATTGCGGTCACGCCGGCCGCCTTGCACCGTTCGCGGCGCTTCCATTCGTAGTTGCCATACCAAGGCGGCGTTTCGCAGATCTTGGCCGGATCCTCGTGGATTGCCGTGTCGATATAGGCCGCCCCGGTGTCGATGCAGGCCTCGAGCACCGTCATGTTGACGAAGGCGGAGCCCACGTTGATCACGATCTGGCTGCCGGTCTCGCGGATCAGCGCCGCGACGGCCGCACTGTCCATCGCATCCAGCGCATGGGCCTTCAGCGCGCCTGCCTGCTTCATCGCGCCCTTTTCCTGAACGCTGGCGATGATGGCCTCGGCCTTCGAGACAGTGCGAGAGGCGATATGGATATCCCCCAGCACATCGTTGTTCTGCGCCGCCTTGTGTGCCACGACCTGAGCCACGCCACCGGCGCCGATGATAAGAACGTTGCGTTTCATGAGGGGGATCCTCCTCTGAAGGGTGACAGGGGTGGGTCAGGACAACGCCGCAGCGAAGTCCTCGTATCCGAATTCGCGGACAAGGGTCTGGCTGCCATCGGCCTCCAGAATGACGATGGCGGGCATCTTCACGCCATTGAACCAGTTCTTCTTGACCATGGTGTAACCGGCGGCATCCTGCACCGAAATCCGGTCGCCGATCTGCAACCGTTGCGGGAAGGCGAACTCCCCGAAGATGTCGCCGGCGAGGCAGGACTTGCCGCAGATCATGTAGCGATGTGGCCCTTCGTTCGGGGTGATCCGCGCCTCTTGCCGGTAGATCAGCAGGTCAAGCATGTGCGCCTCGATCGAGCTGTCGACCACGGCAAGATCCTTGCCGTTGTTCAGCAGATCAAGAACCGTCACCTCAAGCGTCGCCGTCCGGGTGATCGCGGCCTCGCCCGGCTCCAGATAGACCTGCACGCCGAACCGCTCGGAAAAGGCCTTCAGGCGCGCAGCGAGACGTTCCAGCGGATAGTCATCGCCGGTGAAATGGATGCCGCCGCCAAGGCTTACCCATTCGACGCGGCCCAGAAGGCTGCCGAACCGCTCCTCGATCTGGCCCAGCATCCGGTCGAAAAGATCGAAATCGTCGTTTTCGCAGTTGTAATGGATCATGAAGCCCGAGATCCGGTCCATGACTGTTTCGATCCGCGCCACATCCCATTCGCCAAGGCGGCTGAAGGGCCGGGCCGGGTCGGCCAGATCGAACCCCGACGAGCTGATGCGCGGGTTCAGCCGCAGACCGCGGGTGATGCCTGCCGCCTTGTCCGCGAAGCGCTCCAGCTGGCTGATCGAGTTGAAGATGATCTTGTCGGCATGGCTGACCACCTCGTCGATCTCGTGGTCGGCATAGGCGACCGAATAGGCATGGGTTTCGCCGCCGAACTTCTCGTTGCCAAGCCGTACCTCGTAAAGCGAGGACGAGGTCGTGCCGTCCATGTATTCGCGCATCGTGTCGAACACAGACCATGTCGCGAAGCACTTGAGTGCGAGCAGTGCCTTCGCCCCCGACAACGCGCGCAAACGGGCCACCTTCTCCATGTTGCGGATCAGGGCCGACCGGTCGATCTGGTAATAGGGCGTCTGGATCATGGCGGCCTCTCACGGAATGCGTTGGTCCAGTGCTATATGAACCCCCCGCCGGGGTTTCAACCCCGTGTCACTGCGCCGGAACCCCGCATCCCCGGCGCAACGGGCGAATGTTCGGGCGTCATCGCAACGGGCGGGCCACAACAATGGCACGCGTGACGCCCGGACCTGACGTTCGGTAGCCCGGCGGCACCACGGCGAAGGATGCGCTGGTGTTGCCAACCCGATGTGCCTGCGCGTGCTGAACGCTGCCGGATGGCCGCATGCCGGACCTTGACAGGCTGCGCGATCCTGCGTCATGACGGCGGGGCTTCGGTTCCGGCGCCCGCGCCGGATTAAAAGGGAACTTCGGTAAGCTGTGCCAGACAGGCCAGCCAAGCCGGGGCTGCCCCCGCAACTGTGAGCGGCGAGCAACGATCGACGATGCCACTGGGTCAACCGGGAAGGCCGATCGGAGCGACGACCCGCGAGCCAGGAGACCTGCCGCAGCAATCACCCATTTCCGGTGCGGGGCGCGCCAGGAAAGCGGCTGATCCGCAGAGGTGACAGTCACCGTGCTGCGGCGGAGCATGCGCTTTTTCCGCAGGACAAATCTGGGATTGCGGGCCACGGCCCGCTTCAGGAAAGGCATAGGCACATGAGCTGCCGTCTTCCCCTTCTGGCGCTTTGCGCCGCTCTGCCCTCGGCCGCTGCTGCACAAGGCATCATCGCGCTTGACGAGATCATCGTTTCCGGCGGCATCGCGCCGCTTGCCGCCGATGCCTATGGCCGCGCCCACACCGTTCTTACTGCCGAAGAAATCAAACGGCGCGGCATCACCACAATTCAGGACGCGCTGCGCGCGCTGCCCGGCGTTTCGGTCAGCAGCCTAGGCGCGGGTTACACCCAGGTTCGTATCCGCGGCGGCGAGGCCACCCACACGCTGATCCTGATCGACGGCATCAAGGCGGCTGGCGGGGCGGATGAATATGTCCTGAGCGGTCTCGAAACCGCCAATATCGAGCGGATCGAGGTGCTGCGCGGGCCGCAGTCAGTGTTCTACGGCTCGAACGCCTCTGCCGGCGTCATCAACATCATCACCCGCAAGGGGGGCCCCGGCCTGTCCCATGGCGGCGCTGTCGAGGCCGGCAACGGTGCTGCCGGTGCCTTCCATCTCAGCCAGCGCGGGGCCCGCGGCGGCGTCGCGCTGAACCTCTCGGCCCGCGACGACCGCGGCTTTGACCAGTCGGGCAGCGGCGGCGGCAAGGACGGGGTCAACCGCAAGACCATCGGCCTTGCCGCCGACTGGCAGGCAACGCCCGATCTGACCTTCGGCATCACGCTTCGCCGTTCCACCGAACGCTACGAATACGACGCGACTTCCTGGGCAGCGACCGACGCCGCCGGCTACGTCGTGGATGCCGATCTGTTCGGAGACCGGGACGAGTTTCAGGGCGGCGTCTGGGCAGAATATGTCACTCTGGGCGGGCGTCTTACCCACCGGCTGGACTATCAGGACACCATCCACGAGCAACGCGACAACGACGGCTATGACACCCGGGGACAGACGCGGAAGCTTAAATACCGCGCCAGCCTCGGCCTCGACGGGCAGCCGGTCGGCAGCGCTGCACATCTTCTGAACCTGCTTGCCGAACACCAGCGCGATGAAAGCACCTCGGCCCCGGGAGAAAGCCGCGTGATGTCGTCGGCCGCGCTGGAATACCGCGCGTTCCTGGACAACGGGCTGGATCTGCAGGCGGGATTGCGGCACGATGCCAATCGTTCCTTTTCGGATTTCACCAGCTGGACCCTTGGCCTGTCCTACCAGGTGCCCGGCCAGCCCTTCCGGCTTCACGCCTCGGCGGGGACGGGCCTTGTGAACCCGTCGTTCTTCGAGCTTTTCGCCGATGCCGATTACGGAAGCAGCGTCTATGTCGGCAATCCGGGCCTGCGGCCCGAAAAGAACCGCGGTTACGACGTGGGTATCGAGTTCCAGCTGCCCGAGAATCGCGGGATCATCGATGTCACCTACTTCAACGAGTCGCTGGAAGACGAGATCGAGAGCTACCTCGATGGCATCGACAACGGCATCGCGCGCTTCACCTTCCGCAACCAGACGGGCAAAAGCCCGCGCGAAGGCATCGAGTTGACGGCCCGCACCCAGGCCACCGATCGTCTGACCCTGGGCGCGAACTACACCTTCCTGCGGGCGCGCAATCCCGACGGTTCGGTCGAAGTCCGGCGCCCGCGGCACGAACTGGGCCTGAACGCCTCGCTTGCGGTGCTGGATGGCCGCGGCTTCGTCAGCGGGGATCTGCGCCATGTCGCCGGAAATTTCGACACACAGTTCTGGGGCACCTATGAAACGGTCGAACTGCCGTCCTACACGGTGGTGAACCTGGCGGCGGGTTATGATCTGAACCAGAACGTCCGCGTGACCGGACGGATCGTCAACCTGTTCGATGAAGCCTATTCCGATGTCTGGGGCTATGCCTCCCAAGGGCGGACCGGCTATGTGGGGCTTCAGGCCCGATGGTAGCACGCTGGTTCATGACACATGCGCTGGCCGGTGCCGTTGCACTGGGGGCAACGCTTGACGGGGGGGCCGCCGCAGCAGGCCCTTTCGCGCCGGAGCCGCCCCGGCGTGTGCTGTCGATGAACCTTTGCACCGATCAGTTGGCCCTGCTGGTTGCAGCGCCGGGCCAGCTGATCTCCGTCAGCTATCTTTCCCACGATCCGCGATCGTCTGTCATGGCAGCCGAAGCCGCAGCCCTTCCCGCAAATCACGGTCTGGCGGAGGACATCGTACTGATGCGGCCGGATCTGGTTCTGGCCGGGCAGTTCACCCACACGGGCAGCACCGCGATGCTGCAACGCCTGGGCGCCCGGGTGGAGGTTTTCGCACCCGACGAAAGCCTGGAAGACATTCGCAGCAACCTGCGCCGTATGGGCATTCTGCTGGGGCGCGAGGAACAGGCCGAGGCAGTGATCGCCAGATTCGACGCCGATCTTGCCGCTCTGGCCAGCATGCCGGCACCCGCCCTGCGCACGGCGCTCTATGCCGCGAACGGCTACAGCCCCGGCGATGCCAGTCTTGCGGGCAGCATTCTTCGCGCAGCAGGGCTTGTGAATGTCGCTGCGGATCTGGGGCTGGGCGCCGGCGGGTTCCTGATGCTTGAGGACCTTCTGCTGTCGGACCCCGACCTTCTTGTCCTGCACGAACGCCATTCGCGGCCGTCGCGCGCCGAAGAGGTTCTGACGCACCCTGCCCTGCGCGCGCTGACGGCCCATCGTGCGACCGAGACGATGGCCGACAGCGACTGGATCTGCGGCACGCCGTATGTTGCGCGCGCCATCGCCCGGCTGCGCGCCACGGCACGGGACGCGCGCAAATGAGCCGCTTCGCGCAGGTGATGGCCGGGCTTGGGCTTCTGGTCGCGGTGTTGTTCCTGGGATCGCTGGTGACGGGGGCCGCGGCCCTGGGCGTGGTGCCCAGCCTGCAGGCCCTTTTCGGGCAGGGCGACCCGCTGCTGGTGATGGTCATGCAGGAACTGCGTCTGCCGCGTGCCCTTCTTGGCCTGATGGTCGGGGCCGCGCTGGGGCTGGCCGGCGCGGCCATGCAGGGCTTTCTGCGCAATCCTCTGGCGGAACCGGGGCTGATCGGCACCTCGGGCGCAGCGGCACTGGGAGCGGTGCTGGCGATTCAGACCGGGCTTGCGGCCGCCTATCCGCTTGGGCTGCCGCTTGCCGCACTTGCAGGTGCCGGCATTTCGGTCGCGCTGGTGATGGTGTTGGCGGGGCCGCGCGGCGGATCGCTGGCGCTCATCCTTGCGGGGATTGCCCTTTCGGCCCTCGCGGGCGCGGCGACATCGCTTGTGCTCAACCTGTCGCCCAATCCCTTTGCCGCAAACGAGATCATCTTCTGGATGATGGGATCCCTTGCCGATCGGTCGATGCTTCATGTCCAGATCGCCGCACCGGTCATGGCGCTTGGGCTTCTGCTGCTGTGGCCCACCGGGCGGGCTTTGCGGGCGCTGACTTTGGGCGAGGATGCCGCGGCTTCGGCAGGCATCGATCTGGGGCGGCTGCGTCTGCTGCTGATCGGCGGGACCGCGGCGCTGGTGGGCGCGGCGACGGCAGTTGCCGGGACGGTGGGGTTCGTGGGGCTGATCGTGCCACATCTGCTGCGGCGCGCCGTGGGCGGTGATCCGGCAAGGCTGATGCTGGCTTCGGCGCTGGGTGGGGCTGCGGTCGTGCTGGCGGCGGATATCGCGGTGCGCCATATCCTGCCCGGACGCGACCTCAAGCTGGGGGTGCTGACGGCACTGGTGGGGGCGCCGTTCTTCCTGCACCTGATCCTGCGGCTGCGGAGGGACGCGCCATGACCCTGCTGACCCTGCGCCAGATGTCGCTGAGCCGGAACGGGCGCCCGGTCCTGCACGGCATCGACCTGACGGTGAGGCCCGGCGAATTCATCGGCCTTCTGGGGCCGAACGGCGCCGGCAAGACGACCCTTCTGCGTGCAGCCCTTGGGCTTCTGAAGGCCGGCGGGCATTCATCGCTCGCCGATCTGGATGTCGCCCGGCGCGCACAGGCGGCGGCCTTCCTGCCCCAGAACCGCGAGATCGCCTGGCCAATGCCGGTCGAGGCGGTCGTGGCGCTGGGACGGGTCGCGCATCCGCGGGGGGCCACCGCCGCCGATCGTGCCGCCGTCCAGCGCGCGCTGGATGCGCTGCGCCTTGATCCGCTTCGCCGTCGCGATGCGACAACCCTTTCGGGGGGCGAACAGGCCCGCGTCCTCTTGGCACGGGCGCTGGCGCAGGAAACGCCACTGCTGCTGGCGGATGAACCTGTCGCGGGGCTGGACCCGGCGGCGCAGATCGCCGTGATGCAGCTGTTCCGCGACCTCGCGGCGCAGGGCAAGGGGGTGATCGCCTCGCTGCATGATCTTGGGCTTGCGGCGCGGCACTGCACACGGCTTCTGGTGCTGGACGCCGGCCGCGTTGCAGCCGACGGGCCGCCGCGGGCGGTGCTGCAGCCGGACCTGCTGGCCCGGGTCTTCGGCATTGCCGCGCATCTGTCCGAAGGCCCTGACGGGATGATCTTCCAGCCCCTCTCGCTGTGCCCGGCCGCCCCATCGTGATCGTGCGGCGGCAAGGCCGCCCTTTCCGACGGATCAGAGGTTGGGCAGCCACAACACCAGCACAGGGAAGGCGATCAGCAGGCCCACATGCAGGATGTCGGCGCCCACGAAGGGCAGCGCCCCCTTGAACATGCGGTTCAGCGGCACGTCCCGCACCACCCCCGAAAGGACATAGACATTCATGCCCACCGGCGGCGTGATCAGGGCGATTTCGGTCATCCGCACGACCAGAACGCCGAACAGCACCGCGTCAAAGCCAAGGGTCGTGATCAACGGGAAGAACAGCGGAATTGTAAGCGTCATCATCGCCGAGGCATCCAGCACCATTCCCAGCAGCAGATAGACGCCCAGCACCAGAAACAGCACCATCATCGGGGAAAAGCCGCCTTCGGTCACGAAGCGCACGATATGCATGGGGATCGTGCTGGCCGTGATGAAGCTGTTGAACACCATGGCGCCGAAGAGGATGCCGAAAATCATCCCCGTGGTCCTGAGCGTGGCATAGATCGCCGTGCGCGCCGCAACCCATGTCAGCCGCCGCCGCGCAACCGAAACGATGATCGCGCCGAATGCGCCGATAGCTCCGGCCTCGGTCGGGGTGAACCAGCCAAAGACGATCCCGCCCATGATCAGGGCGAACAGCACGACTACCTCGCCCGTTCGGGCAAAGCCCGCGATCTTTTCGCGCAGGCTATAGCGCGGGCCGCGTGGGCCTGCGTCCGGATTGATCCGGCACCAGATGGCGATGGTGACGACATAGAACAGCGCCAGCAGGATGCCGGGGATGATGCCGGCCGCGAACATCTTGCCGATCGAGGTTTCGGTGAGGATGCCATAGATGATGAACATGCCGCTGGGCGGGATCAGGGCGCCGATCGTCCCCCCGGCCACGACGCTGCCCGAGGCAAGCGACATGTCATAGCCATGCTTGCGCATCTCGGGCATGGCGACAAGGCCCATGGTCGCGGTGGTCGCAAGGCTGGATGCGCTGACGGCGGCAAACCCGGACGAGGCGCCGATCGTCGCCATGGCAAGCCCGCCGCGCTGCCGGCCCACCCATCGTGCGGCGGTATCGTACAGGTCGCGCCCGATCCCCGAGGCGAACAGCAGATGCGCCATGAACAGAAACAGCGGGATCGTTCCGATCGCGTGGTTGGTGGCAAGGTTGTAGGTGGACACGCCGACCCGGACAATCGCCGCATCGAGGCTGACGAGCATTGCAAAGCCCGCAAAGCCCACCAGCCCCATCGCGAAGCCGATCGGCATGCCCGCGCCGATGAAGCCGAACAGCACGGCCAGTCCGACGAATCCCAATGCAACGGGCGTCATAGCTTGTTTTCCAGTTTCTGATCCTCGTCACCGATGCCGCGCCCCAGCCAGAGCGAAACCGCCTGCCAGAGCAATACGACCACGAACAGAACGATTGCGCCCGCCATGACCCAGCGGAAGGGTGCGACGGGCACGTTGATGATGGGCGACAACTCGCCCTGCGCGCCGCGTCGGATGGCCTCACGCGCGGTTGCCCAGGCGACGGCGACCCAGAACAGGCTGCCCAGCGCCAGCATGGTTCCCTGAACCGCCCGGCGCAGGCGGCCGTTGCGGATCAGGTCCACGAAGAGTGACACCCGCGTGTGTTCGTTTCGCACTGCGGCATAGGCCAGCGACAGGCTCACAGCCGGGATCAGCAGCAGCTCGGACAGGGAATAGGTTCCGGGAAAGGCGATCCCCACCGCCCGGAAGACCACGGTCACGACCGTCAGCAGCATCAGCGCGAGGATCGCGAGAATGCCCGCCAGCGCCGCAAGCGAACAGATGGACTGAAGAAGGCGATCAATGCGATGCATGACATCTCCGCGAGGTCGGGGGCCGCCGCGAACAGGCGGCGCGGCGGCAACGGCTTGGTTGGCGAGGGCCCGGTCCGCGAGGGCTCACTCGGCGAGGGCCGCGCGGACCTTCTCGAAGATCTCGGTTCCCGGCAGGCCGCGCGCATCAAGCCCCTGCGCGGTTTCCCGTGCGCCCGCCTCGAAGGCAGCGGAATATTCCTCGATCACTTCGGGTGCCACGGCATTGAAGGTCACACCCATCTCTTCGCCATAGGTGCGGCCAGCCTCTTCCGACGCCTGCGAATATTCATAGGTCGTGCGGGTCCACCAGTCGATGTTGTCATCGAACACCTGCTGGATGTCAGCGGGTAACCGGTCCCAGGCCCGGCGGTTGATCGCGCGCGAGGGATAGGCGCCGCGGCTGTGCGGAAGCTCGGAGTAGTACGAGATCACCTCGGCGAAGCTTAGCGACCGCAGCGCCTCGTAGGGGGCGATGACCCCGTCCAGAACGCCGCGTTGAAGCGAGGGATAGGTGTCGGTCATCGGCATGGTGACGCCCTCGGCGCCAAAATGTGCCAAGGCCGCGATGTAGTCGATTGCCGAGCGGATGCGCAGGCCGCGCAGATCCGAGACCTGTTCGAAAGGCTTGTCACGCAGCATCAGATGCATCGGGGTGCCGACGTTGTAGGCCAGGACCTTGACGCCCGAAAGCTCTTGCGCGAACTGCGGGTATTCTTCCCAAAGCGCGCGATAGACTTCCAGAACCTCCAGCGCATCGTCATAGCCATAGAAGAACTGGGGCGTGAGCCGGCTGAGATCATAGCCCGAGCTGGCATAGATGGGCGAGATGAAGGCGATATCAGCCACACCCGCTTCCAGTTCGTCCACGCCTTCCCGGCTGTTGATAAGCGCGCCACCCCAGAACGGAGTGATATTGACCCGCCCGTCCGTCTGGTCCCGGATGCGGGCGATCCATTCTTCATCGGCCATGCCATAGGGATGGGTAGGTGAATAGGTGGTGGAATAGGACAGTTCGAACTCGGCTGCCACCAACGGCGCGGCAAGCCCGACCTGCGCCGTGATCGTCAACGCGGCGACCAGTTTTTGAAGCTTCATGGTTCACTCCTCCCTGTCGGAACCTGTTCAGGCGCTCCTCCCCCGGGCGCCCTGTCGTGAAAGCACGGTGATCGTGGCATCATCAAAGCCGAGATCGCGCAGCACCGCCTCGGTGTCGGCGCCCGGCGCCCGGCCAAGGCGGTGTGACCGCGGCTGATCGTCAAGCCGCACCGGCGGCCCCAGCTGCCGGCGTGGCCTGCCATCGCTGCCGGGCAGGTCCAGCACCATCCCCCGGGCGCGGTTGTGCGGATCGGCAAGCGCCGCCGGAATGTCATGCACCGGGGCGAACTGCGTTCCGGCAGTGCCCAGCGTGGTTTCCCATTCGGCAAGCGTGCGCGAGGCAAAGATCGCCTCGAGTTCCGCCCGGATGCGCGGCCGTGCGGCAATCTCGTTCTGGAGCGGCACGAAATCCGGCCGGCCCACCGCTGCACAGAAACGGCGCCAATAGCGCGGCTCCATATCCGTGGTGCAGAGGAACTGCCCGTCGCTGGTGCGCCAAAGACCCATGTCCGCGCGCCGTGTGCCCCGGGGCGGGGCGGTGGCGGGGTCGGGGTGCCGCGACAGCACATTGACCAGAAGCGACATGGCACAATCGCTCATGGCGACATCCAGATGCTGCCCCTGCCCGCTGTGATCCCGCGCGCGCAAGGCAGCAAGGACAGCAAAGGCGGCATGGGCGCCTGTCACCACGTCGGCCACCGGCACGCCGGGAAACGACGGCACGTCCGGGTTCTCGCCCACGCGGGACAGAACGCCCGCGATGGCCAGCGCGACCGGATCATGGCCGGGCTTGTCCCGGTAGGGGCCCGTCTGACCGCACAGCGTGAGACTTGCATAGACCAGACGCGGGTTCTGCCCGCGAAGTGCCGCCGCGCCCAGGCCCAGCCCATCGAGGACGCCGGGACGGTAATCCTCGACCACGACATCGGCGCGCGCGGCCAGCGCCCGCAGCGCATCCTGCGCCACCGGATCGCCGATATCCAGCATCACCGACCGCTTGTTGCGCGCCAGGATGTCGCCTTCCCGCAAGGCCCCGCGTTCGGCGGGGGGCAGTCTGTCCCAGCCGAAAACCTGCGCCTGCTTGGCCACTTCGCGCGGGTTTTCCAC
The DNA here is from genome assembly GCF_042666235.1 of Halodurantibacterium daqingense. NCBI lineage: Bacteria > Pseudomonadati > Pseudomonadota > Alphaproteobacteria > Rhodobacterales > Paracoccaceae > Halodurantibacterium > Halodurantibacterium daqingense. Next base: position 26,251 of record NZ_JBHTFQ010000003.1, on the reverse strand, counting down.
CCGGATCACCTCGGCGCCCATGTCAGCCAGAAGCCATGTGCAGTAAGGGCCCGGCAACAGTCGCGAAAAATCAAGAACGCGGATCCCTGCAAGCGCGCCGCTCATGCCCCGTCCCACCCCGTGAACGCCGAGGCAGGCACCGGCCGCGCCAGCCGTCGCGGCGGTGCACCCTCGGCCTGGGCCCGAAACAGGGGTCCGGGAAGCGCAGCCTCCTGCCCGGTCACCTCATCCATGACCTGCACGAAAAGCCCGCGCGCCTGCAGATGGAGGCTTTCGCGCACCTCTTGCGGATCGCTGATGGGTGACAGCCCCCAGCCAAGCCGCAGCGACAGATCCTCAAGCTCGGACTTGCCCCGCACCGCAAAGAAATCGGCCACGATGCGCTGCCAGCGGTCGATCACCTCCTGAGGCGTGTCGGCGACAAGGGTGGCGTCCCAGTTGACAGTGGCAAGCTCGCCTGCCTCTCCGGCGTCGTCCATTACCCGGACAAGGGCGCGCATCATCCCGGGATTGTCGATCATGGACCAGGTGACATGGCCATCGCGGCAGGGCCAGATCTGCCGCACGCCCGAGGCACCGCGCACCAGCATGTTTCCGGTCCTGCGGCCGATGCGGCCCGTCCATTCGTACATCACCGCCTCGCGGTAATTGGCCAGCGTCGCGCTTTGCAGTGCCGAGACCACAGCCCGCTGCCCCTTTCCGTCGCGCCGCCGGGCATGAAGCGCCAGAAGCGCCGCCGTTGCCGCCTGAATGCCCGTGAGCGCATAGGCCTGTTCGCCGGGAAAGCGCAGCGGCGGGTGATCGGGATCGCCGGTGATCGCCATGAGGCCGGACATCGCCATCAGCGTCAGATCGGTCACGCGCCGATCCGGCGCGTGCGGGAAGGCCTGCACGCAGATGTGGATACAGCTCTCGGGGATCTCGGCCGAAGTCAGCCGGTCGCCCTCGCGGCGCCCGTCCAGGATGATATCGGCCATTGCGGCAAGTCGCGCGATGGCCTGCGGGTCATCAAGCTCAAGCCGGGTCTTGCCGTGATGCCAGGCCAGGGTGCGTGCGTGGCTGCGCGGGGCGGCGTCCGCGACGGACACGACATCGGCCCCCAGTTCGGCCAGCATCCGCCCGCCGAAATCCACCAGGCCGTCGGCCAGTTCCAGAACCCGGATGCCCTGCAACATGTTCATGCCAACGCCCCTTCCTGACGCAGCCGAGCGATTTCGTCACGGTCAAGACCCAGGAGATCGATGAAGACTTCGTCATCATGTTCGCCGAGGCGCGGAGCACGCTGCACCTGCGCCGGCGTCCGCTCCAGCGCGTAAGGGGGCGCCGGCATCCGACACGGACCCAGAACCGGGTGATCCAGGGTGACGAAATGGCCCGCCCTTGCAAGATCTTCGCTTTCCAGCACGTCGCGGCCGTCAAAAACCGGCGCGGCGGCAAGACCAGCCGCAACGAGACGCCGGACGAGATCATCTCTCTCATGGGTGGCGGTGGCCGCAGCCACCCTTGCCGCCTCGGGGGGGCCGCCGGGCAGGCCCAGCGCGGTGGCAAGGAGGCGGGCCTCATGCTCGGTCGCGATGGCGATTGCCAGCCACTGATCCTCGCCCCGCGCCGGGAAAACGCCGTGCAGCAGGAAGTCGTTGTCCTGGTTTCCCGGCTTTGCCGGCGCACCCGGGGCGGCGTAGAGATCCGCGATGACATGAACCATCGGCTCGATCTGCGAAACATCAAGATGCTGCCCCTCGCCGGTGCGGGCGCGATGCTCAAGCGCTGCAAGGATCGCGACAGTCAGAAACATCGGCGCCACCACATCGCCATAGGCCAGCGGCGGCATATGCGGATCGCCGCCGGGCCAGCCCCCAAGCCAGGCGTGGCCGGAATAGGCCGCCGCACTGTTGCCATAGCCGCGAAATCCGGACATCGGCCCGCTGCGCCCCGCCACGGAAACGCTGGCAAGGATCACGCCGGGGCGGATGCGCTGCAACGCGTCCCAGCCAAGGCCGATCCGCTCCATGTAGCCGGGGCCGAAATTCTCGACCACCACATCCGCCCAGGCGACAAGCCGCCGCGCCACATCCACCCCGCGTGGATCCGACAGGTTGATCGAGACGCTTTTCTTCGACGTGTTGGTCTGGGCAAAGAAGGCCGAGCCATCCGGATCCTTGACGCCGCCGGCAAAGGGGGGCGAGAGCCGGCCAAGATCAAGGCGCCGGCGCGACTCGATCTTGATGACGGTGGCGCCGTTGTCGGCCAGATCCTTGGTCGCGCGGGGGCCCGCGCCGACCCAGGAGAAATCCGCAATCTTCAGCCCATCCAACGCACCCATGGCGCTCTCCTCCCCCACGGCCGAGGCCGCTCTCCCTAAACAGAATAACGGTTCATAAAGTGAACCATGTCAATTCTTTTCTGCCAGAACCGCGTCGAGAACCGGGCTGATCCGCCCGATCATTTCCTCGCGGTTCCAGGTCCGGCTGTCGACCATGTCCGACCAGATCTCGATCACACGGACGCCCGCCGCCTCAAGCGCGCGCTTGGCAAACAGCGACCCCTGCGCCGAAAAACGGTCGTGTTCCGGGATCAGCATCAGCGCGACATCGATCCGGTAGCTGCGGGCCTGATGCACAAGCCAGGCGTTGACCCAGGGCGGCTGGTGCAGCTGTTCGTTCATTGCCGAGACGCGGGCGGCCAAGGTGCGCAACGGATCGCCGTGATCCTTGCGGATATAGCCGTCGGCCGCGAAGGGCAGATACATCGACCAGGCGAAGACGGCGCCATGGCTGTCCTCGAAGGCGGAATAGAAACTGGTATCGAACCAGAGACCTGCTCCGATCCACATCATGCGGATCCGTTCGTCGGGCACGACCGAGACCCCCGCCTGCACCCGGTCGCGCAGCGCATCGCGAAACGCGGTTGCATGCTGGATCGCCCAGTCAGATCCGCGGTGCCACTGCGGGATCATCACATTGGGGATCTGTTCCGAGATGCGGATGGGGCAGCGCGGCGCAGTTGCAAGGATCTCGTTCGCTTCCTCGAAGATGCGTTCCTGCTGATCGATGGCCTCCATGTAGCGGGCAAAGCCCGCCATGTCGAAAGGGCGGCCCGTCAGGGATTCGAGCTGCGCGATCAGGTCGCGGAACTCTGCGACCATCAGGTCAAGCCGATCGGTGCCATAGAAGGCTTCCCAATCCGCGCGCGCGCGCCGCCACCAGTCCGGGGCGGGATCCGGCACCGCAGGCGCAGACAGCGTTACAAGCGGTGCGCCCGTAAGCTCGGCCCAAAGCGCGAAGATCTTCTGATGATCGTCCGCGCTTTGGCGGGCACAGAGGATCGCGGGATCGGGCAACCCGCCCCAGGGCTGACGCGACTGGTCCCCCTCCAGCGCGGCAATGAGCGGCAGGCTGGAATACCGCGCGAGCCGGTCATGGTAGCCAAGCTGCCTCATATGGTCGAAGTAATACTCGGACAGCTGCTTGGCGGCGATGATGGCCGACCACCACTGATTGGTGACGATGGGCATGCCCATCGCGTGGAACAGTTCGTGCGGCGTATCTGCATTTACGAAGGCATACTGCGCCCCGCTGGTGATCTGCTCGCGCAGGCCCCGGGCCCAGTCGCGCTGATACTCTGCCGCGCGTCGTGTCGTTTCAAGCGGAACATAGGTCATGCGGGCACTCCTGCACCGGCCAGCCTGGCGGCGGCGGCGATCCGCCAGGCCTCATCAGGCTCGGGATCCCGGAAGCCGAGGTTGACGAAACCGATGCCACGGGCGCGCAGTTCGGCCTCCAGGCTCGGGATCTCCCAGCCAAAGCTGTCGTCGGTTTGCGAAATCTGGCAGATGACCAGGTCGCAGCGCCGGGTTTCAAGCGCCCTCAGCAAGGCGCCGCGATGGGCCGAAGCCGGCACGATACGCGCAGATGCGGCATCGCTGGCCAATGCCTGCAAAAGGGACGCGGGCTCGGAAACCGCCGCCGGGTCACCGGGCCAGACGCTGCCCCAGGGCTGAAGGTCGCATACGATGGGGCCAAGGCTTTCGAAGGCCCTGTAGGTTTCCACGCAGGCAAGCGGTGAGCCGACCAGCCCAAGCCGCCTGCCACCGCGCGGCGCCCCGGCTGCGGCAAGCGCCTTTTCAAGCAGTTCGGCGTGGCGCTCCGCGGGCATGAAGCGGCCCGCATTACGCCACTGCATCGCCGTCGCCCCACCCTGCCCCCGCCCCTGCCATGCCTCGAGTCGTTGAAGCGCCTGGCGCCGCGACTTCTCGTGCCCGGCGGCGCGGGCCCATCCGTGCTGCGGCTGGGCAAGCCCCTGCCCCTGCAGGAAGTCGGTCAGTTTCTCCAGCTGGATACGGTTGAAAGCTTGCGCCGCCTCGCTGGCCGTATGCACGAAGTTCCACAGAAACAGCGGTGGCACTCCGGCTGCCCCCTGCCCCTGGCGGATCCACTCGGCCGCATATTGATAGGCGGTCAGCGCCGCGATGTCGTCGCGGGCGAACAGGATGCCCGCGTAGCCGGCGAAATCCCCCTGCATCAGTCGGTTCAGAAAGATGCGCGCCTCTGCGTCCACGAAGGGTTCGATCACCTGCTCAATCGCATGCGGCAGGGCGCGGCGCCCCATCGAAAGGTGTACCGGACATGCCCCTGCCGCGGCGACCACAACTTCGGGAATGCCGTTTCCGAACAGACCGACCCGCGGCATGTCGGCGCTACAGCCTTCATCCCGGCTGTTGAACGCCGCTTCTAGCGCTGCGGCCGCTTCCTCGCTTGCTGCTGTCATGATCCCTCCACTTACAGTTCACTTTATGAACTATATGGACGAGGTCAAGCCTGTTGTTTGACAGTCACGGCATGGCGGCGATAGTGGGCCAGCCCCAGCCGGAGAATGACCAGATGACGAAGGACACCCCGGAGCCGCCGACCGAGCCGGTCGAGCTTGGCCCCTTGCGCCGAAACCTGCCCTTTCTGAGCCGCGCGCTGCGGGCCTATATCCGTGCGGAAAATGCCTCGTTCTACGACGATGCTGGCGCCGAACAGGGCGAGATCGTCGTGCTGAGCGTTCTGGCGAACAACCCCGGCATTTCCCAGAATGCACTGGCGGAAACGCTGGTCTTCAAGAAATCTGCAGTGACCAAGCTGATCAAGGGCCTTGAGGACCGGGGGCTCATCCACCGCGAAAAGGCCGAGAACGACAAGCGGTTCAATGCGCTGCACCTGACTGCCGCAGGGGCCGAGAAGTTCCGCCGGATCGACGCGCACATGGCCGCACAGCATGCGGCCCTTCTTGAACCATTCTCACGGGATGAGTGCGACCAGCTGTTTGCACTTCTCAACCGCCTGCACACGCACCTGGCGCTGCGCCACGCCGCGCGCTCTGGCACAGGAAGCCATGTGGCGGAACAGCCGGGAGACTGACAGCTTGACACCCCCCTGAATATTAGTTCAATTTGTGAACCGACTATCAGGAGGACAGACCTTGCCACAACCCCTGGCCGGCGTGCGCATCGCCGATTTCAGCCACGTGATTGCCGGCCCCCTGGCGACCTATTTTCTTTGCCTGCTGGGCGCCGAGGTGATCAAGGTTGAACCCGAAACCGGGGATGTACTGCGCAACTACACCCAGCGGCGAGACCTGCGCGGCATGGCCGAACCCTTCATAGGGGCGAATGCAGGCAAGAAATCCGTGGTGCTTGATCTCAAGACACCTTTCGGGAAAGAGGCCGCGCGCAGGCTGGTGGCTTCAGCCGACATCATGGTGGAAAACTTTCGCCCGGGCGTGATCGACCGCCTTGGCCTGGGCTACGAGAGCCTGCGAAAGGATAATCCCTCGCTGATCTTCTGCTCGATTTCCGGTTACGGCCAGACCGGGCCGATGCGGGATTATCCCGCCATTGACCAGATCATCCAGAGCGTCTCGGGCCTCATGGGTCTGTCGGGCGAAGCCGACAGCGGGCCGATGCGCATCGGGTTTCCCATTGTCGATACCTACAGCGCGCTTCTGGCCGCCTTTGCGATCCAGGCGGCGTATCTGCAGCGCGAACGCGACCCGCAGCGCCGCGGTCAGCATATCGACATGTCGATGCTGGACGCCTCGCTGGTGATGATGGCCTCGGTGGTGAACCCGATGTTCATCTCGGACACCGAACCGCGCCGCACCGGCAACCGCGGATTTTCCCTCGCACCGACGGCAGACACCTTTGCAACGCGCGACCTGCCCATCACGATCGGTGCAGTCCAACAGAACCAGTATGAACGGCTTTGCACCGCGATTGGCAGGCCCGAACTCCTCGTTGATCCGCGCTTCGCCGATGCAGAGGCGCGGATGGCCAATGACGCCGCGCTGCAGGCCGAACTTGCGCAGACCTTTCGCACCCGTGGCGGCCTTGAATGGGAAGAACTCCTGTCCAAGGCCGGAGTGCCCGCCGGAGCGGTGCGCCCGGTGCGCGACGTGCTCGACCTGCCCCAGCTCCAGGATCGCGGATTGAAACTGTCGGTCGAAGTTCCGAACAAGGCTGTGCCTCGCGCCACAATTCTCAACGCAGGCTTCCGCTTTGCCCATGATGGGCCCGGGACCGCATCCCCGCCCCCGCAGCTGGGCGAGCATACGCAGGAGGTCCTGGCTGACTTGGGACTCGCGATGCCGGTGGCAGATCACCGCCCCTGAGCGGAAGGTCGCAACCGGCACAGGCTGCGTCCGTCAGGGGAATCTGCGCCTGCCGACCCGGAAGCACGCGCCTCGATGAAAGCCACCTCGCGGACCCCTTGGGCAGAGAAACGATGATGGCGCGGCAACTGAACACGCCGCGAACCGAGAGACGACGCCGACACTGGGAAGTCAACGCAGGCGGACGAAGAGTGTCAAACCTGTCCCCGAAAAGCGTCACATCAGGTCCAACTGAAGTCTACACGCGACCAAAGACATTCCAGCTTGTTAAGTGGTGCCCGGGGGCGGAATCGAACCACCGACACGAGGATTTTCAATCCCAAGTTGTGGATGGAAGATCAGGCGGTTACGGGCGAAATTTCTGTCAAACCCACCACGGAAAATCAGGCACTTACGGGTCGATTGTCAAACCTTTTGCGAGCCCGGAAAGGGGATTTGGGCGGATGGTGCGGCAGCGTTTTCCGTTCTGTCAAGCGGTATGATCCGTCGCCTTTGACGAGCCGCCGCTCCTCCTTCCCGGGGGCCCGCGCATGAGCTGGAAAATCGCCAATCTCTGCGCCGACCGGGTCTTCGGCAGCGCGGCCCGCAAGCAGATCATCATGTTCCTTGCCGACAAGGCGAGCGATGACGGCTCGGGCATCTGGTGTTCCAAGGGTACGATCCAGCGTCACACCGAGCTGGGCGAAAGTACCGTCAAGCGGACCATCACCGATTTCCTGCGCGAGGGCATCCTGGTCGAGACCGGGCGGCGGCCCTGCAAGAACGGTTTCACGGTGATCTACCGGATCGTGCTGGACCGCGTGATGGCGCTGGAAAGCTCCGCCGAGCCCGATGAGGGGACGGGGTCCACAGTGGACCCCGTCCAGCGTGACCCCGGTAGGGGGTCCAGGGTGGACGGGGTACGGGGTCCAGGGTGGACCCCAAACCACCCTGAAACCATCCATAAACCACCTACGCGCAAGCGCGCGGAGGCGGCGGTGGATGAAAGGGTTGAAAGGATCTGGGCCGCCTACCCGAAGGACCGGCAACGCGGGAAGGCGGCGAGCGTGGAGGCGATTTCTGAGGCGCTGGCCGAGGGGATCGACCCGGACGACCTGCTGCGCGCGGTGCAAGCCTATGCGACCGAGAGCGCGGGCTTCACCCGATCGAAGGTCTGTTTCTCGGACAACTGGTTCGCCGCCCGCCGGTGGCAGCGCTTCCTTGAGGTGATGGCCGAGGAACGGCAGGTGCGGACGGCGCTGGCCGCAGATCACCACGCCCGGCTGGCCTCTTGGGTGCGCGACCGCAGCCCGATGTGCAAACACATCACCGCCCCGCAGGTGAAGGCGCTGATGGCGGCGGGGCTTGTGACCGATGGCCAGCTTCGCGCGGCAGGGTTGGGAGGATGACGGGCGCCTTCTCCGAAAGATGCGCCGCGCGTCGCGTTCCGTGCATCCCGCTTTCCGGAGCGTGTGCCGTGTCCCGCGTCCCCTGCGCCGCGCCTTTCGCATCACGCATCGCGTCCTTTGCGCCGCGTTTCCTGCCTCGTGCTGTGCGCATCGCGTTTCCCGCATCGCGTCTCCTGCACCCGGTCCAACCAAGCAAACCCACCGAAACGGACTCCAAGCCCCCCGCCTCCGCTGACGCTGGGAGGCGGGGGGCTTGGAGGAAGTTGGCAAGAAATAGGAACGTAAACTTCACATGCGCCACCATCGCAAACTGACCGACGACGAACGCTGCCAGATCATCGCGGCCCGCGCCGGGGGCACCCCTACCTCCACTCTGGCCCGCCGTTTTGGCGTCTCGACCCGGACGATCCACAACACGCTGAGCCGGGCCAAAGGCACGCGCCCTTGCGCCACCACAACGATCAGCACCCGCCTGAGCGCGCGTCAGCTGGCGGGGTTTCAGGCTGCATTGGCGCGTCGCGGCATCACCGATCAACCCGCCGCCCTGCGCCGCCTTATGGGGGCGGCCGACATCCTGTTGCGCCCAGCCGATCCGGTTGTGCGCGACCATTTGCGAGCCTGGGGTGCGCAGGTCGCCACCGAAGGCGCCGCGGTCAATCACATCGCCCGCAAGCTGAACGAGGCCAAACTGCGCGGCCGGCCTATCCCGTTCACCCACGACGACATGACCACGATCCGCACCTTCGCCAGGGGCCTGGTCGAATTCGCCGAAGCGTTCCGCATCCTGTGGGAGGCACAGCTGGCCAAGAAGGCGCGCGAGGTCGACAAGGCGCTGGAGGGGTTGGCGCAGTCAGAAGCATTCGCCGACGCCAGTCGGCCCGATTTGTCTCGCATGTAAATCAGAAAATTGTTTTTTGTGTCACTTACAAAACAAAAAACGACTGAAGACATAGGGTGGGGGTTGCAACGGGGGGGTGGCTCATCATATCTTTCGTATCACAAGTGAGACAAAAACAACCTTTCTGACCGAGATGCAGGACAATGACTGCCAGCACCGACAAAGCAGCACGCACCAAGGGGAGCGCGGTTCACCCCTCGATCGCCCGCGGTATCGCGCGACTCGGGCAGGACATCTCCCGCGCGCGCCGGGCACGCCGGATATCAACAACCGACATGGCGGCGCGCATGGGCGTTGGACGCAGCACGCTGCACCGCCTGGAACAGGGCGATCCGGGCGTCTCGCTGAACACTCTGGCGATGGCCCTGTCGGTACTGGGGCTTTTCGACCGGCTGGCCGACCTCGTCGATCCGGCATCGGATGAGCTCGGATTGATGCTGGCGGAGAAGACGCTGCCCAAGAACATCTCCCGTCGACGGAGGTCACCGTCGGAGAAGAGCCAAGGTCCGGCGGCGGATGCCGCTGACGACGCGCCGGAGGGGTGGTGATGCCGACACGACGTATCGATGTGCGGATCGGGACCCGGGCGGTTCCGGTTGGCGAATTGATCTTCGAGGCGGACGGCACCCGCGAAACCTCGGCCTTCACCTACCATGAAAGCTGGCTTGCGCTTGAACGGGCCTTTCCGCTTTCGCCGGACATGCCGCTCGGGGCCGCACCCTTCTACAGCCGCCGGGACGGCGAACGCTCTGCCCTTCCATTGCCCATGACGGACACCGCGCCCGATAGCTGGGGGCGCAAGATCATCGAATTGCTGCGCGGAACGCAGTATCTGACCGAACTCGACTACCTGCTTGAGTCCGACGATCGCTTGAGGATCGGGGCCTTGCGCTATTTCGACGGTCCTGGGGCGGAGGCCACTGCACTTGCCCCACCGCGCGCTGACGGCGTGAACGTGCCACGCCTGCACGATCTCGACGAGGTCATCCGCCAGGCGCGAGCCTTCGAGGAAGATCCCGCCGGCTACGCCCGACGTCGCGCCGAGCTTGTTGGCGGTGATCTTCTGGCCGAAGCGGTCGGCTCTCTGGGCGGTGCCCGGCCCAAGGTGAATGCGCGCGACAGCGAAGGTGCGCTCTGGATCGTCAAGCTGCCCAAGATCGACGACGACTATGCAGTCGCCTGCGTCGCGGATATCCTGAACACCTCGCAACGGTTCCCGGCCGCCCTCATCCGCCGCTTCGACAGGGTTGGGGCGGATCACATGGACAGGATCCCGTTCATCTCGGCTCAGACCTTTCTGGGATTGGGGGGAACGGCCGCAAGCAGCTACGAGGACCTCGCCATGGCGATGCGCCGCCATTGCGTGGATCCTGCCCGGCAGATCGTTGAACTCTATCGCCGGATGGTCTTCGGCATCCTGATCAGGAATACCGACGATCATCTTCGCAATCATGGCTTTCTGCGCGCGCCCGGCGGCTGGCGGCTGTCACCGGCCTTCGACATCAACCCCGAGCATCGTCCGGGCGGCCGGATGCAGACCGCGATCTCCGAGATCCATGGCAACCTGCCTTCGATCGACGCGGCGCTCGATGCCTCGGCCTTCTTCGACATCGACAGGCGAGCTGCGGAGCAGATGACCGGTGACATGGCACGCCATATCGCAGGGGCCTGGCGCCGCATCGGTGGCCAGCTTGGCATGGATGCCCGCGATTTCAGCGCTGTCGGCGCGGCAATCGAGACCGAGGAACTGGCGAAGGCCTGCCGCCTCTAGATCGGTCGCCGTCAATTGTATCGGGTGTTCATTTAAATGGACGTTAAAGACCTTTGTGACCATCAAACTGAACAAACCTGCTGGAACCCGCCATGAAACGCAAAAGAACCTACGCGCGCCAAAACGCGTGAGGCCCTGTCAGTTCTGGGCAAGATGATCCGGATCGGACGGATGGAGCGTCGCATGACCGCCCAGGACATGGCCGACCGCCTCGGCATCAGCCGCACGACGCTCTACAACATCGAGAAGGGCGCGCCGGGGCCCGAGATCGGCATCGTGTTCGAGGCTGCCGCGTTGGTAGGCGTTCGCCTGTTTGATCTGGACGCCCTCGCCCTGCGCACGGAAACGCTCGGCTCGCGGAAAAGCTGACGCTTCTGCCCAAGAGCGTCCGCACCGTCCACACGGAGGTCGATGATGCCTTCTGACCGCAAGCCGAACGAGGGCAAGTTGGAAGGCCACCGTGCCATACACGGCCGACGATCCACCACCACTTGCCCGGCAGAAGGCTAAGACGAACGCAGATGGAAAATGTCTTTGGGATCATAAATTGATAATATCACCCACAGAACATATTGACTCCGTATCTGGTTGTATTTGTGAATGAGATTGCTCGCTTACTTTGGGGTTAGGTGCTTTCATGGCTGGTCGAAAACAACATTTCATCCCACAGCACTTCTTGAAGGAATTTGTTATTCCAGATGGAAACGACAAGCTCTGGATGTACCGGCGTGGCTTGCCAAATCCCATACCAGTTTCTCGCGGTGATGCTGCTGCAACAAGGGATTTCTACTCTAAGCCCGCGACAACAGATGCGCCCACGCTAGATGACTTGATCACGGAATACGAGAAAAAACTGAAATTCCATGTTGCAGACGCTCGTGCTGTGCCGATTGGCGAATTACTACCTGCGCACCAGATAAGCGAGATAGTGGCGCATCTGACGATTCGAGCTGCGTACCTGCGTGAGTTTATCGAAGCGGGAGCATCTGAACTGGTTCTATCAATTGATGCTCTCATTCATCGACCAACTGAAATTCTTGAGAGTTTGGAGTTGCCCAAACATCGTGTTCCATCGCGATTCGAGGCCATGGCAATAGAGCAGCTTGAACAATATCTGATCAGTTCGCCCACCAGCGTGACTCCTCGAGCAATTGCGCGATTGCTCTATCATGCTATCCGAGAGGATTGCGATCTCCTGCAGAAGGCAGCATCAAAGGAATTCGCAGCTCTCCTAGAACGTTTCCAGGGGCGTTTCCAAACGATGATTCAAAGCGCACATGTTCAGTTTCTCGGGAAAGAACTGGTGCCCACGCTCCAGAAGGCCATTCTGGAAGGACTTCAATGGCGCGTTGTGGAGTTACCCTCCAAGGATGCTGTTCTGCCTGATTGTGTTGCAATCGCGGAAGATGCCGAAGGGTGGGGGCCATACATACTGGCGGAAAAAGAAAGCATGACCCGAGTTGTTATCCCACTGACTTCTTCAAAACTGGCAGTCGGAAGTGCTGCAGCTGACTGGAAAGAGGTCTCAGAAATTTATAACCAAGCAGCACGTGAAAGCTGCTTTACCTTTTATCTTTGTAACCGACGAGAGGAGGTGGAAGAAGCCCATCTTGCGGTACTCGGTGGTCCCGCTCGGGCTAAGATAGAAGGCATTACTTCATCGGCATTGCGTGGAGCTGTTGAGGAATTCGTCCGTGATGGCTCGAACGCCGCGCAGGAGGAAGTCCAGCCAGTCACATGGACTGATTTGCCTGTCGGCGATGGCTTTTTTTTCGTATTCGGTTTCCTTCAGGGACTTCGGAGACGAAACGTACGCGAGAAACGTGGCAGAAAGCCTGAACGAAGTGGTCAAAATATTTGGGGGCAAGTTCCCCATTCATCGCTTGGACGGCATCACGTTTGCCATAGACTATGCTGCGGCACTACAGGAACTTGATCGTGGCTTGGGTGTTGACCGCGGCATTGATCCCTCGGCAGGCGCTAATCCCAACGGTGTTGCCATGCCGCTCGCAGTGCGACGTGACGATGGCATCAAGACACACGTTGTCCTCAGAGGCTACCTCGCAGAGCAGTTGATTTCGGAAGATGAAACCCAAAGCGGCGAGGCCATTTCAGTCATCAGTTACTGCTTGGGGACGGCCGCTTTCAACGCACTTGTGGAGGGGAAGTTCCCGGGCACGCTTCTTTCCTTATACCCGGACCCTTATGAGGGCTGGCTCTATCGGTACAATGACGCGCTTCCAGCGACCTATTTTTCCACCCGGCTCGTCGCTCCTAGCATGAAGACGCTGGAATTCTATTCTGAACAAGCGCACCTGCAACTTGAACAGATGATTTCCGTTACGAAAGATGCGTATGCCGAGTATAATGAGGACGGTGATCACGAACGCTTTTTCGAAACCTGTGCCGCCCATGTGTCGGGTTTCATGGCGGCAATGGCAAGGTTTTTTGCGGCGCGCGCTTCGATGATCGGTCCGCACAGATCGCACGGGCTTTTGGATCAAACGCTCATACAGCTTGAACTTTGGAAGTGGTCAAAGCTCTTTGAAGAAGACCTTGCCGCTTTTGATCGCCGTTTGGAAGATTGGACGAGCTTGGATGAAGTGTTTTTCCTCAACCGACACTTCGAACGCTTTTTGTTCGAAGTAGGGGTGCTGCCGGATCAGATGAATGATGGGTCGCTTTATGTTCATGCCTCTGGTGAACACCGGCTCTCTACTCGTCGCGGCACTAAGAGGCTGCTTTGACGGGTCGCACCGCGGCAACAAACAGGTTGGCCGAACAGCCGCTCTGGGCCGGAAGCGCAAGTAAGCCGCAGCTAGAACGTGTTTTGGCGACGGGCAGCAAATTGCGAACGGGACTTCTCCAGCAGTTGCCTCCGTACCACCGGACGTCACCCTGCGTCGTCGTCCATTGAGGAGCCGTCCTCACGGAGGTTCCAGCGGTTCTGCTCTGACCAGATGCTCCGAAGGACCTCGCCCTGGCCGGTGAAGAAGGCCCCTGTCGGCTCGCAGGCATAGATGCGGTCCGTCCGGAAATGGCGCAAGCCCGCACGCAATTCGCACCATGCCGCCAAGAGGACGGCGTTGATGTGATAGACGATGCCAATGGGCCGGATGTCGCGCGTCGTCCTAGCGCCCTCCGCATCCACGTAATCAATGCGCAGCACGCGTTCTTCTCGCACCGCCGCGCGGAGCATCGCTTTCGGCACGCATCCGAGTTGGGGGTCGTCTTCCGGCGCCCCCCAAGGCGATACCTGCAGCCAGCTTGCCGGAGCGTGCAGAGCGTCCACCTTCTCCGCAATCCAATCGGCCGCGCGTCGCAAGGCGCGGTCGCCCGAGCGACTGATCATGCTCAGGCCGACACGTAGCGCCTCGACCTCTTCCTCAGCGAAATTGAGCGGCGGCAGATTGTAACCGCGGCGCATGACATAGCCGACACCTGGTTCACCCTCGATCGGGGTCTGCATCGACTGGAGGGTCGAGATGTCGCGGTAGACCGTGCGCACCGAAACCTCCAGCCGTGCCGCAAGGTCCTCGGCGCGCAGCGGGCCCTTGGCCGAACGAAAGATCTGGATGGTCTCGAAAAGGCGGCTGGATTTTCTCATGGGTGGCCGTGGCGCGACGATGTCTCCTGCCACTATAGGGCCCACTTCTGACAGCACCATGTCAGGAGTGATCCACGATGTTCTCGCGACGAAGTCAGGAGGACCCCGGATGACCTGTTTTGACCATGCAACCATGTTCACCTTGCGCCTCGGTCCTTGGTCAACTCCAGATGATGGGGGGTCGACGACGACGGACTGCGAGGTTGAACCTGCCGGCATCAGAGCTAGGCAAGCATCCAACGCCCAGGCGTCGCGACGGGGGTTCTCGGGCAGATGCGCAGCCATCTCAGCCAAGGTCGCGGACTGGCGGCGCGAACGCGACGGATAGATAGAGTCATCTCCAAGCGAGCACTTTTGTCGTCGGCCCACACTGCGTTCGAACGTGTGCCCTTCCTCAATGCCACTGCCCTGCTCGGTCGATCACATCATCAGCCCCACAGCGCGTTGCTGAACCACAGCCGCGACGGATGGCATACGGGTGTTCGCGACACTTTGGATGAGTGTCGGGGAACGGCCGGGCACGTCGATCCCGCAGTCGCCTTCGCAGAGGGCGGGAAGCAGTCATTCGCTGCGGCAGGGATGCATGTCCGGCTCTCGACTATAGGGTAATCCCCCACACGACAACCGGATTGTCTATCAACCCTCTGAAGCAAAAGCGACATTCTCAGTGCCCGGGCCGCTTGGAAACCGACAAAAAGCTCACAGCATCAGAAGCAAGCAGGCTACAGCTAATCGTTGAGGAACGCCAAGGGCTTCACTATACACATAGAGATCGTCCTCGACCACTCACCCACCCCAGCAAGGTCGATAGGGCTCACCGAGTCATTCACTAGCCACCCAGCCTGCCGCAAAACAGGCGACATGAAACGAAGATCAATATCAGTGTTCGACCACTCATCCGCCGAAATCAAGATTGCAAGCCTATTCTCGGGTTGCGGAGGGCTTGATCACGGCTTCGAAGAGGCTGGGTTCAGAATCCATTTCGCAGCTGATCAGAATGCTGACGCGGTAGAATGCTACAATTCAAGCCTTCGACCGGTGGCGCGGCAGCTCATGATAGATAAAAACTTTGAATTTCCCTTCCAGCCCGATGTGATTATAGCTGGCCCACCCTGCCAAGGCTTCTCCACGGGCGGCGGGTACAAGGCCAACGACGAGAGAAATGACCTTCTCATTTCCACTTGCTCAATTATCGCCCGAAGCAAGCCTCAACTTGCGGTCATTGAAAACGTGGAAGCCCTCACGAACCGCAGGAATACTTGTTACTTCAGCACTGCCTTAGAGGCGCTAGCTTCGGCAGGCTATCATTGTGAATGGTCGGTACTCTCAGCGACAGATTTCGGAGTAGCACAACGGCGTCGCCGAACCGTGATTATCGCAAGAAAGAACGCTCCCTTCACAATGTATCGTGCCTCGCCCCGTGAAGCCGTAAAACTCTCCTCTGTACTTTCCGGCATTTCAGACAGCGACATAAATCACAAGCCGATCTGCCATAGTCCTGACTCAAAACACTACCGGATAGCACTGAGGATAAAGCCTGGTCAAAAACTCTGTAACGTGCGCTCTGGACCAAACAGCGTACCAACTTGGGAGATCCCAGAAGTTTTTGGATCAACAAACAGTGCTGAGAAGCAGGTGCTTCATGCTGTTCGACAGCTGCGCAGGACGGAGCGCAAGCGGTCCTATGGAGATGCCGATCCGGTCAGCATCGACCGCCTTTCCGCCACTTGTGCGAGTGCTGACGCCCAAACGATCGATAATCTTAGGCGCATTGGATACTTGAGAGTCGTTGGGAATGAAATCGACCTAACAAACACGTTTAACGGTAAGTACCGCAGACTACGAGCGGATGATGTATCCCCTACAGTTGACACCCGATTTGGTGATATCCAGCTCTTCCTTCACCCGTTGGAGCATCGGGGGATGACAGTACGTGAGGCGGCAAGAATTCAGGGATTCTCAGATAAGATCAAGTTTCCAAGAAATGAGAAAACGGCCTTTCGTCTGATAGGGAACGCAGTGCCACCTCCTATGGCGTTAGAGCTAGCGAAGTACTGCAGGGAACTTCTATGAGTGAGAAATTGACCGAGCTGCCTCAGGAATGGGATTTTCCTGGCGATGAGAGCCCGCTACCCGAGGAATCAATAACATTACTGAACTACCTGAGCAGAAAGGTATTCAATGACTATGAGCCTGCTCAGTTTCACCCATTTCGCGCACGTCTCCTTGATTGGATCAACAACCTATCCGATCCACGAGATCAGCAAATGCTGCTCGCACTTCTTTTGGACGTTTTCTATGTTGGGCGGCGGGAATTTGAGGCGCTGTATCGATCGGCATATCGGGGATCCATCGCGCGATGGATACTTGACTCGACCAATCTCGACCCTTTCTCAGTCTCTGTCGAAAGCAGTATTCGGACCCACGCGGATGAACTATGGATTTGCCCGGTATCGGACAGCCTGCGGATCAACTCTTTTCTCAAAGTCAATGGACTGAAGAGCAAAGAAGTTCGACCGGACTGGCGATCACTTGCGCGTCTTGGCGACGAAAGTAAGATTAGAGAATATGTCACCAGGAACAAGATAAAGGGGCTTGTTCTTCTGGAAGACTTCGTTGGATCAGGTCGACAGTCAAAAGCCGCTGTCAAGTTCGCTTCTAGGGCGCTTTCAGACATCCCGATACTGTTCTGCCCCTTGGTGGTGTGCCCGAAGGGCGACAAGGCACTTATCGACCTTACCAACGGCCTCACGAATGTCCGGTACGACCCGATTGTGGTACTGCCTGATGAAGTGGTTTTGGATTTTGAGAAGTCACGCAGAGCCGAAGCCACCGAGGTTGATGCCTTCTTGAGACGTATCATGCCTTCACTGCAAGCAGCTACAGAAGAGTTCATGTACGGCTTTGAGGAGACAGGCGCAAAAGTGGTACTGTTTTCAAACTGTCCGAACAACACACTTCCAATCTTCCACCATGAATCCGAGCAATGGAAGCCGCTGTTTCCGAGAGTTATGAGGCAGTCATGAAGTCAAACCCCTTCTTTGAACTTTATGTCGGGGACAGGATTTCTGCTCACGAGTTTGTGACAGTGTTCAGTCCACTACTAGTGGAGCACACAGAGGCGCTGTTTCTTCCAGGGAACATCGTTGTTACTGGCATTCAAGGCTGCGGTAAAAGCATGCTTCTCAGCCTCCTGAAGCCAAAGGTACGGATGGAGTTCGACACCGCTCGCGAACCCTTCCCAGTTCGCGAAGACCTCCGCCAATTTATCTGTGGCTCAGTAAACCTTGCACATCAAAACGTAATCGATTTTGGTTACCGTAGCGCTATTGACGCTGACGTCCTCCAAACAGAGCTACAGTTTGCTGATTTCTTAAACTACCTGCTATGTGACAGCATTCTTTCAAGCATAGAGCAATATTTGGTCGCCCCAAAGCATATTCGCTCTGAAGTCGGCTTACTGGGCGAAAAAGCTGACTTTGATCAGTTCGCACTTGAAGTAGCCAATCATCCTATTTGGGAGGGTTGGCTAGGAAGGTGCGAGAGCTTCGCACAACTTCGTTCAAGGTTGGGAGATCGAGCTCGTGCGTATAGAAGGTTCTTGCATGGGAAGGACCGCGATCTTGATCATTCGATAAGAAATACAATTACTGCCATCGGCAGCCCACAAATTGTGATCGCTGAACTCTTGAGAGTTGGCGGATGGATCGACAGTCGAACTCGCGTATTTGCAGACATCGATCAGTACGAAGAACTTGGCAGCATTTCGTCGAGACAAACGGCCGGAGAAGCAGTTGACTATCGAGCTGTGATCAATAAGGCGCTTTCATCTCGAAATGGTGAAATCTCATATCGAATTGGGACACGAGGTTACTCCTGGAAGAGCCACGGCAAGATTCACGGAACATCCGGCAATCTTGAGCAAATGCGTGACTATAAGTACATCGACCTAGATGACATTTTGCGCAAGCACGAAGACGATAGCAGTCGCGTTGGGCACGTGTTTGATCGTTTTGCCGTCGATGTATTCGCGCGACGGCTTCGCTTTTCGGGTTTTGATGTTCCGAAAGGTGATGAAGCGAAGAAGTTTGAAGAAGTCTATGGCAGAAATCTTAGCCCAGAGGAAAAGGTTAATCAGCATCTCGGAATTCGAGAAAAGGCAAGTTACGTCAAGATTGAAGATGGTTGGTCCGAGACGACGAAGTCTTCGTTGCGCTCACTTGCCGAGCGCAACTTCTACCAGGCTAAGCTTGGTGAGCTTTGGGTCCGACAAAAGGGTGACGTCGGCAATCTCAGCGTGAGGGATGAGCTACTGCCTTGGCGCAGAAGCTCTAGCCAATGGTGGAGGAAGGAGCGCGCACATGCGATGGTTGTTAGGATAGCCTCCGAAACGAAGCAGAAGACTATCTGGGGTGGAGCGAGCGAACTACTTGAGCTCTCAGGGGGCAGCATCTTGGCCTTTTTGGGCCTGAATCAGTTCATTTGGAGCACGCTCATTCAACGCAACGATCGGCCAGAGATTGGGCTCGGTGAGGTTCCAACTGTGCCAGTCTCAGTTCAATCGATTTCAATACTTAAAGCCAGTAAAGCTTGGGTTGAAATGATTTACGAGCAATCTGGAAGGAGCGCTGAGCGAGCACGTTTCGTCACCAACGTTGGAAGCATTCTCAGAAAGAAACTTCTTGATGACAAGAACCTCTCGTACCCCGGCGCCAATGGTTTTTCTCTATTAGACAGGGATTTGGATGAGTTTCCGGAGGTACGATCATTTTTGGAGGAGCTTGCAGACTATGGTAATGTCCTGATGTTGCCACATACGTCCAAATCGAGCGATCGAAAATTACGAACAAAATTTTACTTTCATCCAATTTTTTGCCCAAGTCTTGGCTTGCCGTACGTTAGAACAAAAGAACCGTACTATGCAAAGATTGGGGAGGTAGCTGGCTGGATTTACGAGAGTGGATATGAGGTGCCCCTCCGGAGTTCGTCGACTGAGGTGCAGAAAGGTTTAATCTAAACGATGACCAACTTCGTTTTCCGACCATGGGGTCGGCCGCTCTGGGTGTGTGAGAAGTACGGTCAAGCTAACTGGACGGTCTTGGCGTGCCTTGGTACCGAAAAGAGGTCTGTTGTTTCAGCTTCACAGCTTGCACACTTCGCCACGAAAGTAATTCTTGTAAAAGTGGAGGACCCAAGACTAGGCACCCCCGAGTTTTTGGACAGCCAAGCAAGCGCATTTGGACGTAATCGTGACTACTATGATCGAGAAGCTCCCCTCGCTGCCCATTATGAATCCGCGGACTTGAAGGCATCAATTGATAGGATTGAAGATGTTTGTGGGAGCGCTGCGGAGAGCGGCAGTGTTATTCTCGACATAACTTCTTTTCCAAAGCGTTGGTTCTTTCCTATGCTTCGCTTACTAGTTTCTGATGATCGTGTTCAGAATTTGCAGGTTGTGTACACCCGTGGCACCAGCCATGCAAAGGTGCTTGCCGAGAGTCCGGAAACACTCCGAGTACTTCCGACATTCGCCACCATGGATGCTAGGGACAGTCACGATGTTGCTTTTGTAGGTGTTGGGTTCCATCTTCACAGCATGTTGACGATGTTTGGCAATGACCGAGCCCGAGCCATGCATCTTCTTTTTCCGTTCCCGCCTGGACCACCTGGCATCCAAAGGAACTGGAAGTTTGTTCAACAGGTCGAAAGAGTTGTACAAAGAGACGCTACGCTTCTCGATGGCGCTGATCCAATCAATTTCTTGCATTTGGACTCCATTGACGTCTCCTTGGCATTTGATGCGATGCGGATGGCATCGAATGGTGGAAGAAAGACGTCAATGATGGCGCCGTATGGTCCCAAGCCTTTTTCTGTAGCGATGTGTCTTTTTGCGATAGCTGCAGAGCGCGCGAGACTTGACGACATTCCGGTCTACTATTCTCAACCCAAGAAGTATGCCGTTGACTACACAGCAGACGCAGCATCCCGGTTGGGCGCTCTCGATACGTGGTCATACGCAATAAAGCGGGCGGGTCGTTTTCTCTACGAAATGTAGTGGCGGCAGGACAGCCGCCACTACATTCTATTGGAACCAACCGCTAATCTCCCATGCAGGTCGTCGCGCATGGGACGTCTGCCGCATAAAGCGACGCCCGCGGGGCAAAGGTGCCGGTTTCGCGAGTTGGGACCTAGCTCCTACAAGTGTAGACGACCGGCGTCAAGAGTACTCATCTTTCTATTTTTATTGACTTTTTCGAAGGGCGAAAAGGCACCATATCGTGTTTCTTTCGTCGCACCTCCCCACTATTTGTGCCCTTGATGGAGATTGGCTTGGACAGCTCGCAGTTCGGCTGTTCGGTTGTGCGGGTAGATCTTTGAGTCGGCCGTCGGTGTGTTGGCCACGTTTGCGAATCATAACTGCCTCGCCACAGCCGCGTGCGTTCCGTGAGACAGTGTCGGCGCGATGCAAATCGGTCTTCGACCGTAGGCTCGAGACCGGACGTACGCACTCCGCTCAAGTTCCACCTTCTTCCCGTATTCGGGCTCCGGCCCACTGGTCCGTCTTGATAGTGGCGCGGGTCTACGCCTGTGCCGTTAGGCAAGGAGGCGGACTGGATGGTCACAAGACGGAAAATCAATGAAAAAATCCTGCGCGAGGCGGAATCTAAGCCCGGCATCAGCTATCAGATATTCGACACGGAAGTGACCGGCTTCGCCGCGCGGGTTCACCCAAAGCAGTCCTTGCACCAGTTCTGAGGAGCGGCAGAAAAGTCCCGCTCTGCCGTCCAGCTCCCTACGAAAATACTGCACGATGGAAGAATGGCCGGTCTAGTGAAGCTGCACTGCAGCGCTCGACGACGGGGCGAAGGTGAGAGTGTCAGGTCTTCTGTGTATGGGTGATTGGGTCCATGCTTCCTGAGAGGAGCAAGGACGATGACGATTTCCAACGAACTGCTGGACGAGCTGCTGAAGGGCTGCAAGCGGCCTGAGGATCTGCTTGGCGATGCAGGGCTTATGAAGGAGCTGAAGATCCGGCTGATGGAACGGATGCTTGGTGCGGAACTGACCGCGCATCTGGGCTATGAGGCCGGAGCTGAGCCGCCAGCCGAACAGGCCAACCGCCGGAACGGGTGCGCGACGAAGCGAGTGAAGGGCTCTGACGGCGAGGTGCCGCTTTCGGTGCCGCGCGACCGGGAGGGCAGCTTCAAACCGGAATTGGTGAAGAAGGGCCAGACCCGGATCGATGGCGTAGACGACAAGATCATCGGGCTCTATGCCGCCGGTTTGTCAGTGCGCGACATCCAGGCTCATCTGGAGGATCTTTACGGCCTGCGGGTCTCGCCCGACCTGATCAGTCGTGTCACTGATGCCGTGCTGGACGAGGTCCGGGAATGGCAGCATCGGGCGCTGGACCGGATGTATCCGATCGTCATTTTCGATGCTTTGCGCGTGAAGATCCGCGACGCCGACAGCCGGATGGTCAAAAACAAGGCCGTTTACATCGCCTTGGGCGTCACCCGGGATGGCGAACGCGAGGTTCTGGGCCTATGGATCGCCGACAACGAAGGCGCCAAGTTCTGGCTATCGGTGATGAACGAGCTGCGTAACCGCGGCGTCCAGGACATCCTGATCGCCGTCGTGGACGGGCTGAAGGGCTTCCCGGAGGCTATCACCGCGGCCTTCCCCGAGACCATGGTCCAGACCTGCATCGTCCATCTGATCCGGCATTCGATGAACTTCTGCAGCTGGAAGGACCGCAAGGCCGTGGCCGCCGACCTGCGCCCCATTTACGAAGCCCCGACCGCCGAGGAGGCCGCCCGCCAGTTGGAGGCATTCGAAGAAAAATGGGCTGGGAAATACCCCTCCATCGCCCCGGCCTGGCGTCGGGCCTGGGCCGAGGTCACTCCGTTCTATGCCTTCAGCGCCGCGATCCGGAAGATTATCTACACCACCAATGCCGTGGAATCGCTGAACCGGGTGCTGCGGAAAACGCTGAAAACCAAGGGCTCCTTCCCGACCGAGGAGGCCGCCACGAAGCTGATCTTCCTGGCCATCCGCAACTTCGAAAAGGGCGGCCGCGCCGTCCGGGAATGGGTTGCGGCCCGCAATCAGCTGGCCATAATGTTCGCTGGGCGTTTCGGCGCCTGACCGTATCTGAAAACCGCATGGCCCCGATCAGATACACAGAGTTTCAGACACTCCCGGGCGAAGGTCGGCTCTGGGCCGCGTGCCACATACAGATCAGAGGGCCGTGAGCGCAAAAATCAGTGGAGACGCACATAGTGAGCGCTCGCGTGCTCTTCTCATCCATCCTTGGTGATGAGAAGAGGTTCGGCGTCCTTCAGTTCCTTCGTGATCCTTCCAAGTTCGCGGACTGCGTCACCATACGCTCCGCTGATCCCGTGCTTCGAAACCTGTAACAGCCCCTTGAAACCGCCTTCGCTGACCATACCGATCTCCTCGAACAAGCAGATTGGCAGTTGCCGATTGTCTTTGAAACGTCGATCCGGACTGCCATTCTTGTTCACATATTTCCAAGTCTGGCCCACGACTGTCGCGTCAGATGGCGCCGTGTCCATGATCATGCGCTGATCGCGAACGGCGGTGCGAATGTTTTCATAGCGCACGGCGCCGAACCGTCTATTTTCTTCGACAAGAATGCAGTCGGGCAAAAAGTAGCAGTTCTTCCCGTCGATGGTGATCATAGGTGGCGTAACATTCGATGCGATGCCCTTTGGCAGAGCATAGGAGACCGAGGTCTCCTTGTTGTCCACCAACGACGAAGCTCCCGAGTTCCTCTTCCAAGCGTTTGAGTTAGTGATGTCGCCCTGCGCCTTGACGAACCATATCTTGCTGGCGCTCGCTATCCGGTCGATGGCACCGACTAGTGCTTTATAGCGCTCTTCAGCTTCGGGATCGAGATTATATGCAAATACGACGTTTCGCCTAGGCAGGTCGATCATGTTCCCAACCAAGTATCCGACAACCAGGAGGGCTGCAAACAGGCAGATGATGGGCGGGTTCTGCGACACGAGCGAAAAAGCAAGGCCGACACCAGCGGCGACGCAGAGAATGAGTGTAAAGGAGGGGCGCTCGCGCGCCTCGTTCAGACTGCGCAAAGCCTCCGAATGGCTTTCAGAGACAAGCACGTCAGCCTCGGCTGAAATAATACGTCGCATGAGGACGCCGTCCTCGGTCATGTAGGTCGGCAGCTTTTCGTTGGGGGCGATCCTGGAAATCTCGGAAGCGTAATCCGCTCTTCCTTCTGCAGTGGCCGGTTTCGGTCTTCGGCCAAGACCTCCAAGCGTCTTCCGGTAATAGACGCCGCTCGTGCCTGCGTGAATGTAGTGGCCTTTGGGGCCGGTCCCGACTCTAAATCCTTTTACACCGGCAGAAATGCCGACGCCCGATTTGGAAAGGTTTATCCTGAACGGACCAAGACTAACTGAATCTCTTATATAGAAGGGCATGATCGACCCCAAGCAAGATGCAAGCGTAGGTTGCCCCTGAAACCCCTCACGCGCCAGCTTAAAAATGTAGCTTCAGTTCAGGAGTGTCCTCGGTCAGAGTAGCTTCGATCACGGCCAAGTCGTCGCCACACAGTAGTCGAGCGGCGGCTTCTGGAGATGCGCCCATGTAGCATCCCGACGAGCCGAACGGCTGCTATGGGCCGAATGCGAAGCCCTTGCTCTTAACTCATGTGGTCTTCCAGCCGCCTCCGTAGATACCGCTCCACCCACACCGCCAGCGCAAAAGCCGGAGCGCCCAGGACCAGAACAGCAGCAGACACCGCCGCCACGACCACCATCGCCCCTGCACCAGACCCCAGCACTAACACCACCGCCCAGCTTGCCAGATAGGCCACCCCACACAGCCCCACCGCCCGGATCACCGGGTGCGTATAGCGCGCCAGATCCCGCTGCATGCTCTCCACCGCTGCAAGCTGGTGCCGCTGCCAGACATCGCTCTTCTCGATCTTCATCATCACTCTCTTAACAATTCGATCCATGTGTGGACGTCATCCATGGGAATTTCCTTCCCCTCCAGGAACGACCGGTACCAGCGCGCCACGATCGCGCCGCGCTTCTCGCTTTTCAGGCGGATGCCGGTCACGCCCAGATAACGGTCCAGCGCCGTCTCGAACCCTTCCAACGCGGCCAAATCATGGCCCGGGCGCACCGCTTCGACCCCCAGCAAGATCCAGTTCAGGTCCACGCCGAACTGGCGGTGCATGTCGACCAGCGCCTCGACCGGGATCGAGCGTTTGCCGGTCTCGTAGCTCTGATAGGCGCGCTGCGACATGCCAAGCTCCGCGGCCATGCGGGCCTGCGACAGGCCAAGCTCGTTGCGCGCGATCGCCATGCGCGCGCCGAGGCCGCCGAGGTAGGTATCTGGACGATTCACCATTCTTGACATCAATCAGCTTGCGATGACGCATGAACGCATATAAGCGCACGTTTGTGCGTTAATGCCTGCGTTCCACCATCGAACCACGGCCCGGCACCGCATTCAATGCGTTTTCGTCCATTTGCAGGAAAGGAGAAGGGTTTGTCACAGGAAAAGCTGCTGTCGCCCAAGGAACTTGGCGCCCTTGTGGGGCTCAGCACGGCGCAGATTCGTGCCTTGATGAACGACGGGCGGCTCGAATTCGTCGAGATCACGCCCAAGACCCGCCTGCTGACCATGACCGGCTGGGAGCGGTTCCAGAAGCGCGCGACCAAGCTGCGCGGGGACGAGAGGGAGAGGGATGGTTCGGTGTCGAGTGTGAATTGATCAGGGGGAGAGCCGATGGGCACGACCAATCTCAACATCAGCGTGATCGACAAGCGCATGCTGAAACAATCCGAGGCCGCCAGCTACACGGGTCTTGCCATCAAGCATTTCAAGGCAAGTTGCCCGGTGCGGCCGGTGGAGCTGGCGCGCGGCACCCTGCTGTGGGACCGGCGCGACATCGATCGCTGGATCGACACGATGAAGGCCGACCATGTCGAGATGACGCGCGACGACATCCTGGACCGGCTGTGATGACCCATGTGCGCGTCAAGGGCTTCAAGATATTCAAGGATCGTCACGGCCGGATGCGCTGCTACCACCGTGCGACGGGCCACAAGATCGACCTGACCGAGGCGCCGCTAGGGTCGGCCGAATTCCTCGCGCAATGCGAGACGATCCGGGCCATCGCCGTGGCGCAGAAGGAAAAGGGCCTTCGTGCGGGCACCCTTAGCGGGCTGATCAAGGGCTATTTCGAGACCGGGCATTTCGCCAATCTGGCTGAAGCCACGCGCCGCGATTACCGCAAATGCGCCGATTTCCTCGCCCCCATTCGCGACACGCCGGTCCATGTGATCGACACGCCGCTGATAGCCGGTATCCACGACAAGGCCGCGAAAAAGATCGGCTGGCGGCGGGCCAACATGGTGCGCACCCTGCTGAGCGAGGTGTTTCGCCATGCCATCCCCCAGGGCCTGATCACCGCGAACTACGCCAAGGACGTGATCCCCAAGCGCCGCCCACGCGACCGCGCCTATGCCAACCGCCCCTGGACGATCGAGGAGCGCGACATCGTCCTGTCCCGCGCGAAGCCGCATGTGCGGGTGGCGCTGGCGCTGATGATGAATACCGGGCTCGATCCATCCGACGCGCTGAAACTGCGCAAGGACCAGATCGACGGTGACACGATCTGGGGCGTGCGCGGCAAGACGGGGGAAGAGGTGGCGATTCCCGTCAGCCCGACCTTGCAGGCCGCCCTCGACAGCATCCCCGCGCATGAGGCCGCCACTGTGCTGGCCAGCTCGCAGGGCGCAGCCTGGACCTATAACGGGTTTTCGACAGTCTGGCAGTAAGCGGGGTTTTTCCCCCATTGGGTTTGGGCTTCCTCTGGCGGCACCCGGCGGGCACCTTGGTCGCATTTTCCATGATGGAGGAGTGCGATGGCG